>DBGA01000046.1:0-51338 GCA_002295325.1 Ruminococcaceae bacterium UBA866 | reverse complement strand
GCCATTACCCCACCAACTAGCTAATTGGACGCGAGTCCATCTTTCTGCGAATTACTCCTTTGGTATCATGATGATGCCATCTCGATACGTTATGCGGTATTAGCGTTCGTTTCCAAACGTTATCCCCCACAGAAAGGCAGGTTACTCACGCGTTACTCACCCGTCCGCCACTAAGTTAAAAAGAGCAAGCTCTTTTTAACTTCGTTCGACTTGCATGTGTTAGGCGTGCCGCCAGCGTTCGTCCTGAGCCAGGATCAAACTCTTAATTTAAATTGTATTACTACACTTTAATTTAAGTGAAATAACCTATTGCTCATAACGTCTGTCGTCATTACTTTTGTTATACTCATATTGAATTAATCGGGTTTGATTAAAATTCTTTATCTTACTTTACATTGTTTAATTTTCAAGATCCCACAGCGTTTTTAACTGCTTGGCAGTTTTTAGGCTGTTCTTTTATCCTACCATAACGTTAGCGTTTTGTCAACCAGTTTTTTAACTTTCTCAAGTTGTTTTTTAACTTAGTTTCTTTCGCTCTGCGTTTCAGTAGCTTTACTAGCTTATCACACCGTCTAGCCTTTGTCAAGAAGTTTTTTAACTTTTCTTTTTCTTCTTTTCTTCAGGTTTATCGCTGTTTTGACAGCTTTATTATCTTACCACAACGTTCTCTCTTTGTCAAGAAGTTTTTTACTTTTCTTTTTCTTCTTTTCTCCAAGTTTCTCGTCGTTTTGACAACTTTTATATCTTATCATAATGGGTGAGGGTTGTCAACGGGTTTGGTGCGATTTGTTGTCGAAATAAACAACTTCCACCTATCTGCAAAAACTTATCAATATCTTTAATAAATTATATGAGAGTTGCACAGATACTCATATTAAACGTACCCAAATGCTATATTCAATTCGATTTACAGTTTTATATTATTTTGTTTCGTATTGTTTAGTTTATATACAGGCGGTTTAAACGTCATAGTTTCAAATGGTTTTATCTGATTGAACGAGTCCTTTGACCTTTACCGTGCGAGATTTAATATATTTCACCAGCATGAAGATCGATTTGACCAAAAGGAAAATTAGAAAAAACTCGCCCAGTAATGCACCAATATTCACAAATATGCCGCGATTGCCTTCAAAGAGCAGGGACCATAGATTGCGATTACCTGTGTCAGAGTAGATTGAAAGCCACTGCACAGGAAGTCCGATTTTATTCGCATAAAACCTGTCTGCTTCATCCATTAGAATTCTCTGAGAAACCTGAAGCGAAAACAAACAAAGTAGCCCTATTGATACTTTAATCTCCTGCCAACTGCGTTTTATCCAATCTTTCATATCTGTACCTCCTGTTTTTTCTAAGGGTGATGGCAACCTTGGTATACCCATCTACCCTATAGCTACATCATATCTTAGTCGGCAACAATTGTAAACGAACTTTTACATTTTTTCTAGAACTTTTTTTCGAGTTGCACAAACACGTGCAACCATTTTTGTTTTTACTCCTACTTATGAAAGGAGTTGTTCACAATAAAACATCTAAGCCAAAATGAAAAGCTGTTTTGCTATTACTATCAAACCCTGCAAAATGGTAAAGATGCGGCAATCAAAGCAGGTTATCCCTCATTACTAGCTGAAACAAAGTCAGCAAAGCTATTGCAACGCTCTGAAATTCAAGCAACGATTGCAGAGTTCTCATCTCAAAGGATTGATGAGAAGATGCTTAGTGGAATTGTCGCAGGGTTAAACAGGCTTGCGTTTGCCTCAAGTGCTGATAGCTTAAAGCTGATGCTACTTGATAGGGAAAGCTTGCTAGATCAAATGGACAAGCTGGATATGTTTCACATCTCTGAAATCAAAATCCCAAAAGACGGGGCAATTGAGATTAAGTTCTTTGACCGATTTAAGGCATTTGATAAGCTGTTAGAGATTACACGCTTTAAAAGTAACAGCGATGATGCAACTGAATTCTTTGCGGCGCTTGAGGCTTCTGCAAAATCCATTGACGAGGTGAACTCTGACGATGAAGTTTAAAACATTCTCAAAAAAACAGCTAACCCTCCTTACATGGTGGTGTCACAGCAGCAAATACAAATCGAGCGATGCAGTTATTTGTGACGGTGCTGTTAGAAGTGGTAAAACCCTTTGTATGTCAATCTCGTTTATCTCTTGGGCATTCCAAAGCTTTCACAATCAAAGCTTTGCTATCTGTGGTAAAACGATTACGTCGCTTAGGCGAAACGTAGTTACTCCTCTTATCAATATACTACAGCCACTTGGTTTCGTTTGTGAAGAAAAGGTGTCGAAAAATTACATTGATATCGAGTACAAGGGCATTACAAACCGATTTTACCTGTTTGGCGGAAAAGATGAAAGCAGTGCCTCTTTAATACAGGGTATTACTTTATCGGGGATTATGCTTGATGAAGTTGCACTAATGCCACGCTCCTTTGTCGAGCAAGCGCTTGCACGCTGTTCTGTCGATGGCTCAAAATTTTGGTTTAACTGCAACCCTGAACACCCCTTTCATTGGTTTTACATTGAGTGGATTAAAAAAGCGAAGCAAAAGAATGCACTATATCTGCATTTCCAAATGGCCGACAACCCCTCTCTCACTGCTGAAATCTTAAAACGATATGAGTCACTTTACTCCGGCACATTCTATGAACGGTTTGTGCTTGGCAAGTGGGTTTTGGCAAGTGGTTTGATTTATCCTATGTTTTCCCCTGAAAAACATATTTTTAATGTACCACCAAAAAATCTATCTTCATTTTATGTTTCCATAGACTATGGCACGTTAAATCCTACTTCAATGGGGCTTTGGGGGATTAGCAATGACACTTGGTACAGAATTGATGAGTTTTATTACAATGGAAGAGAAAAAGGCATTTCAAAAACTGACGAGGAATATTATTGTGAATTGGAAAAACTCTGTGGTGACAGAGAGATTACAGCTGTTTTGGTAGACCCCTCTGCTGCAAGCTTCATTGAATGTATCAGACGTCACAACAAATTCCGTGTTATGAAGGCGACCAATGATGTGATTGGCGGTATTAGACGAGTAAGCGATGCACTTAAATCAAAGAAGTTGATGTTTTCTTCTGATTGTGTGGACACAATTCGAGAATTCTCCATTTATTCGTGGCAGGAAAATTGCAAGGGTGATGTCCCCAAAAAGGAAAACGACCATGCTATGGACGACATTCGCTACTTTGTCAACACCGTTATCAATGAGAACACAGATGATTTTTTTGTCATCAGTACCACCAGATGACACCATTCAAATGTAAAATCAATAATATAAAAAGGGGTATTATACCCCGAAAGGAGGTTAGCGATTGAACCTATTTAAAAAACGAGAAAACCTCTCTTCCCCCTATGCTTTGGTGCAGACTGCCCGAAGTAAGGATACTAAGCTTTCTATGCTTGATGATTTTTTATCAGTAAAAGCTCCCCAGCTAAAGCTTTATGAAGCACTTCGAGAAGCAGTTCCAATTGTGGACGCTGCAATCCTTAAAATTATCAGGCTGATTGGAGGATACAAGATAACCTGCTCTAATAAGCAAGCAGAGTTGTTGCTCAACCAGTTTATCTCTAATGTCAAAGTCGGCTCGGTTTCTGTGGGACTTGAAAGTTTCATCTGCACCTATCTTGATAACCTTTTAATGTATGGAAATGCAGTTGGGGAAATTGTACTTGATAAAGACAACAGGCAAATTCTTGGATTATATAATGGAAGCCTTGAGGATATCGAAGTCAAGGCCGGAGCAAACCCACTTTCGGCAGACATATATATTAAAGCTGGAGATAGCAACATTATTCCAATAAGAAACAAAGATTTGGTAGTTTTTACAGCACTTAATCCAAACCCATCTGAAATCACAGGAAACTCCATACTAAAAGGGCTTCCCTTTGTTACTTCGGTGCTAATGAAAATTTATGACTCTATCGGTCAGAACTTTGAGCGTATTGGAAATCTTCGTTATGCAGTTACATATAAGCCAACCAACGACAATGTGGACAAGGCCTATGCGAAAGAGCGTGCAATGCAGATTGCAAAGGAATGGTCTGACGGTATGACTGCCTCTAAAAATGGCAATGTAACCGACTTTATCAGTGTGGGCGACGTTAGCATTAAAGTAATTGGCGCTGACAATCAAATGATTGATACTCAAATCCCTGTTCGGCAAATGCTTGAACAGATTATTGCAAAGCTTTCTATTCCACCTTTTCTTTTAGGGCTTGCTTGGAGCACAACAGAGCGAATGAGCAAACAGCAATCTGATATTTTAACCAGTGAGCTTGAATATTATCGTAGGCTATTAACCCCACTTATAATGAAGGTGTGCAGAACATATCTTCGCTTAAACGGTTTTTATGATGAGCCACAGCTTGATTGGAACATGATAAGTTTCCAAGACGAGAGTGAACTGGCACGAGCCTCGCTATATCGTGCACAGACAAAAAAACTATTAAAAGAGATCGGAGAAGAGGAATGAACACAGGCTATATTATAAAAAGCATCACGGCATTAGACGATGACTTGGGCAAAATCAACCGATACACTCGCCGAAATTTGAGTGCTGATGGAGTATACACCTTTAGCGTTATCCTTTGTGATAACGAGATTGACCGTGATTATGAAAGGTTTTGCGTTGATTCATTAAATTCTCTTGCAAAGCTATTCATTGGCAAGACAGGTATCTTTGACCATAACCCCAAAGGGCAAAATCAAACCGCTAGAATTTATGATACTGAAGTTTTAGTTGATAAGCTAAAACGCACTTCGCTTAATGAGGAGTATACCTATCTAAAGGCAAAGGCGTATATGGTCAAAAGCGATAAAAACGCAGATTTAATTTTGGAGATTGACGGTGGCATTAAAAAGGAAGTCAGCGTTGGCTGTAGTGTTTCTAGCATCAAGTGTTCCGTTTGCGCCGCTGATGCAAAAAAAGGTTGCAAACATCAAAAGGGAAAGGTTTACGAGGGTACACAATGTCATCATATATTAGAAAAACCAACAGATGCCTATGAATGGTCATTTGTGGCAGTTCCCGCCCAAAAAAACGCTGGGGTTACCAAAAGTTATGAAAATCAGGATAAGGAGGACAGCAAATTGAGAGATAACGATACACTCATTAAGGCATTTTCTGTCTGTGATGAAGAATTTACTTTGACAAAGGCAGAGGCTATGGCTTTGTGTAGTCATATTAAATGCCTAGAAAAAACAGCGGAACTCGGTTTTGCTTACAAGCAAGACCTTGCAAAGGAAGTTACAAGACTTTCGTTTTTAGCAAACGACCAGCTCGATACAGCGGTTTTCGCCTCTGTTGCCAGCAAAATGGACATTGAGGAGCTAAAAGCTTTTAAGTCAGCCTATGAAAAAAAGCTAAGCTCTTTCGAGGACAATGTTCAGCTCAAAGGCAAAGACAAGACATTCACACAAGCCACTATGAACGAATTTAAAATATAGGAGGAATTATTATTATGGCATTTTATGATAACATTTCACTTGAAAAGGGACTTTATAACCAAAGTGCAAAAAACTTTACTGCTTCCCTTGAGGCACTTGACCCATCTACTAATTACAAAGGCACAGAGCTTGAGGGCTTAGACGCATACGAACGCCAACTAAAGCGTTTTGACATCAAGGTAAAAGGGTTTAACTCGGATAACGTCGAGAAGTTTTTCCAAAGCTCACAATCTGCGACCCTTTTTCCCGAGTTTGTAAAACGTTGTGTTATGCAGGGCATGCAGGGGGCAAATGTCCTTTCTGATATCGTTGCATCAAATACAAAGATTAACACCCTTGATTATCGCCCGTTGGCCTCTCTTACTTCAGAGGCTGCCCAATCGTTTCCTAAAGTTTTAGAGGGTGGGTTAATTCCTACTACAGAAATTAAACTCCAAGAAAATCTTATCACACTGCACAAACGTGGACGTATGCTTGTGTCTTCTTATGAGGCAATTAAATTTGAGCGTTTGGACTTGTTTGCAGTTACCCTAAAACAGATTGGTGCATACATTGCAAAATCACAGCTTGACGATGCAATCGGTGTTATTCTAAATGGCGACGGAAATTCAAACCCTGCTGAGGTTATCAACGTTGCTGCTGCTGGCAAAATTACATATGCAGACCTTGTTAATCTTTGGGGAAAATTTGGCCCTTATGAGATGAACAGACTGATTGTTGCTCCTGATGTGATGCAAAAACTACTTGCAATCCCAGAACTACAAGACCCTATGGCTGGGCTTAACTTCCAAGGTACCGGCAAGCTTTCAACTCCACTTGGTGCAACACTTTATCGTGCAAACGGTTTGCCTGCCGGTAAAATCATTGCGCTTGATAAAAATTGTGCTCTTGAAATGGTTACTGCCGCTGATGTGCAGATTGAAAACGACAAGCTGATTGACCGTCAACTTGAGCGTAGTGCAATCACTTCTATTGTAGGTTTTGCAAAAATCTTTGCTGATGCTGCAAAAGTTATGACAGTTTAAACTGCTATGAGAGATACCCTCGCCAGTGGCGAGGGTATCTCAAAATAAAAAAGGAGGAATAATTATCGATAAGCAAAAGATTTTAGAACAGTTTGCAGCAATGGCTAATATTTCTATTGCTGATGCAACGGAATATTCTAATCTCATCGATATCTCAATCTTAGATGTGAAAGCACGATTAAAAGAAGACATTGATATTTTAGAACATCAATCTCTACTTACTTATTTGTGTGGTGCAATCTGCTGTTACAAATATACCCTCACAAACTCCATAAATGAGCCTATGAGCATAAAAAACCTTGATGTGGTAATTGGCAGTGGTAATGACAATAAGATTAAAAATTCCCCNNCTATTATTTCAGCTATCCATATTTTAAAGGACAATGATTTCTTTTTTGGGAGAGTGATATAATTTGAGTTCTATAAAAATTCCGACAAGCAAGGACATTCGCATTGAAATTAACGGAAAAAGGGTTGCGATAATTGAAAGCTATAAAGTAACTTCAACGAGAAAGCTTTATGATATCGAGGAATTCAGCTCTCCTACACCAGTAGCTACAATTTTAGCAAGTGAAAAGCATCAACTTGAACTCAAAACAGTCTATTTCATTGGGCAAGGAAAGCTTGATTTTCACAGTCTTTCAAACTTTAGCGTTGTCATTGTAAAACCAGATTGTAGAATTACATACTCTAACTGTGAGTGGGCGAATATCGCTGAAATCCCGAATGTGAATTCACCCTGTATCGAAACAATGATAGTTATATCTCAAAAAAGGAGCGTACTATGACAATAACAATTAGTGACACAGAATACGAAATACGCAAGCTTTCCACCATGCAGATGATGGAATGTATTAAAAACTCAAAGGCAACCTATGAAAGTCTTACCGTTGACAATGACAACGCCGAGCTTGGATCTGCTTTGGCTGAATATGGGGCTTTGTGCTCTGCTTGCCTGTATATTGGTGATGAGCCTGCTTTCAAAACATCAAATGAGGTGTTGGCTTGTCTTTCAATTGACGAACTTTGTGATGTATATGATGCTTATAAAACAATCAGCAATATCCCTATTGAGAATGGTTGTGATGAAAAGTAATGAAGATATTTGAAAGTTCAATCGAAAGATTGCTAAAGTCTGATACCGATATCTTTGTGGAGGAGAAACCTGCTCAGTCGCTAGATTATGATAGCACAAGTGTAACAAATATCACTCTGCAAAACGAGTTCTCTCTTGATGATATTAGTGATGGTTTTGAGAGTGAAAGTCGACGTTATACACGTTCGCTAGAATTGATATAAGGGGTGGTATATTGAATAACGAAGTTAAATTGCGTTTCAAGGGTTATGAGCTCCCCTACAACCCTAAAAGCTTTAGTTTGAAAAAGGAACGGCACATATTACAGCTCAATTCCCCACTCTCCGGTAGTGTCATTCAGGATTTGGGGTTTCATGCTAGAGTTTTAACCGGTGAGGGTAAATTCTATGGCACAGATGCAAAAAAACAGTATGATGCGCTTTATTCGCTTTTTGAGAAAGGTGGAAGTGGCGTTTTACATATTCCAGGTCAAAAGCCATTCCATGCGTATTTTGCATCCATTTCCGCCTCACGTGTAGCTGGCCCTGATATGATTAGTTATACTTTCAAGTTTATTGAGGATTGTCAAAAAGCAAAGGGCAGGTGGTAGTGATGTTGCTTATCAAAGGAAAAACCATAACAGGAAAACTGGTTTTGTTTAAAAACCCAGTTAGCCTAAGTTATGATGCGGACAGGTATATTCCTTGCGATTCCTTTTCATTTACAAGTGAGTTGCAAGATGAAAAAGATGAGCTTTGCGAAGTTAGTGTTATATTGGATGGCAATCTTTTGTTTGACGGAATTGTCGATAGGCAAACAATCAGCCTTTCAAATAAAGGCAAGCTAATATCACTTCAATGCAGAAATAAAACTGCATTGATGATAGACAACGAGATTAAGCCATACTTCTATTTTCAGTTGACATCAGACCAGCTTTTTGTAAAATATGCAAAACCCTTTGGGATAGTCGGATTTGATTTTCCCTATTCTGCAAAGCAAAACTTCATACAAATCAAAAAGGGTTCAAGCTATTTTACAATAATCTGCGAGTTTTGTCGTTTGGTTTATAAGAAAGTGCCCTATGTCACACGAGATAAGATTATCACTCTAAATCCGATTAATAACAAACTGCATATCATCTCAAACTCGCAAAAAAACGCATTAAGCTATTCCTGTGTTTTGATAAAACAGCTTAATGACAAGGTGATTTCAAAGCTGTATATGAAAACTTCTACCGAAAACTATGGTGACTATTATGGTGCTTTCTTTGAAAACCCCAATGCACAAAAAAAGCATATCAAACGGGAGCGATATTATCACCCCACCAATATGGTCACTGTATATAAGGAAGCTGAAACAAAGCAAATTCTTGAAAAGTCAAATTGTGACAGCTTTGTGATTGAGGTAACACTTCCATATATAAAAAATGTAGATATCGGCGATTGCGTGAAGCTTATGGATGACAATCTTGCCTATGACAATTTATATATCAGTAAAATGTCATATATTATAAGCCCTACTGTTGGCAGGATTACAAAGTTATATCTACGGGACAAACAATATGCATAAAGGAGGGTTATAGTTTGTGGATGAATGAAGCATTATCAAAATTTGGTTCTAACGATGAAACTCATATTGGGGTTGTAACCGATGTGGTTGACGGATTAATCACGATAAATTCGCATACGAGGATTGCAAATGTTCAGGTGTTAAATGGGTTTGGGGTTTCTTCAATGCCTTATGTTGGGCAAGAGGTCTTGGTTATGTCTACTAAAACTGGCGAGTACATCTGCGTTGGAGATGCCTCAGCCAAAACAACGCTCCAAGAAAACGAAACTATCCTGTCCTCACTTGGTGGCGGATATGTCAAGCTAATGGCTGATGGTAGCGTTGTTATCAATGGACTTACAATTACAAAAACCGGACAGATTATCCCTGCGATAACCTGAGAAAGGACGACATAATTATGACACCCAAGATACAAAATGGCGACTATGTCTTTAAAAACACTGGAAATTTAATTGAGATTAGCGGAAAAGAAGAAATACTGCAACGTGCATTTTTTCGGCTAAAGGCACATTATGGGGAGTTTGAGCTTGATAGGACCCTCGGTAGCGAACTGCATAAACTCGATTTAAATACTGCCACAAATGATAGAATTTTTGTATATGTCACCGAGGCACTGATGCCAATTGAAGAAATTGAGGTAGATGCTGTGGAAAAGACAATTGATGATAATAACGGGCAAATTTACATCACTGTATATCTTAAAGTAAGTGGTGAAGATGCAATTATCGAACTAGTAAGCTAATTTTAAAGAAGAAAGGAGAATTCTATGACAGACTTTGAATTAATCTTAGCAAATACAATGAACAGCTTTGAAAATCAAGCCAAATGCTTGGTTGAGCACGATTCTGATACTGCAATCAAGTTTAAGGTGATAGCCTCGGAAATACTACAGCTCTATGATAGACTTGCATTTTGCAATAAGCAGATGTTCCCCAATACTGCGGATGGTGAATATTTAGAAAAGCATGGTGCAATTAGGGGTATCTTTAAAAAGCGTGCATCAAAATCAACTGGAAAGATTATATTAAAATGCAAAACTCCAGCAACCGCCCCGATGCTCATTCCAAAAGGAACGTTATGCACCTCGTCGCAAGGCTCTGGATTGATGTTTGAAACCATTGCAGATGTAACCCTAAAAAAGAATGCTACCTATGCTGTTGCAGAGGTTTGCTCGACAGTTGTGGGTGCTCATACAAATATTGCACCCTATCACATTGATGTATTGGTTACTGGAATTGCAGGAATTGCCTCTATTGAAAATACTGAAAAAACAAAGGGTGGTGCTGATGATGAGCCAGACGATATGTTTAGAGAACGTGTTATTGAGGCATTTAACAAAATTTCAAACGGTGCAAATTTAAGCTATTACGAGCAATTTGCAAAAAGCAAGCCAGATATTTGGTATGCAAAGGCTATGTTTACCCCAAATGCAAGCAATGAGGTTGAGCTTTATGTGGAAAACCGTACCCACACGTTAAGTGCTTTAATTATCGCCGACCTGCAAGCTGAGATTGAAACCGTCCGAGCACTTGGCATGAAGGTAACTGTGAAACGTCCTACCGAAAAGCTAATTGCAGTAAATGTTACTGCAAAAGTAGTCAATATGGCAAATGAAGTCACCTATAATTCATTGATTTTCAACGCTTTGGAGGACACAATATCTCAATTAAAAATCGGACAGCGATATTCCCCTGCTAAAGTTGCCCAAAAGCTCCTTGAAATTGAGGGTGTTACTGATATCAGCATCACAAACCCAACTCAACCTGTTCCAGTAGCGTATAATCAAATCGCAGAGCTTGGACAGGTTGCAATAACGATTGAAGGAGAAACACAGTTATGACCTCATTAGATAGAATGTTAAGCCTACTGGGGCAGACTCACCTTTATAATCTTAGTGAAAACTCGGCAATTAGAATTGAGTTTAAGCAATATGCTTATTTTTTCGATAACATTTGGGTTGAAATAGATGCACTGTTGGATAACTGTTTTGTTGAAACAATCAGCCCTGCCGGTTATGACAGCTATATGAAGCTATATTCCCTTCCCGAATCAATTGACTGGGATTTGATGAAGGAGATTGTCAATAAACGTCTTGCGATAACCAATCGAGATTTTACGATTGAGGGGGTAAAACGTTGCTTAGCCTCGGGTGGGCTTAACGTAACGCTAACAGAGGATTTTGCAAAAAATAAAGTGACAATCAAAATCTTGTCAGATGCAAAAATTTTTGGTGGGGTTGAAGAAAAGAATGCGTTTATAGAAAGTTGCATTCCCTGCCACGTTGAAGTGGTAATTGTATAAAAGAGTCAGCCTCCCAACTAACCTAATCAGGCCAGTTGGGAGGCTGGTTTTCTTATTTGTGCACATTTAATGTGTTCATCACCAAAATATCATTTTCTTTTATGACGGTTTGCCCTCTTGGTATAATAATCTTTTTACCACGCTTAATCATAATTACAATTTGATCTGGGCTTGGTGAAAATTCAGAAATTTTCTTTCCTATCCATTTGCTGTCAGGTGTGTTTTTCAGCTCAAAAAGATGAATATCAATATCATTTTCAAACCCAACTGCGCTTAAAACAGCCACATCATCCTCTAATAATATTGTATTTCCGTTTGGAACCATGATTTCTTCATTTCTTATGAGCATTACAAGTAGTGTGTCGGGTGGAAAGACAATGTCTTGTATCGCTTTGTTTTTCCAAGCGTGATTTTCCTTGATGACAACCTTTATAAATTGTACTTCCGTTTCCTCTGAATAGTCGTTGAACGTCTTTAGAACGTCAGCGTCTTTATCCATCATATTAAGTTTTTTTGCCATGATTGGAATAAGTGTACCCTGAAACGAGATTGATAATAACACAATGAAAAATACAATGTGATACACATCATTGTTAAGATTTACCCCACTCACCATAACCATAATTGCAAATACAATAGATGCAGCACCCCTTAGGCCTGCAAAGGACACCAGCAATTGCTGATTAATTTTACACTTTAGGGGGGTGAGTATAGCAAAGACTGCAACCGGCCTTGCAATAAATGTTAAAAATAAAGCGATTGCCACAGATGGCAGTAAAACCGCCGGTAGCTTGGATGGAAATGCCAACAAGCCAAGTAGAAAGAAAATTAGCATTTGCATAATTCCCGTAACACCATCAAAAAAATGAACCAGTGATTGCTTGTTTTTAATGTTGGCATTGCCTAAAACAATTCCGACAATGTAGGTGCTTAAATATCCATTTCCTCCGATTAAAGACGGGATTGCATAGGCTAAAACTGCAACTGCCAATACAAATGCAGCATCAAAGCCCGCAGTTACAAACTTATAACGTCGTAACACATAAACTGCAGCAATGGCTACTACAATGCCAATGATTGTACCATAAACAAGCTGTGCAAAAATCGTATAAAACACAAAGCCCGTACTCGATTTACCACCCATAATAGAAAGCATAACTGCCGTCAACATATAGGAACAGGGGTCATTACTACCACTTTCAACCTCGAGCATTGATGCGGTATTATCCCTCAGGTTTAATTTCTTTGAGCGTAGTATGGAAAACACAGAGGCGGCGTCGGTTGAACTGATTACCGAACCAATCAGCAAGCTTTCCAATAAATCAATGCGTAGCACGAAATAGCAAAATAATCCCGTAAGCCCTGCTGTAAAAATAACACCAAACGTGGAAAGCAGAATAGACTTTACGGCGACGGGCTTTGCTTCGCTCCATCTTGTTCCAAACCCACCATAAAACATGATAAAGATTAAGGCGACAGAACAAATTTTTTCAGAGATATCAAAGTCCTCAAAATAGATTTTAAAAATTCCGTCAGAACCAAAAGCCATTCCTAGTAATATAAACACTAGTAGTGTAGGTACACCCAGCTTACTTGATAGCTTATTTAGTAGTACGCATACCAAAATAATAATAGCTGTGATTAAAAGAATTAAAGCCATGTATCAACCTCCTAAAGTTCAGGATAAAATCATATATTGCTACACAATTTTAATTTGCCATCTGTGGTAAGCCTTCGGCGAAAACACAGGGCATTTTTATATTAATAAAACAGGAACTGTTTTATTAATTGCGTTTAAGTATGCTTTTATACTAGCCTCGATAATATCGGTGGAAAGCCCTCTGCCCATTATGAATTTTTTGTCTGCGCTAATTTTAACAGAAACCTCACCAAGTGCGTCAACACCCTCGGTTACTGACTGTATTGTATAGTTTTCAAGATTGACATTGAGCTTTACTATTTTGTTAATCGCCTTAAAACAAGCATCAACTGGGCCATCGCCAGTTGCTACCTTTTCAATTATCTGACCCTCAACGCAAAGCTTGACGTTTGCAGTTGAGGTAATTGTGTTCCCGGAGTTTATAACAAAACTGATGTACTCATAAGCCTTATGATGCTCTACTGCGTTATGGCTGACAAGTGCTTCAATGTCATTATCGGTAACATTCTTTTTCTTGTCGGCAAGGATTTTAAACTCATGAAATGCTTTTTCTAAATCAGCATCACCCAAGGAGTAGCCTAAGGTAACAATCCTGTCTTTAAAAGCGTGTTTTCCAGAATGCTTGCCCAGTACCATTTTGTTTTGAGGTATACCAATGTCCTCTGGGGAAATCACCTCGTAGGTCGTACGCTCCTGCATCACACCATGTTGGTGAATTCCACTTTCATGGGCAAATGCGTTAGCACCCACAATTGCCTTGTTGGGGGCAACTGTAATTCCTGTTATCGTTGAAAGCAGCTTACTTGTGCGGTAAAGCTGTTTTGTGTTGATATTTGTAGTTGCTTTATAATAATCATATCTTGTATGGATGCCCATAACAATCTCTTCAAGGGAAGCGTTTCCTGCACGCTCGCCAATACCATTTACGGTACATTCCACCTGTGTTGCCCCTGCTTTTAGTGCAGCGAGTGAACAGGCTGTGCCTAATCCTAAATCGTCGTGACAATGGACGGAAATTTCAACCGCATTGTTAGTTGTAAGATTTTCCTTGATATAGCTTACAAGCTCAAACATTTCGTTTGGAGTAGCATAGCCGACAGTATCAGGAATGTTAATCACATTAGCACCCGCATTTACGGCTGTGTTATATGCTAGGGATAAAAATTCTCTATCAGAACGAGATGCGTCCTCAGCAGAAAACTCAATGTCATCGCAAAGGGTTTTTGCATAGGCTACATTTTGTGCTATAGACGCAATTACCTGCTCCCTTGTCATATTAAGCTTGTGCTTTAGGTGGAGGTCGCTTGTTGCGATAAAAACGTGAATGCGTGGGTGGACTGCTAATTTTGTTGCCTCATAGGCTTTATCTATATCGCCCTTTACTGCCCTTGCAAGGCTTGAAACTACCGAGGTTTTTATCTTTTCAGAAACCACACTTACAGACTCAAAATCCTTTGGCGAAGAAACAGCAAAACCTGCCTCGATAACATCAACGCCAAGACGTTCAAGCTGCAATGCAAACTCAACCTTTTCGTTTACATTCATACTGCACCCTGGTGCTTGTTCCCCGTCACGCAGGGTGGTGTCAAATATTTTTATAATTTTATCCATGTTGTCACTTCCTTAGACTAATTTTTATTAGTTGAAGTCTTTTCCGTCTTGCATATAGATTGCTTTTCGCAAAACGTTTGTTGCGACATTTTCGATTTTATATCTTTGCGCAAACTCATCTGTTAGCAGACTAGGATTGATATTTTTTTCGATACCAGCCGCCGTTTTTATACGCATTACAATTGAGTTCTTACCTGCATAAATTTTTATGATTTCACAATCTGGTTTAATATCAATGGTTTTTATGCCTTTTTTGGTTTTCTTTTCTACTTCAATTTTATCGCAAAGCATAAATTCACCAAAGTCACGCAATAAACTTTCACCGTCAATATTGTCTGCCGATAACACAACCTTATACAATGCTGAAACGATTGCATCGGGTTTGTTAACTTGCTCTTTGATATCAGTTACAGTGATATCTGGTGGGAGCGATTTATTTAGCCTTTCCATCACTTCGCTAAGTGGCATATCCTCAATTAAACGTATATCCATCACTTCACACTCGCTTTCATATCCAAGCGAAAGTGGAAGTGCAAATGTCATATATATATGAGGGTTAAATCCCTCGGTATACCAAACTGGAATTTCAGCTCTCTTGATTGCACGTTGCATACAGCGTGTAATATCAAGGTGGGAAATGTATTTTGCTCTAGACATTTTTTTGTAAAAAACTCTAATGTTATTCAAAGCAAGTACCTCCTACAAGAGAGTTTGCTCCACAACCAAAACAGCCCTCACGGCAGTTTGGTGTAGTAATTGGAGTATGTGCCTTCACATTCTCATTTTGAAGAAACTTTTCGCTAACCCTATAATCAAGGTGACTCCATGGAAGAACCTCATCAAATGAACGTAATCTATTTGCGTAAAACGCCATATCTATGTTGCACTCATCAAAAGCTTCTTGCCAACGATTAGGGAAAAAATTTTCATCCCAACTATCAAAATAGCAACCCTTTTCGTAAGCTTTTAGCATAACCTCGCCCAAACGTCTGTCGCCTCTCGCAAAAACTGCCTCGAGTACAGAGGTTTTTGAGTCATGATATTTTACATTTATTTTTTTAGAGGAAACGCTTGAAACCAAATGCTTTTGCTTTTCTCTTATCATATCCAGTGTATCTTGTGGCTCGTATTGGAATGGGGTGAACGGCTTTGGCACAAAGGTCGAAACCGACACTGTTACTTGGATGCCCTTGCCCTTTGGTCGGTCTTGCATACTGTAAAAGCAATCTACCACTTTTTGTGCAAGCTCAATAATTCCGGTGATATCCTCTAGCGTTTCAGTAGGAAGTCCAAGCATAAAGTATAGCTTTACCGAGGTATATCCTCCTGCAAAGGCAATCTTGCAACTCTTTAGCACGTCGCTTTCAAGCACATTTTTATTGATTACGTCACGCAAGCGTTGTGTGCCTGCCTCGGGAGCAAAGGTAAGTCCACTTTTTCTCACAGATGCGATTTTATCAAGCAGTTCCTCTGAAAAATTATCAACACGCAAGGACGGCAAAGTCATATTAATGTTATTATCATTTGTATAGTCAATAATTTCAGTAAGAAGTCCGTCAAGCTGTGAGTAGTCACTTGTGCTAAGTGATGAAAGGGATATTTCCTCGTAGCCAGTAGTTTCACATAGGCTATGGGAGTTTTCAATTAAAGTTTGTGCATCTTTTTCACGCAAAGGTCTATAGATAAACCCTGCTTGACAAAAACGACAGCCACGCAAACAACCACGCATAACCTCAACAATTGCCCTATCATGGACAGTTCCAATGAATGGAACAACAAAATCCTTAGGATAATAGACATTGTTCAAGTCCTTGATAATGCGTTTTGTAACCTTTGCTGGTGCATTATGAGTTGGAGTTATCGCCTTAACTGTATTGTCATCATTATAAGAAACCTCGTAAAGGGAAGGAACATATATTCCCTCGATTTGAGCCGCTTTTATAAGGAAGGCTTCCTTGCTATCGTTATTTTTCTTGCTTTGTTTGTATAAATCCATTAGTTCTAGGATTACTTCTTCGCCCTCGCCAAGCATAAACAAATCGATAAAATCTGCCAATGGCTCGGGGTTACACGCACAAGGTCCACCTGCAACAACAAGATTTTTTAGTCCCTTACGCTCGGAACATTTTAATGGAATTCCAGCTAACTTTAGCATATTAAGGATTGTATTAAATGAAAGCTCATATTGCAGTGTAAATCCGATAATATCAAATTCAGTCAATGGCTCTAGGCTTTCAAGTCCATAAAGTGGAATGTTTGAATTTATCATTTCTTGTTCAAAGTCAAACCATGGTGCAAATACACGCTCACACCAAGTATCATCTCTTTGATTTAACAGAGAATATAGAATTTTCATTCCAAGATGGGACATTCCCACTTCATATGTATCTGGAAAACAAAAAGCAAAGCGCATATCCACTTTGTTTTTGTCCTTGATGGTTGAGTTTAACTCACCACCTATATATCTTGCAGGTTTTTGCACTTTTAAGAGCACCCTGTCCAACTTATCTTTTAGCATAGTATCCTCCATATCGTTTTGTATATATACGATATATTATATCATATTTTACAGGTAAAGAAAAGCATTATTACCTCTTTATCAGCCTAATAAGGGAGGAAATCATTAAATAAATGGTCATAATTAATAGCGTAAAGCTGCTTTTTGAGGTGATTATCATAAAAACACAGACGATTAACATGACAAAAATACATAAAAAATTTACAACTGTGCAAAGTTTTTGAGTTATATTTTCGCTTAAGAAAAACGATAGGATAATCTCTAAAATCTTGCCCCCATCAAAGCTTTTTAATGGCAACAGGTTGAATAAACCTAAGACTAGATGTGTCACCGCAAATAGGCTTAGGTAAGATATTTTTTCTATAGTGTTGATTAAAAGAAAAAAAATGAGCAGGTTGGTTGCACTCCCCGCAAGCTGTGTCAAAAGCTCTTTTCCTCTTGATAACTCTTGAATGGGTTTTGTTAGCCGTATCCCAGTGAGTTCAAATGTCAGCTTTTGAGGAGTGTATCCTACTGCTATAAACATAACAATATGCCCTAGCTCGTGTATTAAGCAGGCAAGCAATGCAATCGTTGATATTCCTGTTTTATCAACGATTAAAAAGATGGAGACAACGGCAACAAACATAAAGTCAATCTGTATATTTAGTTTGCCAATCTTAAACCGTAACATTGAGTTCTTCCTTAAATATGTAAGATGGGTCAAAATACAGATCATCTTTTTTCATTCCAAAATGAAGATGGTTTCCGGTGGAGTCGCCAGTACTTCCGACTTTTGCAATAATCTCGCCCTCACGAATGCGTGCACCCTCTTTTGCAATTAACTTATCGCAGTGGCCATAGATTGTAAAAAATCCATTCGAGTGGTCAATGATGATGTGATTTCCAAGGGAGCCTGACTTTTCGCTTTTTATAACAACACCGTCTGCGGCTGCCCTGATAGGAGTGCCCTTTAAAGCGCCAATATCAACCGCTGTATGGAATTCTTCGATTGCTTGGCTAGGGTGTTCACGAAATCCAAATGTTGATGTAATGTGATAGTCTTTTGCAATTGGAAATGTAATTGGGCCAGTATATATGATAGGAGCAAAGGTTGCATTTGCTGGCATTCCATTTTCGGCAACAGGGTTTGGTTCTCCGCCTGCACCATTTTCATTTTCAGATGCTGCTTGTGATGAAGTTTGAGTTTCGCTAGATGTCACACCCGACGAAACCCCACCAGAAGTTGTATTCTCTGAGGCAACACCATCAGAAGCTACCTTTCCTGATACAGCCTCATTAGTGGCTACATCGCCGCCACCTTCTTCAATGCTAATTGGCTTTAGTTCGTTTAAATAGGTGATAGCATCCCCAACGGTATCATAGACCTTATCTTTAAATGAAAAGTCATTCGCATTTTTATCCAAAACTATATTTTTAATTTCGTATGCAAGTGGTTTACTAAGTGTCATTATCAAAACATAAATTATTGCAATGATGACCACGATGATACATTGAAATAGCAAAACTCCCATAGCTCCATCGTCTTTTTTTTGCACACCCTCAGCATCAATGATTCTCATATCATCATCTTCGTAATCTAACTCCATCCGCTTTTTACACCGATTGGCTCTAAGTTGTTCAATTTGCGATTCCATATCTTCCATTTAGAAACCTCCTTTTTTAAGAATATATATGCAAAAAAATACAGATATATGAGTTGGCGATGTCCATTCATATATTGCAACATATCTTCATATTAATTAGTACAAACTATAATAGAAAAAGGTGAAATCAATGAAAAAACTAATAGCTTCATTGCTTGTTATGATTATGCTTGCCACAACTGTTGTCTATGCAAGCGACACCGAGTCTAAAGAAACCCTAGTGCCCGCAGACTTTGCAATTGCGGCAAAATCGGGGGTATTGATTGACGAAATAAACGGAACAATACTATATGAGAAAAATTCTCATGAAAAAATGCCACCTGCATCAATCACCAAAATTATGACAATGCTCCTTGTTATGGAAGCAATCGAGGGTGGTAAGGTGAAGATGGAGGATATGGTAACAGCCTCTGCACACGCATCTTCCATGGGTGGAACACAAATATGGCTTAAAGAGAATGAGCAAATGACCATTTACGACTTGATGAAAGCGTGTGCAATTGCATCTGCAAATGACGCAGCTATGGCACTTGCAGAGCATATTGGTGGTAGCGAAGAGGGTTTTGTTGCTATGATGAACAACAAAGCCATTGAACTTAAAATGGCAGATACTACATTTATAAACCCTACTGGGCTTGATGCAAAAGGGCACTTGTCCAGTGCTTATGACGTAGCCTTGATGTCAAAGGCACTACTTGAAAAAAAGGGGATTAAGGATTTCACTTCAATTTATATGGACTCGCTGCGTGACGGAAAAACTGAACTTGTTAACACCAATAAACTTGTTCGCTTTTATAAAGGTTGCACAGGACTAAAAACAGGTACAACAAGTGGTGCTGGTTCTTGTGTTAGCGTTTCTGCCACAAAGGAAAACATGGGGTTAGTTTCTGTTGTAATGGGTGCAACTACTTCAAAAGACAGGTTTAACTCGGCAAAACAACTGCTTGATTATGGATTTTCTAACTTTGCAATCTATAATACTGCCATTTCAAACGATACTCTAAAGCCAGTCAAAGTCATTGGTGGAGTGAGTTCTACAGTAGATGTTGAATCTGACAAAGGCTCAAGCATAATTATAAAAAAGGGGAAGGCTAAGGATATCGTCGAGAATGCAAAC
Source organism: Ruminococcaceae bacterium UBA866 (assembly GCA_002295325.1). Classification (GTDB taxonomy): domain Bacteria; phylum Bacillota; class Clostridia; order Oscillospirales; family Ruminococcaceae; genus Paludihabitans. The sequence continues at coordinate 31,353 of DBGA01000046.1, read as the reverse complement.
ATTGCACAAGATGTGGAAGCTCCAGTGTTAAAGGGGCAAAAGCTTGGTGAAATTAAGCTTACAATAGATGGCGAGGAGATTGCAAATTTTTCAGTTAACGCAAAAACTGAGGTTGACAAAATCACAGTGTTCAACGCATTAACAAAGCTGTTTTCACGGTTTGTTAAAATGTAACTTAGATTCAAAATTACATATTCTATTTTGTTTTAATTTAGTGTAAACAAATTAATAAAATACACAAAAGCACTTGTATAAATCATTATTTTATTGTAAAATTAAGATGTAAAAAACAAATCAAATAAGTCTAAAATATATAGGCTAATATCGAGGAGATTTATTATGGCATTGAAGTTAAATGATAACTATGTAAAACAATTTGTGAGTGACAGCGAGCTCGCTCTCATGANNAACAGAAATTGAAGCTGCCGATAAGCTGTTAAACGATAAAAGTGGTTTGGGCAATGATTTTTTAGGCTGGGTAAACCTGCCAACTGACTATGATAAAGCTGAATTTGACCGTATCATAAAAGCGGCGAATAAAATCAAATCAAATTCTGAAATTTTAATTGTAATCGGCATAGGTGGTTCTTATCTTGGTGCAAGAGCCGCAATTGAACTTCTAAAATCACCTTTTTATAACAACTTAAAAAAGGACACTCCTGAAATATATTTTGTAGGAAACAACATTAACCCTACTTACTTAAACGAAGTTTTGTCAATCTGTGATGGTAGAGATTTTTCAGTGAACATCATCTCTAAATCTGGCACAACGACTGAGCCTGCTTTGGCTTTTAGAGTATTCAGAGAACTTTTAGTTAAAAAATATGGCAAAGATGGCGCTAAAGAAAGAATTTTTGCTACTACCGATAAAGCACGTGGAACGCTCAAAGAACTAAGCGACAAAGAGGGTTATGAAACCTTTGTTATCGCTGATGATGTTGGCGGAAGATTTTCAGTATTAACCGCTGTTGGTCTACTTCCTATCGCTGTTTGTGGCGCTGATATCGCTGCAATTATGGCTGGTGCAAAGGACGCTCAAGACTCACTGAATGCAACTGATCTAAGCAAAAATGATTGTTACCGATATGTTGCTTATAGAAATGCACTTCATCGCAAAGGCAAATCAATTGAAATGCTTGTAAGCTATGAGCCAGCATTCACTATGATGGCTGAATGGTTTAAACAGCTTTTTGGAGAGAGCGAAGGCAAGGATAAAAAAGGTATCTTCCCTTCAAGTGCAACTTTCTCTACAGATCTTCACTCACTTGGCCAATTTATTCAAGACGGGTCAAGAATTATGTTTGAAACTGTTGTAGATATTAAAAAACCTAAAAAAGACTTCTTTATTGAAGAAGACAAAGATAACTTTGATGGATTGAATTTTCTTTCCAATCAAAATATGTCAATGGTAAACAACAAGGCTATGCAGGGAACAATACTTGCTCATACTGAGGGTGGTGTTCCAAACCTAGTGCTTGAAGTTCCAGAAATTAACGAGTTTGAGTTTGGTTATATGGTATACTTCTTTGAAAAAGCCTGTGCAATTTCAGGTTATGTACTTGGGGTAAACCCATTCGACCAACCAGGTGTTGAGGATTACAAAAAAAATATGTTTGCGTTGCTTGACAAACCTGGCTTTGAAAAAGAAAAAGCAATTCTACTCGAAAAACTACTTTAGTAATAATTTGTAGCTAAAACTGCAAATGATTATATCTCCTACTTATATTTTTAAGTAGGAAGAAGACAAAAAATTGGAGGAGTCACTATGATTAAACTTATTATCGGAGGCAAAGGAAGCGGGAAAACTAAACTCTTAATCGACAAGATTAATAATGCGGTGAAATCTACTACCGGAAATATTGTGTGCATAGAACAGGGTATGAAACTTGCTTTTGAAATTGATCGCAAAGTAAGACTAATTGATGCTGTGGAATACTCCATTAACGGTTATGACGCATTTTACGGATTTGTTCAAGGCTTTCTAGCTTGTAATTATGATATCAAAGAAATTTTTGTTGACGGCGTCCTAAAAATTGGTGGTGCAGATTGTAAGGATTACGATGGCTTAGGTGAACTACTCGCTAAACTTTACAAGCAAATTCCATCAGATGTGACTATTATGTTCACTGTTTCAGCCGAGCAAGCTGAATTACCAGACAGCGTTTTGAAATTCTCATAAATATTAATTTCATAAAAATATTAAAAAACCTCCCTACAAATGTAGGGAGGTTTTTTAGCATTGCTGACAAATCTATTTGTCTATCTTCATGATACTTCTATCCGAAGAAAGCGTTGCAAAATTATAAAGCACAAGCAAATCTGTAATATTGTTTTGCTCCACGAATTCGCTAACCTTAGCATTATAGTATCGTAAGTCTAGCATCAGTACTGTTTCATACTCCGGCGCTAAAAATGGTGCGAGGCTATGGGCAAAGCTGTCCTTAATCAAGAGTAGAGTTTTTCCGTTTTTGTTATCTGAGGTTATCTTAACCACAGCGTTATTTCCACCTAGAAAAAGCGAATACTTATCACGCTTATTCAGGAATTCTGTCTCATATAGAGTGTCAGTTTTCTTTTCGCCCAAGTTGTAGTCAACCTGAAAGCTTGAAGGTAATTTCGGAACATAGGTGTATATGCTATCTGGTTTGGTTTTAGCTAAATGTGCCTTTGAATATATCGTTCCGTAAAATTCATTTGTAGCAACATTTATGTCGAAATCTTCGTTCGTCATACCCTGTATCCTAATCTTATCGCAATAAGCACGATAAGCATAATAGGCACCCTTTGTTGTCCAGTGATGATCGGTCTTATAATAAATATACTCGTCCTTGTGCTCCTCTAAAACAGAGGCAACATCAATATAGCTTGAACTTGAAATCCCCTCTTTCAGCCAATCGAATGCTCCAATTTGATTGTAGCTCGGGGCAAATGAGGGCAGCTTGTCTTTGAGTATCTCATCTGCTGTTGGCACTAGCATCGTTGTAACTCTATCCTCACCAAGCTTTTTTGATTGTGCANNGCATTAATAAATGCAATGAGCTTATCTATGTTCTTTTTTAGCTGTTCTTCATCCACATTTGAAGTGTCATGCTTATCAATCAGATAACCATCTTTTCCAAAATAGACTAAGCTTGAATCTTTTTTGCCAATCAAATGTTCACTTTGTGTTTTAACTCCGATAAATTCATCACGCCCGATAAATTGGTCTGTAATATATTTATCAACCTGAGCGGTATAGCTTCCATCTAATAGCTTATCAATTGAAAACTGTGGCTTTTGTGTTAAAAGACGGTTTTCACTTTCTGAAAATGCCTTATCGGGTTTTGATACATTCACGATTGCAAATCCAAAAATCAGAGCAATAAAAACAATTGTTGTGAGTGTGTGTACTATTTTTTCTTTCATTTTCTTGCTCCTTACTTATTATTTTGATATATTAGCTTAACATAAACCTGTATGGAACGGCTAATAGCCGTTCCTCGAAGTAGTCACAGACCACTCCCTACAATTTTGTTGCTAGAATTGATTGTGTTGAATATTTCATCTTCTAGAAACGGAAATACAGGAATGGATTATATGATGCATCAACCAAGTATGCCACCGACAGTAGAAAAATTCCAGCAAACGCAACATTTTTCACTAGACCCACGGTAAGGGTGAAGTTCTTTAGTTTACTGCTAGTCCAAGAAACCAATCTTTTTGGAAAATTAGTCGATGCCATAATAAGCACAACTAGCATAATAAAGTTTGTATAAAGTAGGTATACACTTTCTTTATTTGCAAAGACAGCACCATTTAAACCAAACATCGCCTTGAAGTAAATTAGACCCTGCGAAAAGCTATCAAACGCAAATATTACCCATGAAAAGAGCACTAGAAGCAGTGTGTATAAATGCCCTACAAATGCAGGCGCTTTCTGCAAATATTTAAGCAGAAACTTCTTTTCAATGATGAGCAATATTCCAAAATATAATCCCCAAATTATGAAGTTCCAACTAGCTCCATGCCAAATTCCCGTTAATAACCATACAATCAATATATTTGAAATCTGCTTTGCAGGGGAACAGCGATTGCCTCCAAGAGGAATGTAAACGTATTCCCTAAACCATGTTCCAAGCGATATGTGCCAACGACGCCAAAACTCTGTAATGCTCTTTGACATATAGGGATAGTTGAAGTTCTCAAGGAAGTTAAACCCAAACATATTTCCTAGTCCTATTGCCATATCCGAGTATCCTGAAAAGTCAAAATAAATCTGAAATGCAAACGCAATAATTCCAAGCCAAGCAGTTAGCACCGGCAAGGTGGATAAATCCATACCACTAATTTGATTCCACAGGTAGCCAATGTTGTTTGCAAGCAACACTTTTTTGCCAAGCCCCAACATAAACCTTGTGATGCCATAATTAAACTGTGGTATACTTTCACTACGGTGATTAAGCTGGTTCGCAATTGTCTTATACTGTACAATTGGTCCTGCAATTAATTGAGGGAAGAGAACAACGTATGTACCAAAAGAGATAATGTTGCGTTGTGCACTTGCTTCTCCTCGATAAACGTCAATTGTGTAGGACATTGTTTGGAATGTGTAGAAAGAAATTCCTATTGGCAAGGCAAGCTCGAGCATTGGAATTCCTAATGAAAAAACTGCGTTTATATTTCCAATTATAAAGTCTGAATATTTAAAAAAGCATAGTAATGCAAGATTTATTATCATTGAAGACAGCACAACAAGCTTTGCCTTATTATTTTGGTTTTTATTTTTATAATGCTCAACTAGAAGTCCATGGGTGTAATCTACAATCGTTGAGAAAATCATGATAAGGATGTAAATCGGCTCACCCCATGCATAAAAAGCAAGGCTTACTATAAATAGTACAAGGTTTCTTAATTTTTTAGGTGCTACAAAGTATAACAATAATACAATCGGTAAATATACAAATAAAAACAGTAAACTTGAAAAAACCATACCTTATAACCTCCAAAAACTTATTTTTCAAGGCAGACAAGACTACCATTACGGCATCTGCCTGCCTTAAAAATGATTAACATAAAATTACTTCTTTAGAATTTCGTTTACTGCATCAGCAGCCTTTTGCACTTCTTTATCCATAGATTCTTGCATATTGGTATCAGTTACATTTTCTCCAACAACTCCAAGTGACAAATAAAATACATAATCATCTACGACAACAACCTGTGCTGCTTTCGCTTTTGGTAGATGGTCTGGCAAATAAGGGAAAGCTTCTCTATTTGCAATTACAGTGTCTTTGTACTCGGTTAGTTTTTTGGCAACTTCTTGGGCTTTTCCTTCAGCCGCCTCGATGCCGATAAAAGTATCAACACTAATGTTCATCATAGGCATTGCAATGATGTAAGCTTTCATCATATCAGCTTTTAGTCCATACAATTCTTCAATCTGAGCCGCATCTTCATTTTTTATAAGATTTGGTTGTTCTTCGCCAAACACTTTTTTCATAACGTTTTCATAAACTGCTTCTAGTTGTCCGCTTGCAGCCTTTTTAGGAGCTTCGCTAGATGGTGGTGTGCTTGAATTTGTGCCCCCAGCTGGCTTTTTGCTACAGCCTGCCATAAATGATACTGATAGAACAAGTGCTAGGCTTAGTGCTAATATTGATTTCATTTTCATAATTTTCTCCCTGTATCCTTTCTATTTAAAAAGAAAAATAATTTGTCATCTTTGCCGATAAGGCAAAGGACATTTTTAAAATTTAATCGGCAATGTGCGGTTTTGACGTAGTCAAATTTCNNCCAGTAGCAACTTATTTTGCAATTTTGCTTGATGTCATGCCCGATGCTACGTCTGATGCGATCTCTGATGCGCCTGAAGCTATGCCTGATGCTATTGATGATGTTCCTGATGCTATATCTGACATTATGCCTGATGATGTGCCAGGTGATGGCTTTTTCTTGGTACAGCCTACCATTAAAGATAATGATAGAACAACAGCTAGGCTTAGTGCTAAGATTTGTTTTGCTTTCATTTTTATTCTCCTTGTGATATCTTTTCTTTTAGATCGGAAATTGTGATTGTTACGTCATCTGCACCGATATAATTTTTGACATCATTTAGGGAATTAAGATATGTGTACTTTCCTTGTGATGAGCCAGACACAATATACGAATTGCTGTCTGCATCGTGCTCTAAAAACACCAACACATCTTCATACCGTTTAAATGTTGTATCGTATTCAATGAAAGATTTGGTTTTTTCATTGTATCCACCATTAATTTTTATATCGAGCATATTTGTTTCAGCTTTGCCTTTTAATATCTCAGTTGGCTTAACTTTCACAGTAGTTATTATTCTACTTTTATCTTCTTCATATACATTTTTCTCTATTTTTGTAACTTTACCAGTTAGGATTAAGTCTGAGTTAGTAATTAAGGTTTCAACATCTAACACATTAAAACTTCTTATCGCCATTGGTTTATCTGATTTATAATTTGTTGGCGTTTTCATTTGAGGTTGGTTTAAGTTAATTATACTAGGAATTGCAACAAGTATAAATGCAGCGGCGGCAACCAAAGCTTTTTTGTGTGGTGTAAAATAAGTTATTTTAACTTTTTCATTCTTATTTTCTTCCATTAGTTTTGCTTTTTGGTAGATTCCATCTAAAAATTCACGATCAGTTTTCATTCGTATATCCCTCCTTTACAAGTAGAGTTTTGAGCGCTTTTCTGGCACGAAAAATTAATATTTTAATTTGAGGCAAAGTTTTTTGCATCACATTTGCGGTATCTTTATAAGATAAACCGTCAATGTCAACTAAAAGTATTACCCTCTGATAATCGAGTTTGAGCTTTGCTATTGCATTATGTACTAGCCTTTGCTCTTCATTTTTAACTACCCTATTAAAAAGCTCGTCATCATCTGAGTTTTTTTCGTCCTCGTTAAGTTTCTCAATTCTACTAAATTTGCGGATGTGGTCTGTTGCCTTGTTCTTTGCAATCGCATACAAATAAGTTTTTAAGCTAACTTTGTAATTATAGCTTTCTTTTTTTACAAAAATTGTTGCAAAAACCTCTTGAGCGATATCCTCGCAGGTATGGAAATCCTTCACATATCGCATTAAGAAATAGATTAGGTTGTCCTTGTGGGTTAAAACTAGCTCCTCAAAAGCCGAAATGTCGCCATCGACAAAGCGTTTGTACAGCTCTTTGTCTTGTTCCATAGAACTTTTCCTCCCAGTCTTTTCATATATTATTCGTTTGAATTTGAAAAAGGTTACACCTTTGATAAAAATATTTTTTATCCATTAAAAAAGGGGCAGATTTTACATCTACCCTACTTTTTTCGCAACAGTAAGTTGCCATCTTCGCCGAAAATGCAATCTAAACATCTTAATATTTTTTACGCCAAAGGAAAACCCCTGAAACTACTACCACTACGGTACAAAATGAAAGTATCATCCACCACTCGGGAATAAAGCCAAAGCTAACGTTCATTCCATAGTAACTGAATACCATTGTTGGAATTGCCATAAGGGTTGTTATAATGGTCAAAAGTTTCATTACAATGTTTAGATTGTTTGAAATAATTGAGGCAAACGCATCCATAGTGCCCGACAGAATGCTTGAATAAATATTTGACATCTCAATTGCTTGTTTGAATTCAATCAAAACATCCTCTAACAGCTCTTGATCTTCCTCGTAAAGCTTAATTACCCTGCCCCTAAGTATTTTTTCCAATGTAATCTCGTTTGCTTTGAGTGAGGTAGAAAAATATACAAGGGACTTCTCTAGTCCTAAAAGCTGTATCAATTCCTTGTTTTTCATTGACTTGTGAAGCAAGTTTTCAAAGTGCGATGACATTTTATTAATGTGCTTTAGTCGAATTAAGAAACTCTGTGCAATCCTTAAAAGCAAAGTTAACAGAAATCTAGTTTTCATTCCAGTTTGAATGTTTTTAACGAATCCATTTGCTATATCGGTAATTGCAGAGGTTTCATTCAAACATACAGTGACAACATTTGTCTGTGTCACGATAATTCCAATAGGCATTGTGGTGTAAACCAGTGTATTGTTACCCTCGGTTATTGCAAGGGGTGTATCAATGATTATCAATGTTTGGTCGTCTTCAATTTCAATACGGGACGACTCTTCTTCATCGAGTGCAGCGTTTACAAAATCACGGTCAACATTTAGTTCGTTCGTCAAAAAGTTAATCTCTTCGGCGGTCGGACTGACGGCATTAACCCAGCATCCTTCGGTTATTGTATCAACTCTGACGATAGCGTTATTTATTGTTTTGTAAAAACACAACATCATCAATTCCTCCTTTTTATAGTAGTAAGTTTTAAACGCTTAATTTTAAGACGCTTTCATCAATTTTTAGAATAAATTTGATATAGTAAACTCACGTTTATTGTTTTAATTATACCACACTAATGTGCCCTTTAACAAGTAATAAAAAATTTTTAAGGGCAAAATAAAAAACCTTTTACCCAAAAGTAAAAGGTTTTTTAGTATGTAAATTATTGTTTTCTAAATAGTTCAAGTATCGAGCTAAAATCATCATCATCGCTTTTATCTTCAATGTTGCTCAAAATTGATTCGGCAAGTGAAGATTTAGGAACTGCGCGTTTATCGCTGTCAAACCCTGTAGCAATCACGGTAATCTGCATTTCATCGTTAAAGCTTTCGTCAAATGCAACACCCCAGAATATGTTTGCATCAGGGTGAGCCGCATCAGAAATCATTGATGAAGCCAACGCAGCGTCCTCAAGGTCAATATCAGGAGAAGCTGTAATGTTAATGATAATGCCCCTTGCCCCGTCAATAGAGGTTTCAAGCAATGGGCTAGAAATTGCCATCAAGGCAGCTTGCTCAGCCTTATCCTTGCCAGCCGCATGGCCAACGCCCATGTGTGCATAGCCTGCATCTGACATAACAGCCCTTACATCAGCGAAATCAAGGTTTATGATACCAGATATATTGATTAGATCAGCAATACTTTGGACACCTTGCATTAACACGTCATCAGCCGCTTTGAAAGCGTTTACAAGTGTTAGCTTTTGGTCAGATATCAACTTTAATCTTTCGTTTGGAATTACAACTAAGGAGTCAACATGACGGCTCAATTCCTCAACACCAGCTTCAGCGTTTTGACAACGTCGTCTTCCCTCGAATACAAATGGTTTGGTTACAATACCGATTGTCAAAATACCCATTTCCCTAGCAATCTCAGCAACAACAGGGGCAGCCCCTGTTCCAGTTCCGCCGCCCATTCCGGCAGTTATAAATATCATTTGTGAGCCTTTTAAAACAGCAGCAATCTCCTCGCGGCTTTCTTCAGCTGCCAAACCACCTTGTTCAGGTTTTCCGCCTGCTCCAAGTCCTTTTGTAAGCTTTGTGCCAATCTGCATTTTATAGGTAGCCTTTGAATTTCTTAAAACCTGTTGGTCGGTGTTAATCGAAACGAACTCAACGCTCTTCATCCCACCGGTAATCATACGATCAACAGCATTTCCTCCGCCACCACCAACACCCACAACCTTTATATTTACAAGTGTATCGCTCTCGTTATGATCGAGTATGATATCCATAAATTTTCCTCCTGTAATTTGTAATTCCTAGTTATAAATAAGCACAATTGTGCTATAATTGGTTCACTTACCCTTAGTATATATATTATAGTGTTATTACAATTTAGTCAATATATTTATAGCATATTGAGCCATTTATTTTTATAAAGTTTACTATATATACATTTTTTTATACATTCATATCACAATGTGTTATGGTATGTTGATTTTATCAGCGTGTCTGAAGTAATACATCCCATTATCTGCCGAAACGTCGATAATTCCCTTTTCATTTTCGTCAGTTAATTGCTGGTCAATCAGATTGATTGCCCATTGAAGTTTATACTCAATATCTAAAACTCCACCAACCTTAATCTCATATCTATCTGCATAATAAAGCTTAATTGTCATTTCATCAGTGATATCAATCGCCTTGATTTGAGCAAGCTCTTTTTCCTCTATTGCATCCAATACAATATCAATTACTTCCAGCTTGTTTTTTTCATCATGAGTGATATAATCGCCTAGCTTAATGTCTTTTAAATCAGGGCCAACGATTCTAATTGCCGACGCATCGAGGGGTGCTTTGTTTACTCCAATAATTTTATGAGAATGGCTTAGACTATAGCTTTTTTCTAAATAACTAATTTCAGCTTTGGTTTTTGCCATTTCGACCTCAATTGACAGAGTGCTCGGAATTTGTCGCTTAATTTTTACATTGTCAATTGTTAAATGATTTGAAATTATATTTTTACTGGCTTTATCAATATTTATCCTAAAAAGGTTTTGCCCTTCTTCAATTCCACTGCTAGCAATTATAGTATTTACATCGATCCCAGTGTTCCCTTTTACAGATATGCTTTCTATGTTAAAAAATATTGTAAGAGAAAGCGAAATTGCTACAACTGTAATTAATATAAGCAATGATATGTAGTAAAGTATGTAGTTTTTTTTATGGCGTCTTTTATGGCGACGTGTATTTTCCTGCACTTTTGCCTGCCTATGCAAATTGGCAGGTCTTTTAGACGGTGGAGTCTGAACGAAATCTGGCACACTTAAATGCTCAGGCTCAACCCGTCTTTTTACATCTTTATTCATTTTTACGCCATTCAAGTTCTTATCGTACTTCATTATTACTCCCTTACTATTTTTGCTCCAAGCCGACCTAATGCCTGCTCAATTGATTCATATCCTCGGTCAATATGACCTATGTTATTAATCTTAGTTTCACCGTTTGCCGCTAGTGCTGCGATACAAAGGGCAGCTCCCCCACGAAGGTCTGTTGCCTCAACTGATGCACCATAGAGTTTCTCTACGCCCTGCACAATTGCAACCTTGCCCTCAACTTTTATATCAGCGCCCATGCGAACAAGTTCGCCTGCGTGCTTATATCTGCTTTCAAATATGTTTTCTACAAATACACTTGTTCCACTAGACAAGGTAAGCATTGCCATAATTGGAGCTTGTGCATCGGTCGGAAACCCTGGATAAGGCATTGTTCGTATATTTTTAACTGGTCTTATAATGCTAGGGCCACTTACAAAAATACTATCTTTATATACCTTTAGCTTAGAGCCTGCTTGTTCAAAAACAGGGATTACACTCTCTAAATCATCGGGGTTAACGTCCTTTATCAGCACATCTCCACCGGTGATTGAAACAGCGGAAATATAAGTTGTTGCCACAATTCTATCTGGCATCACTCGGTACTCTGTGGATTTTAGCTCGCTAACTCCCTCAATAATTACAGTTGATTTACCAGCATCTTTTATTTTTGCTCCACGCGAAATAAGGTAGTTTGCAAGGTCTATAATTTCAGGTTCTTGTGCAGCATTAAGAATAATAGTTTCGCCCTTTGCCATAACGCTTGCAAGCATTATGTTTTCAGTTGCGCCAACGCTTGGGAAAGAAAGGTTAATTTTTGTGCCGACAAGTCCGCTTTTAGCTTCACAATCTAATGTCCCATACTCCTCGTTTATTGTTACTCCTAACTTTTTTAACGACGAAATATGTAAGTCGATAGGTCGTGGACCTAACTCACATCCGCCTGGAAAAGAGAGCTTAGCCTTGTTCATACGAGAAATTATTGCACCTAAAAATACGATTGATGATCGCATTTCATGCATTAAACTCTCCGGTATTTCGCTCGAATTTATGCTATCACTATTTATGATAACTGTATCCTCATAACGCTTTACATCGCAGCCTAGATATAGCAATATTTTTATTGCAGCATCAACGTCAGAAAGCTTTGGACAGTTATGCAAAACAGTTTCACCGCCACATAAAAGTGTCGCTGCAAGTATTGGAAGCGAGCTATTTTTAGCTCCGTGAACGTCAATTTCTCCCCGAAGACGCTCTCCTCCTTTTACTATCAGTCTTTCCATAATAACACCCTTTCATCGCATAAAATTAGTTTGCAAACTATATTATGCCCTGCGTGATGAAATGGTGAAAAACGTAAAAACAAAACCCATGCCAATTAAAACATAACCCGCATTGTATATTATTTTAACATCCCAACCATTGCATCATAGATACGCTTTGTAGTGTCCATTATGGCAAGTTTCGAAGCATTTTTAGACAACTCATCAAGCTTTGATGGATTGTTGTAAAGCTCTTTTACCATATTGACAACAGTTTCTTTTGTATAATCCTTTTCCTCTAACAATAAAGCCGCAGATTTTGCTTTTAGCACCATTGCATTATGGAATTGATGGTTTGCAGTCACATTTGGCGACGGCACTAAAATTGCTGGCTTTCCGGTTGCTTCAATCTCTGAAATTGTGATTGCACCTGCCCTGCAAATAAGTAAATCTGCTGCCGCCATGCAGGTATCCATATTATCTATAAATTCATGCACATGAATGCTGTCATTTCGCTTTAAGTCAATTTCTCGCTCTTTAAGTAGATTTGGAAATTTCTCCTTACCGAGTCTTCCATAACCATGAATGTGATTGACAAGCCCCTGCTTATAGTGCCACTCGATGATATCGGCTGCAATCTTATTTAAGGTGTCAGCACCCAAGCTTCCTCCAAAGGATAAAATGCACATTCTATCGTCCAAACCAAGTTCCTTTTTCGCCTCTGCTTTGGATTTATAAATCACACTCTCCCTTACTGGGTTTCCGACCACTTGATATTTTATTGTGCTATCAAGATGTTTTTTCGCCTCTTCTACTGCCAAAAAGACCATATCAACCTTTTTGGCAAGCAGACGATTGGTTACCCCAGGAAATGCATTTTGCTCGTGTATTGCAGTTTTTATTCCCATTTTTGTGGCTTGTAATACAATCGGTCCACACACATATCCACCAGTACCTATTACAATATCTGGTTTAAACTCCTTTAAGATAGCCTTTGCCCTTGACTTTGAGCGAATAACAGTGTAAACAGCACTTATGTTATGCAAAATATCCTTAGGTGCAAGACTTCGACTAAGTCCCTTAACATTGATTGGCACAAAATCAAAACCTGCCTTTTTTACAAGCCTTGCCTCCATGCCGTTTGGGGTGCCTGCATACAGTATTTTGGCATTCTTATCATTTGCCTTTACATATTGTGCAATGGCAATAGCAGGGTTAATATGTCCACCTGTACCGCCTCCTGTTAATAGTATTTTCACCTAATCACCCTTTAAAAATAGTTTTTTCTTCTTAATCCAGTTTAGGCTCACTGAAATTTCAGTGAGCCTCTTGTTATATCTTTTCAATGGAGGCTTGCCGTGAAATATTGAGCAATATTCCCATTTGACCAAGCTGCATTAGAAGTGCAGTACCTCCATAGCTAAAGAAAGGTAAGCTTATTCCCGTATTTGGAATTGTGCTTGTTACTACACCAATATTTAGCACTGCTTGAATTAGAATTTGAGCAGTAAGCCCTACACCCATCATATATCCAAACTTATCGGGCGCTTTTGAGGCAATTGAAAATCCTCTAAGTGCAAACATAATAAACAATATAATTACCATTAATGCACCAATGAGACCAAGCTCCTCGCAGATTATGGCAAATATGAAGTCGTTTTGTGGCTCAGGAAGATAAAGATATTTTTGTCTGGACATACCAATTCCTCTGCCCATAAGCCCGCCTGAGCCGATGGCAACAAGGGATTGAACAATTTGCCATGTTTCTGCTTGAATATTACCGCCGAATGGATCTAGCCAGCTTTGAAGTCTGCCGACAATATAGTCTGCACCCTTAATTGCTATAATTCCAGCAATACCAACTCCACCACAGGCTATCAATCCCAAAAAGTATCTTAGTTTTGTTCCGCCTACAAACATCATGATAAACCCAAGCAAAAAAAGTAACACTGTTCCAGAAAGATGGGGTTGAAGCATCATTAAACCAGCAACAGTTAATAAGCAAATTGCAAAAGGAATAACACCATAGGTGAACGTTCCCATTCGTTTATAATGTAGCGAAATGAGATGGGAGAACAAAACAATAATTGCGAATTTCATAATTTCAGAGGGTTGAAACGAAAAAGATCCTATTGCAATCCATCTTTTTGCAATGGTACCAAGGCTAGTTCCTATAACAGGAACCAGCGCAAGTAGGATAAATGAACCACCAAAAATCCAAAACACGACCCGTCGATAGATGTGATAATCAACATACGACGCAATGAACATTGCTATAATTCCACCGATAACAAACAAAACGTGTCGTGAAATGTAGTGAAAACTATTGCCATACTCGAACTTTGCAGAGGCATAGCTTGCTGAGAAAACCATAATAATTCCATATGTTAAAAGCACCAATATGATAATCAAAAAGCTTGTATCGAGTTTTTTATGCTTTTTAGGTGGTTGTTTTGGTGAGGCAGTGTTATTAGGTTGTCTTTGTCCCTGATTGATATTTTGTGATTTTGACCTAGCCAATACGATTACCTCCCTAAAAATTTAATGTTATCTCAACTGTATTACTGCAAAGAATGCAATCACACACATTACTACGGTAATTCCTGTAAACATAGTAACAATTTTATTTTCGCTCATGCCACCCATTTCAAAATGATGGTGGATAGGGCTCATTCTAAAAATACGCTTGCCTGTTGTTTTAAAGCTGATTACCTGCAACATAACAGACAAGGACTCAAGGCAATAGATAAAGCCTACAAAAAACAATATAAATTCCATATTAAGCCCAAAGCCCAAAGCCATAGTTATTCCACCTAAGAACATGGAGCCAGTATCGCCCATGAACACCTTTGCAGGGTGAGCATTATACACCAAAAAACCAATACAGCTAGCAGAGAGCGCAGTTGCAATGATATTCATTCCAAATAACGCCAGATATGAGGTTGCAAGCATAAAGAATATTCCTATTACAAAAGTGACTGAAGTTGCAAGTCCGTCAATACCATCTGTTAAGTTTGCAGAATTTACAATACCTATAATTAATATGCCCATTACAGGATAATATAACGCTTTAAAGTCAAATCCTCCCAAAAACGGTATATTTACAACCGTTGAGCGATCACCAAAGATATATAGTACTGTCAAAAATGCGGTGGTTACCAATATCTGCAATATGATTTTTTGCCGAGCCTTTAATCCTTCGTTTTGCTTTTTTACTACCTTTATGTAGTCATCTAAAAAACCTATCAATCCAAAAAGGATTGCCATGATAAGACCTGCAAACAGCATAACCGTTTGTTCAAAATTAATTGCAGTTTTATCCCATATAATAAGGGAAGCATAGCCAAGCAGAACGGCCACAACAGTACCAACGATGAACATAATTCCGCCCATTGTCGGTGTTCCTTGTTTTGCATTGTGCCATGATGGGCCATCCTGTTTGATACTTTGTCCAAATTTTAGCTTTCTTAGCATTGGTATCAATATCATTCCAAGCATAGTTGTTATCGTAAATGCAGTTACTGCTGTAACGATTGTGCTAACATTAACCATTTTTCCACTCCTCATTTAACTGTGTGATTACTTCCTCTAGTTTCATTCCTCTACTAGCTTTAAATATAATAGCGTCACCTTGTTGCGCATTATGAATAAGGTAATCTGAGATATCTTGTTTTTCATCAAAATGTAGGACATTTTTCATACCTACCATCATTGCACCACGTTTTATATCTTTTGCCTCTTCACCATAACAGATTAAAATGTCAACGAGTGTTCGTCCAACTGCTTTTCCAATCTCAATATGGGCATCACATGAGAACTCACCAAGCTCAAGCATATCGCCCAAAACGCAGATACGTCTTCCTGTGCACTCTATATTTGTAATGACATCAAGTGCTGCTAGCATAGAATCAGGGCTTGCATTATAACAATCAGCAACTAATGTTATTCCATTTACTATTGACGTGTTTTGTCTTAAACCTGCGTTTTGATAAAACTTCATTCCTCTAACAATATCTTCTGGTTTCATCTGGGCAATCAGTCCAACGCAAAAACCAGCGAGTGCATTATACACGTTATGCTTGCCTATTGTTGGAATGCTTGCCTTTATGCTTTTTCCATAATAGTTTATTAAAAAGGCTGTGGAATTTCCGATTTGCTCAATATCGCTTGCCATGATGTCTGCCGGAAAATCTATGCCATAATAAACGACAGGCTGTTCATATTCGCCGCTTATAGTGCGCAACATATCGTCGTCAGCATTTAACACAAGGGGTGCATCATATGTCATTCCATCAGTAATTTCAAGTTTTGCCTTTCGGATATTTTCTCTGCTACCTAAAATTTCAATATGGGACACACCGATATTCGTGATCACCCCAACATTTGGTTTGCAAACCTTAGTGAGTTCGCTAATTTCTCCAAATGAGCTCATTCCCATTTCTAAAACAGCGTTTTTAAAGCTTTGATCGAGCCTAAACATAGTAAGGGGCATACCGATTTCATTGTTAAAGTTACCCTCGGTTTTTAGGGTTTCTCCCTTTTCACTCAAAATTGAGTATATCATTTCTTTTGTTGAAGTTTTTCCAACACTTCCAGTAACTCCAACTGTGAATATATTAAAGAGGCTTCTGTAGTATGCAGCGAGATCAAGAAGTGCTTTCCTTGTATCATCTACCAAAATCACTTCATCGTGATTTGGTACTGGTCTTGCGGATACAACTCCTGCCACACCAAGCTCAAATGCTTTTTCGATAAAATCATGACCATCAAAATTATCGCCTTTTATCGCAATAAAAAGACAACCCTTTTCGATCTTGCGTGTATCAATACATACACCATTGATTACTGCTTCACAATCGCAGCTCGCATTAATTGCCCCAGCAAGATTTTTTAGTGATAACTTTTCCATCATCAGCCTCCTTTTATTGTTCTAACCCAGTGACTTTAGTATTCCACGCACAAGTTTTCTCTCATCAAAATAAAGCTTTTTATCGCCTAATATTTGATACTGCTCATGCCCTTTTCCAGCAAGGATAATAGTGTCACCCTTATTTGCGGTAGCGATTGCATACCTAATTGCATCACGTCTATCTAAAATTGCTATGTATTCCTTATTATACGGTATTCCTGAAAGAATGTCATTAATAATACTACTCGGGTTTTCCGTTCTAGGATTATCAGAGGTTACAATGGAAAAATCAGCAAGTTCTGCTGCAATGCTTCCCATAATAGGACGCTTTTCCTTATCCCTGTCACCACCACAGCCAAAAAGCAGAGTGATTTTCCCTTTTGCATACTGCCTTGTGCTCTTTAGGATATTGATAAGTCCATCGGGTGTATGCGCATAGTCACAGATTACATTGAATCCTTTACCTGTTTTAATCAGTTCACTTCTGCCCATAATACCCGGCATTTGAGAAAGCCCTAAAACAATCGACTCAATTGACATTCCGACATTGACACAAGCAGCAATTGCAGCCAATGCGTTTTGCACGGAATAGATACCTGGAATTGCAAACAAAACCTTACATTTGATATCATTGTGATTTAATCTAAATTGAACACCGTCTTGATTGCAGACGATACAGTCTGCGTAAAAATCTGCTTTTTCATTGGTTGTCGAATATGTTACATAGGGTATTGTGAGTGATTTTACAAGCTCTCTACCATAAGGGTCATCAATATTAATAACGGCATAGTCTGTCATAGAAAACAGCTTTTTCTTTGCATTAAAATACTCTGCCATACTATCGTGATAATCGAGATGGTCTTGTGTTAGGTTTGTAAAAATTGCAATCTTAAACCTAATGTTGTCTAACCTTTGTTGGTCTAATGCGTGAGAGGAAGCCTCCAAAGAAACTGTGTTGATATCATTTTTCTTCATATCATAAAACAGCCTATGGNNCATAGTGAATCTTTTTTGTTTCCAAAGAAGTTTCCACACATAATAGCATAACAAGCACGGGTATCCTCGACAATGACTTCATTTGGAGCACCGGTTTCCCTTTGTGATATAACGGCAACTGCACCTTTTTCACAAGCTAACTTAGAAAACATATGCCCATCTATTTTAACCCCTGAAATACATACATATACTGACCCCAAAAGGTTATCGTTTGAGTTTGATTTGATATCCAAAACCTCAACATCAGTATAATTTGATTTTACATCTACCCCATTTAGTAAGACCGATAACAGCATAAAAAGCTCCCCCATTCATTCTAGTGTTATTTTTTTACTATCCTAGAATTTTGACGTCCTTTTATGAAATCCCTTTTTCATAAAGATTTAATCCGTTTCAGCACTTACAGAGGTAAGCTGTATCACAGTGCCAATTGGAACTTTAGTATCAGCCTCAATACTTTGTGTCATTACCTTTGACTTTGCGTGCTCTAATGAAAATCCATTAACAATAACATTAAGTCCTAGTTCTTTCAGTTTTTGTTTCGCAATAACAGGTGACATACTGATTACATTAGGAATCGTTACCATGCTTTCTTCACTGTTATCTGTATATAAAATAACTGTTCCATCTCTAGGCATTTTTGAACCTGTGCTTGGAACTTGTTTTACAACTGTGTTTCCTTTACCAATGATTTTTGGTTTTGAAATACGCTCTGATACTAGTCTACTTTCAGCCTCAGGCACTGTTTTTCCCAGTAGATGCGGAACATTCACATCTTGCTTTGCAATTTGCTCTGCTGAGAAACTTGGAGAGTAGCCTAAGTAAGGTAATGTATCTGCAAGTACTGATTTGACCGCTGGAGCCGCAATAACGCTACCATAACTTCCAGCATTAGACTGTGGAATATCTACCATTATATAAACAGCAATCTCTGGGTTGTTAATAGGCGCAACACCTATGTATGATGCGATACGGTCATCAGTACTATCTTTACCCTTTTGCTTTTGTGATGTACCGGATTTTCCACCAATGCGATAACCCTGTATGTAAGCATTACTGCCTTTTTTTGTTTCGACCACTGCTTCCATCATTGTTCTCAAGGTCTTTGATGTTTCCTCTGATATCACTTGACGTTTTACATCTGTTTGTATTGATTTCACAATGTTACCATTTTGGTCTAATATATCCTTTACGATATGAGGGGTGACAAGATTACCACCATTAACCGCAGCAGAAACCGCTGTTATTATTTGTAGTGCTGTAACTGTTGTTGACTGGCCAAATGAAACACTGGCGAGGGATACTTTTNNAGTGATAAATGCACCTGCTCCTTCGCCTGGAAGGTCTATGCCTGTTTTCTCCGTGAGCCCAAACCCTTGAAAGTATTTGAAGAACGAGTGTGCACCTAAATCCGAACCGATTTTTACAAAAGATGGGTTACAGGAGTTTACAAGCGCACCCGTAAAGTCTAAGTGCCCGTGCCCTGGGATACCAATATGACATCTCATTGTTCTATCCTCAACCTTAATAAAACCCGGACAACTAAAGGTCGACTTTAAGCTTGTTGTTTTCTCTTCTAGTGCAGCAGATGTTGTGATTGTCTTAAAGGTTGAGCCCGGCTCATAGTCATATGAAATCGCTTTATTTTTCCATTGAGCCTGTTGTGCTGCATATTTGGCATCGAGCATCTTTTTCTCGTCGGTAATCTTTTCTACTTCTGCTCTCACCGCATCATCGTATATATACAAAGGCTGATTTAAATCAAAGCTAGGCAAATTTGCCATTGCTAAGATGTCGCCGGTATTAACATTCATTACTATTCCAGCAGTACCCATTTTAGGTGTGTGCTGTGCCATAACATTAGCCAGTGTTTTTTCTAGATAACGCTGTATTGTTTCGTCAATTGTAAGCACTAGGCTGTTTCCGGCAATTGGATCATGTTTTTCCTCAAAACTCATAGGAATATTTTCGCTATGCCCATTTTTTAAAGATACGATATAACCCGGCGTTCCTGCCAACTGAGTGTTATATTGATATTCAAGCCCATATCTACCATCCGAGTCGGAGCCTGTAAATCCGATTACCGAGGCTGCTAGGGTGGAATTTGGATAATAGCGCTTGGTATCTTCAACTAGGTTTATCTCGCTGGTCCATTTATTATCCTTAATAACCTGTCTTACTTTGACTTCTGTTTCTTTTTCTATTTTCTTTTTTATAATTTCATACTGATTGTTTTTTTTAGTTTGAGCTAAAATCTTTTCATAATCTACTTCTAAAATCTCTGAAAGTGATTTTGCTATATTTTCTCGTTTCTTTTGAAGCACATCTGGTTTGTCTTTTAGGTTTGCAGAAATATCTCTAGGCGAAATTGTAACATCCCAAACAGTTGCACTTTGTGCCAATACCGACATATTTCTGTCATAGATTGAGCCTCGGTTTGCCGCTATCGTTTCGGGGCGAAGTTGGCGACTTTCAGCATAATCAAGATAAAAACTATGATTGAGAATACCTATATTCACAAGACTTCCCACTAACACGCAAAAAGCCAGTATTATCGCTGTAATAACTATGTAATTTAGCCGTTTTTTCATCTTCAAGGTAGGACCCTGTGACATTGAAATCTCCTCCTTGCATCTCTGCATTATTGTTGAAGCTATAATTTCTAATCAAAATAGCAATTCATTGTTTGAAATAAAAATTATTTAAAACTGGAACAAATGAGGGGATAGCAATTTTTGCTTCCCCTCTATCTCTACATATTTATTATTTGCTCCTGATTTATATGCCTCTAGAATATCTTTTTAACGAAACAATCCAGAAGCCCAAGCTGAAACTGTATCAAAAAACGTTTGCTTTTTGATTACTGTTGCCTTGTCTTGGTCGCTAAATTGGATATATTCTATTTTAGAATTATCAAGTTCCTGCATATTCAAATCATTTCTAGCGATTTGCTCTATGCTGTCTGGGGAAAATTCCTGTTCAACTTTTATTTGAAGCCGTGAGTTCTCACCTTTCAGGGTATTCAACTCTTTTACAGCTGCGTTGTAATCTAAGCTTAGCTCGGCCTGTATTACCCTTGTATATATTAAAGCTGATAGCATGAGTACAACAACTGTCATACAGCAGATTGCCTTTGCAAGAGTTGCCTGTTTTTTTGGTTTTACTTTAGTTTTTACAGCTGAAATTTGTGGTTTCTTGCGTTCTTCAAAGCGTTTATAATCATACGCCAAATTTGACGAAGCACCCATTGGCCATCACCTTCTCTTCTTCTTTTTAATATTCCTTATAATTTTTCAATAACCCTTAGCTTCGCACTTTTACTTCTTCTGTTTACCTCTAGCTCCTCACTTGTTGCTAGAATTGGCTTTCTGTTTATAAGTTTGGCTTTGGGCTTGTTGTTGCAAATGCAGATTGGAAATTCGGGTGGGCAGGTGCACCCTTTGCACCATTCCAAATATCTGTGTTTCNNTAATGAATGAAAGGTAAGGATTGCGAGTCTACCCCCACTGTTGAGACTCGCAAAAGCCTTATCAAGCCCCTCTGAAAGGCTATCAAGCTCTGAGTTCACAGCAATTCTAATTGCTTGAAATGTTTTTTTACAAGGATTTTTTTCTCTTTTTCGTGCTGCTGGTATAGATGCTTTGACAATTTCAGCAAGTTCATATGTTGTCTCTATTTCTTTTGTTTCCCTTGCTTTGCCAATGTTTAGTGCAATTCTTCTTGCAAAACTCTCTTCACCATATTCTCGAAGAATACGTGTGAGGTCATTCACAGAATAGGTATTTACCACATCTTTTGCACTTAAGCCAGTTTGGCTCATTCTCATATCAAGCGGTGCTTCACCTTTATAGCTGAATCCTCTCTCTAATACATCAAGTTGGTGTGAGGAAACCCCTAAATCAAGCAGTATTCCATCCACCCCTTTGATTTCCAGATCAGCTAAAACTATATCCATTTGACGAAAATTTGCCGATATCACTCTGGCTTGTTTGAATTTGCTTAGTCGTTCTGTTGCAATCTTAATAGCGTCAGGGTCTTGGTCTAATGCAATTAGCATTCCGTCATTCAAGCGATTTGCGATTTCGCTTGAATGGCCTGCTCCACCCGCAGTTCCGTCTAGGTAAACGCCATCTGGTCTGATGTTCAGACCCTCAATGCATTCATCGAGCATTACTGAAATATGTTTAAAATTCATATGTTGCACCTTTCTAGAAGCCTAACTCGTCCATTGCTGCTGCAATTGTATTCGAATCAAGCTCTGAGCAAATAGAATCCCAATTTTCTTTGCTCCAAATTTCACAGTGAGTTGATGCTCCGATTACCATAACGTCCTTTTCGAGTGCGCCATATTCTCTAAGGTTAGCAGGAATTACTATTCTCCCCTGCTTGTCCGGCTCAACCTCGCAAGCACTCGCAAAGAAAAACCTTTGCAGATGTCTTGCTTTTGAAAGTGGCAAAGATTTAATTTTTTGTTCTATGTTTTGCCATTCATCAAGAGAATATACAAACAAACAGTTATCGCCTAAGCCTTTGGCGATGACAAAGCGGTCACCCAAATCTTCTCGAAGTTTGACAGGGAAATTAAGACGTCCTTTGACGTCAATGCTATAGGAGTACTCACCGATAAGCATTATTTCCCCACCACCTTGCACGATATAGGGTAATCAGTCCACTTTAAACCACTTTTCACCACTTGATTATTATTATAATAGGTATTAGATAAAAATGCAATAGCCTAAACAACAATTTCACATATTATTTTTCCATAAATTCTCAAATTATACACCTATATGCACTGTAAATGCAAAATAAAACTGCAAGCCAAAAGGCTTGCAGTTTTATTTTATAATTTTGTACTATTTTATCTTTATTTATAATTCAACNNCAACATATCATCCAAATTATTTGGATATGTAAAAACATCATCATTTTCAGATTTTGGTGATTGTATTTGAAGATTACCTTTTATTACAGCACCATCTTGAATGTTAATAGATTTTGAGGTAACATTACCAAAAATAACTGCATTACTGCTTAATGAAACAGCATTGCTAATTTTTAGATTACCCTTAACCTTGCCATCAGAATTGAAATTTTCTGCAATGATATCACCAATAATAACAGCCGATGAATCAGTTGTTAGGTTTGATTTCGCATTCACATTTCCGATAACATATCCGCCATTCACGCAAACTACGTTTCCTTCGATATTTCCATCAATCTTGCCCGATATGTTAACGTTGTTTTCAGCCATAACATCACCGGTGATACGTCCTTCAATCACAATATCGGTTTTTACTGATATTGACCCATTGATTACAGTTGCTGAATTAATATATGTTTCTTTCAATACAACTGATGGCGCTTTGGACGGAACGTCTAAATCTGCAATAGGTCTATTAGGAGCCTCAACCCTTATTGGTTCATCAATTTCCTTTTCCACCTTATTATCACTATTAACCTCTTTTTCTCCCAAAAGCTCTTTTACCGCCTTGGTAAAATTGTTTTCTCTTAACATTTTTGGTCCCCCTAAACTAGTTTTTATAGCTAAATAAGAATGGTGCAACTGTCGCATCTAACTTATCAATTGAAAAACCTTCTCGCTTTATTTCTTCTATAATTTCAGGCAACGCTTGAACTGTAGCAACCTCAGACAAAATGTCATGCATTAAAACAACTGATTTATTCCTTTTCAAGACATTGTTAACAACATTGTTATAGATTAATTCTTTGGTTACATTTTTTGTAGTGTCCCCTGATTGAACGTTCCAATCATGAAATGTAAATCCTCTTCTTATCATTTCTGCAATAATAGGTTGGTAGGTAGACTGATTATGTGAGTTTATACTTCCACCCGGAAAACGAAATAAATCGATTTTAACACCAGTTAATTCGTATATATGTAAATACATCTTGTTGAAATCCTCAAGATAGTACTCAACAGATGAATAAATTTTATTGTAGTTGTGACTTGCTGAATGGACTCCGATAGTATGTCCTCTATTTACAATCTCTTTATACATAGAATTTGAAAACTCGTCATTTTTATACACAACAAAGAATGTAGCTTTGACTTGAAATTCATCAAGAACATCTAATATTTTAGGTGTTTGCTTTGAGGGTCCATCATCAAATGTAAGATAAACCTTCTTTTCGCCCTTTGACAGTTTCTTTGCAACAGGGGTAGCATATAAATCTGGATAATCAAGCTGATAATCTATACTTTCACTCTCTGCTACTGGTGTTTCGATCTGTGAAGATTGCTCAGCACTTTCGATTTTATCCACTAAAATAGGATTAATTGTACTTTTATCGGCAAGCGCCTTCACTGTATTGAGTTCATCTGACAGCTTTTGGCTCTTGAACAGCAGTGACACGGCAGCTATGATAGGTAAAACAATTAAAATTACAATAAACAATAGTATGATATGTTTAAAAGATTTCACGCTGCCCCAATACATAATTTTTTCATCCCCACTAACCATGTCATATATTTCATATATTTTTATTAAATCCTAAACGTCCTGTGATTTCGTCATTGGCTCACCACAGATGACAAATTAAAACTGTGTACTACAGATTTAATAATATAGTAACATTTTACATTCTTAATGTCAATAAAATAGGTATATACTTTAACAAATAAATACATTTTTTTACTTTATATACAAATACATTAAAAAAAACAGAGCTTCCGCTCTGTTTTTTTGCACTTATTGTGTTTTTGAACTATTCTGTTGTTGATTCTTCAAATTCTATTATTACTGATTTCTCAATATCTTCATTGTAATAAGATAATTTTCTGCTCACTGTATCCTTGTCGATATATTTAATTTCATATGAACTTAGATTAATATCAGCAATTTGTACTCTATTACTTTTCTTGGTAATCGTTATATTAAGGTCAGATAGATTCAAATTAACAGCACTTATTTCTTTAATCAGTGTCGTCAGTTTGTCAACCATCTCAGATTCAGTTACGGGATTCTCTTTGGTTCCCATATTGTATATTTTTACATTTACACTCATTTTCANNGTAAAGCATATATGGAAAATCGTAATTTGAGAAATATACACTAACGTCACCATCAAGCTTGTTTTTTGAAAGTACAGTTTCGATTAATTCCTCACCATTGTCGACCGCTTGTTGCTCTAGACGGCTATACTCAACTACTCTTGATACAATCGGAGCAACAGATGCCGTACCAATTGAAACAATTGTAACCATAGTTACTAGGAATATAGAAATCCCATCATATTTTAGGGTATCTTCTTTGAATTTGATTGCATATATTAAAACTTCAATGCCAAGGATAACCAAAACAATTGGTGCAAATTGAAGTATCAAAAGCGATTTTTCTTTGAATATAAGAATCAGTGGTACTAGAATACCAATTAAAATTAGGGTTATTCCTAGCGTGAATGTGCCTACACGTCTTTGTCTCATATTGTCATTCCTCCCGTACCTTTATTCTGATTTGAAGTTAATAACCTCGTCTATCTCACTGTTTTGCTTTTTGTTTGTAACTTTAATCAGTCTAAAACCAATTACTACACAGACTACAGGAACAATTAAAGTCGGAATTGCATTAATAATGTCACGGATTGCCCAATAAGCGTCCTGTGAGAAATAGTACCGTATATATTCAAAAGATCTTTCGAGGAGCATTCTGAAAATAGAGTATATTCCAATGATAGTGAGTCCCCAACCAATCCAAAGGTGGCGTTTTCCAATCATTTGTGTAATTATCTTGTTTTTTGGCATATCAACGTTATATAAAAATTCATCCTTGATCATTCGCATCTCATCGATTGGCATAGTCATTCGATTTACCGCATCAAAAAATGAGTAAAACCAAACAATTGGGAGAGCAAAGCAAATAACTGGGATATACAAAAGAACAGACACTGCAATAATTCCCCAAAAAAGCATCATAATAGAAAGACCCTTTTTTACCAATCCATGATACATCTGTCCTGCTCCTGGAACAAGTGCGGTAACAAATGTGAAGAATTTATTTTTTGTTCTTCTTATCTGAGGTATTATAGGCTGTCTCATTGGAGGCTGTTGTTGTGTTGGCGGTTGTCGTTGAGGTTCATAATTGGTAAAATTGCTATTTTGCTCCATCTTTCGCATCTCCTTTAAATCCTATATTAATTTGATCAGCAAATCCAAAAAAACTTCTATTTAGGTTACTCGTAAGGCTGTTAAAAAAATCATGTTTAGATTCTTTCACCTCAGAAATTGGCTTTTTTTGTTGTTCTATTTGCTGCATATTATCTTGTATGTGTGTATGTGTACCAAGCCCAAATCCGAGTGCCCCGCTAAAAAATATAACCATTGTAAGGCTTAATGCAACCCCAAGCTTTACAAACTGCATCACAAGTATCTTTGTGTGCTTTTTAGTATTTTGTTCACTGTGGATAGTATCCATTATGCGGTTAGAGAGTCCGTTGCTTGGCTCTATTAATGAGTCTTCAGTAAGGCTATCAACATATCTCGTCATACATTCCTGACAGTTGCTTATATGTGCCAAAATCAACTGCTTTTCGCCTTTATCAAGTCCATCGTTTTCTAACATAAAAAACGCAAGTGAAGTCAGATGTCCATTGCTAAAATATACTTTATCAAGCATTACTAAAATCCCCCTTTAGCATAACTTTTAATTTATCCCTTGCACGATAACTCTGCGTTTGTACAGTTTTAACCGAACGACCAAGCTCAAGTGCAATTTCAACAAAGCTTTTATCCTCTATAAAATGCATTGTAGCAACCTCTTGATATGGCGCCGGCAAACTATCGCAAGCTTTTTTTACAAGAGTGATTTTTTCTTCAATTTCAACCTCATCTTGTAATGAATATGTATCACTTATTGCTGAGAGTGTTTCCTGTTCAACTGCGGTAGTGGTTTTTACATAAGAGCTCTTTAGGTGGTCCTTGCACTTATTTGTGGCAATTCTCACCAACCACGGTTTATAATTGTCACCGATAAAATTATCAATCACACGATAGGCTGTAACAAAGGTTTCCTGCGTCAGGTTTTCAGCCTCGTAATAATCGCCTACAAAGCGATGGCATACTGTAAATATAAGTTTCGTGTATTGGTTTACCAGCTTCGTAAATTCCAAATCACTCATATCAATCCTTTGCCACCACCTCTCATTTTTATCTTCTGTTTATAAAACGATCGAACTTGTTTTTTATCTTCAAAATATATACTAAAATATTCTATTAAATTTTAACATATTAAAAAATTGTATACAATAGAAGTTTCAACCAATCCTTGTAGGGGCGGATAATATCCGCCCCTTATCCAATCACGTAAAAAGAGCGAACTGAATAGTTCGCCCTTTTGTGTATCAATGTAATTACTTTTTACAGTGGGTGTACTCCACTTGCTTTATCTGCATGGTCAGCATCAATATTGTACATTTTATTCTTACGATTTTCAAAGAACTTAATCGCAACTTGACCAAATTGAGCAAGGCTTAGTGCGTCCTCATCTTGGATAGCCCACTCAACTGCATCCTTTTTCATTGTTTCAAGCTCAGGTTTTAGTAAATCAGCAGGACGGCAATCAATTGCAGTCTCATCACCGATAATTTTCTTTCTGAACTCTGGATCAATTGCAACAGGTGTCTTGCCGTATTCACCACGAACAAGCCCTTTAAACTCTTTGGTTACAGTCTTGTATCTCTCACCCATAATTATGTTAAACACAGCTTGTGTACCAACAATTTGTGAGGTAGGAGTAACCAGTGGAGGATATCCTGAATCTTTTCTAACTCTAGGAACTTCATTTAAAACGTCAGTTAGTTGGTCAACCTTACCTGCTTGTTTTAGCTGTGAAAGTAGGTTAGACAACATTCCGCCCGGAACTTGATAGATAAGTGCATTGGTATCAGTTGCAAGCATCTGTGGGTCAAGCAAACCAGAACCAATGTATTTTTCTCTCAAGGTCATGAAGTAATCCCTAATTCCGTTTAGACGAACTAGGTCAAGACCAGTATCGTACTCTGTACCTTGAAGAGCAGCTACCATTGATTCTGTTGGTGCATGAGATGTACCAAGTGCAAGTGGTGACATTGCTGTATCAATGATGTCAGCGCCTGCCTCAATGCCCTTTAACAAGCACATTGATGCTAACCCTGATGTATAGTGAGTATGCAAGGAAATTGGAAGCTTAGTTACTGATTTAATAGCTTGTACTAACTCAGCTGTTTTGTAGGGAGTAAGCAATGCAGCCATATCCTTGATACAGATTGAATCTGCACCCTCTGCTTCAATTTGCTTTGCATAGTCCATGTAATACTCATTGGTGAAAACCTCACCCAATGTGTATGAAATTGCAACTTGTGTGTGTGCTTTTTCTTTTCTTGCTGCAGAAATAGAAGTTTTTAGATTTCTAATATCATTCAATGCATCAAAAATTCTAATAATATCAATACCGTTTGAAACAGACTTTTGTACGAAATATTCAATTACGTCATCTGCATAGTGACGGTAACCTAACATATTTTGTCCTCTAAAAAGCATTTGGAGTTTTGTGTTAGGCATCATTTTTCTCATTACTCTTAGTCTATCCCAAGGATCTTCATCCAAGAATCTAAGGCAAGCATCAAATGTTGCTCCGCCCCAAACCTCTGCTGAATAATAACCAACCTTGTCCATTTCGGATAGGATAGGCAACATATCTTCTATAGGCATACGAGTTGCAATTAATGACTGATGTGCATCACGCAACACGGTCTCGGTAATTTTTACTTTAGGCATAATACTTTATTCCTCCATCTTTAGTTAGTTTGCGTCCAACAAAATATATCTGGAAATTCAAACAATAAGCAAATATTAGCTTAAATAACCAATATAATTAAGATGCGATGTCTGTGAAGCTTTAAGCTTCTTATGCTATTGTAGCAATAACGTCATTTGAGTTAACTGCATCGCCTTTTTTAACTGTAATTGATGTTACTGTACCATCGACTGGAGCAACAATATCATTTTCCATTTTCATAGCTTCTAAAACAACGATAGCTTGACCAGCTTTTACTACGTCGCCAACACTTGCTTTTACGTCTACGATTGTACCTGGCATTGGAGCCTCAACTTTTGTGCCTTCGCCAACTGCAACTGGTGCCGCTGGAGCTGCAACTGGTGCTGGTGCCGCTACCGGAGCAGCTGCCACTGGAGCCGCTACTGGTGCTGGAGCGGCAACTGGTGCCATTGGAGCTGTGCCTGCGCCCATTTCCTCAACCTGTACGTCATATGCTTTGCCATTTACGTTTATGTTAAATCTTCTCATTTTTTAAATCCTCCAAACATTTATTTATTATAGCTAATTGTGAAACTCACGGACGACCAATACCCAAGGGGGCAGACTCTGGTCGCCCCTACAATTTTAACGTAATTAAATACCGCAACACAAAAGTAGCATCAAGATGATTTTGCAGTGCGATATGCCTGCAAGCTCAGCTTGCTATAATGTAGCGTGCTTTTTAGGAAATTTGCTTTCACGTTTTCCAGCAAGCATATCAAGCATATTAATCAAGGTTGCTCTTGTATCTTGAGGAGCGATTACAGTTTCGATATATCCACCCTTTGCAGCCTCAAAAGGAGAAGCAACAGTGTCAATATACTCTTCAACAAGGTTTGCATGAGCTGTTTTTGCATCACCTGCACCCTTTAGCTTATCAGACCATAGAAATTCAACCGCAGTGTCTGGAGCTAGTGCACTAATTTGTGCTGTTGGCCAAGCAATTGTAATGTCGGAGTTTGAGTTTTTTGAGCCTAGTGCAACAAATGCTGAGCCAAATGCTTTACCTGTAATTACGCTAATTTTAGGAGCAGTTGCCTCTGCATATGCGCTACCTAGTCTTGCAATTTCTCTGATATTTGAAATGTCAGCTGAAATGGAAAAACCAACTGTATCAATAAATGTAATAATAGGAATATTAAAAGCATCACAAATCTTTACAAAACGAGCAGTTTTTGAGCAAGCATCAGCATCCAGTGGATTTTTTTTGCTTGTTGTAACAAAAGCGGTAGTAACTCCTGCCATTGTACCAAGGAAAGTATAAATTCCCTTGCCATATTCAGGATTAATCTCTAGTGTTGACTCTGCATCAGCTATTGCTT
Source organism: Ruminococcaceae bacterium UBA866 (assembly GCA_002295325.1). Classification (GTDB taxonomy): domain Bacteria; phylum Bacillota; class Clostridia; order Oscillospirales; family Ruminococcaceae; genus Paludihabitans. The sequence continues at coordinate 1,398 of DBGA01000046.1, read as the reverse complement.
TTACGATATCCTTTGGACAACCCTCTGCGTCGATTGTTTCGTTAGTTTGAGTAAAATCAAACAGTGGAACTTCCGCAAGATTGTTTTGTGGAAGCATTGTGATTAGTTTTCTAGTTTGGGCTAAACTCTCTTCTTCGTTGTCACATACGATTGAAGCTACACCGCAATCCGCAGCATTTTGGGCAGTGCCTGCATTTTGCGTTTTATCCCCGTTTGCTTTTGTAATAAAAGGAGCAGTTAAAAATAGTTCTGCCTCTTTGCTCATAATAATGTAGTCAGCAGAAGCTGCTACCATTGCACTAACACCTGCACAAGTACCGAGTACAACTGCAATTTGTGGAACAACACCCGATAGGTTATTTGACCACATTAGCATTTTTGAATATGCATTCAGCATTGCGTTACCCTCTGATAATTTTGCTCCGTTTGAGTCAAAGATTGAAACTACTGGACAACCAGTTTTTGCAGCAAGTTCATATACTTTTCTAATTTTTTTAGCATGCTCTCTTGAAACAGCGCCGCTGTCTACAGTTACGTCTTGAGAAAACGCATAAACTACACCGCCCTCAATTAAACCATAACCACAAACAACTCCAGCGGTATTTTCACCCGCCATTAAAAAGTTATCAAGCTCTACAAAACTGTCTGCATCAAAAAGCGAGGTTAATCTTATTCTTGCTTTGCAATCCTTGTCGATTTTAGCAGAAAGTTCTGACAACTTATTCATTTTGTCTGTAAAACTCATTTTTATTCCTCCGTTTCTTTATATTACAATTTTTTCAAATATTAAACGCATTACACCCAATTATACACGCTTGATATTAAAATAACAAGACGTTTTTGCTAAAATTCACACTTTTTATTACCATAAATTATATTTTCTATGGATTTTGTTTCATATTTTCCTAATTTCACAAAATTAAGCCTTGCCAGCAACTTGTTGTCGATATTTTGATTGAATATTACGGAGTTAATTCCAAAGTCATAAAGACTTGCAAAAACCGCACGCACCAAACCATCAGCAACCACATCGTCAGGAGAACGAATCGCTTGTATAATTCCAGTAGTTTCATTAAGGTTATATAATATGTAACCGCCGATTTCATCGGCATCGTACATACAATAGCAAAGTCTTGCAGAGGTTTCTTCTTTTTCGTTAAGACTTCCCAGTATTTCATTATCTCTAAGCGGTAGTATTTCAATCATTTCCTACCCTCCTAAAACTTCTTAATTTTTCTTCCAAAGGTAGGTTTTGAGATTGCTGTACGGATAGCCTTTAGCTCTTCCTTTGTAAGTTCACGAGTAGCTCCCGGCTTAAGCATTCCCAAACGGATAGGTCCAATTGCAGTACGTTTTAGCCTTGCAACTTCAAGATTGACAGCCTCACACATTTTTCTT
>DBGA01000020.1 GCA_002295325.1 Ruminococcaceae bacterium UBA866 | reverse complement strand
TTGTCTGCGGTGTTTGAAGTGCTGCCATAGGTGGGATTACAGACATACTTGTCTGTGGAGTTTGAATTGATGACATAGCTGGAACTACAAGATTATCTATAGGTAGTTTAGGGTTTTTACTTCGCTTATGATATCGCATCATTTCTTCAATATGCCTTTGAATTTCTACTTCAACAGGGATTATAGGTTTCTCTGATTTATTCATATATGTACCTCCAAGTCTGTGTGTAAAATAATCATCCTTATGACAGTATATGCAAAAAGCATAAAGTTTGTTTCATAGTTTTAATATAAAAAGAGTAACTTCGACTTTAAAAGTTGAAGTTACTCTTTTATTTATAGGATAATTGTTCTTTTTATTGATGATGAACGATAGATTGCATCAATCATATTGATTGCTTTTGCACCCTCTTGCCCGTCAATAGGGAACTGTTCATTTGCAGTGCGTTTCACATAAAAATCACGAATTAAGGTTTCATGGCCTAATCCCCAACAAGCTTTTGCATCTGTGGCTGAATCAGCTTGGAGCAAACTCACCCTTGCGCCACCATTCGGTTGCCAGTACAACTCGTTATCAGAAATGTGCATCAAGCCTTTATCCGTAACAATTTCTACTTCTACACGAGAAGTGGAAGTATGACAATTGCTTGCAAAAAAGATACATTCAGCACCATTTTTAAAGACAATGTAGGCATCAGCAGTATCTTCAACCTCGATAATGTCATAGAGCTTTCGGGTTGCAACATTGGCTGAAATACTCTTTATATCACCCATAAGCCATTGAATAAGGTCAAGTGTATGTATTGATTGGTTAATCAATACACCGCCACCCTCCTGACTCCAAGTTCCTCGCCAATCAGCTTGATTGTAGTAGGATTCATCACGTTGCCAGGTGAACATTGATTTTGCACCAATGATGTTGCCCAATTCACCACTTTCAAGCAGTTGTTTTGCTTTTTGTGAAGTTTCATTGTAGCGATTTTGGAAGCATACTCCTAGTCTTGTACCTGTTTCCAAAGCAGTTTCATACATTTTTTTGGCATCCTCAGGATGAATGCAAATTGGTTTTTCTGTAAGCACATCTTTTCCAGCATGCATAGCGGCAATTGCCATTTCGTTGTGCAGATAGTGTGGGGTGCAAATGTGTATAGCATCAACAAGGGGATCTGCAATTAAGTCAAGATAGTTTGTGTAGGATTTGCAGTGATACAGCTTTGCTGCCTGTTCAACTGCCTTTTCGTCAATATCGCAAACAGCGTAAAGCTTTACGCCTTCAATTTTTTCAATAGCATTTGCATGATTTTGATAAATTGCACCGCAACCTATGATAGCAACGTTCGTCATAATCGTACTCTCCATCGTTATATATTAGTATTATAGCTTTTTTACTGTATTTCTTATTACAATAGAGGGTTCCATTGTAACGGAAAAATGAGGTTTTCCAACATCTTCAATGCTTTCAATCAATGTTCTAGCCGAGAACGCACCCATGTCATAGGCACATTGATCAATTGTAGTCAGTTCAGGGGTAGAAATTTCTGCGTAGGGAATATTATCAAACCCAATTACTGAAACATCATCAGGCACATTTAGCCCACTATTGTTAAACTGCTTGATTGCTCCAAGTGCCGTCATATCGTTGATACAGATATATCCAGTTGGGCGATCCTCCATATCACAGAAGGCTTTAGCAGCAGCAATACCGTTTTTAAATTCATAAATCTGTCCAATATCATTTTCTTCATTTTCTAGCTTAATATAGTTCTCGTTAATTGCAATCCCATGTTCCTCGAGACATTGCTTATAGCCCATCAACATCTTAATACGGCTAGGTCTGTCAAGTGGAGCACCGATAAACCCGATTTTTTTATGATTATTTTGAATTAGATTAAGGGTTGCCATATAAGCACCTTTTAAAAAGTTAAAACCAACCTTAATGCAATTCACATCGATGTCCTGTTCAACTACAACAACACGACAACCATAATCCAAAGCGTTTTGGATGGCAGCAGCATCTTTTGAGATGCTCACGATAATCATTCCACATACTTGTTTTTGCATTAATATATTAATGTTTTTGGTCTCAATTTCAGGTTTTCTATAGGAGTTAAATAGAATTGGATTATATCCCCTTGTAATCGCATCGTCATAAATACCCTGAAGTAAGGTTGAATAATATGGATTAGAAATGTTTGGAACAATAATTCCAATATCCTTACTTTGCTGTGTTTTTAGATTTTTGCCAAACATATTAGGGGTATAATTTAGTTCTTTTGCAGTTTTAACTATCAACGCTTTTGTTTTTTCGTGAACAGGATAACCAGTATTATTCAATGCACGCGAAACAGTAGCTGTCGACATATTACAAGCTTTTGCAATATCATATATAGTCGATTTCTTTAAGCTCATAGCTACCTCCTTTGTTAATCCATATGGGAAAAAATTGATTTACCTGATACCATGCACATTTTAATTTGAATGTTATTATCAAATAAAAGGATATCTGCATCATAACCCTCTGCAATCAATCCCTTACAATGACCAACACCAACACGTCTTGCCGGTGTCATGGTAGCCATTTTAACAGCATCTAGTAAAGGCACATCAGCGTGTTTATACATATTATACACCAATTTATTACAGGTAGCAACGCTTCCAGCAAATGCTTGCCTGTCAATTAACTTCATTACACCATCTTCGTAAACAGTTTCAACACCATTTTCCTGACGGTAAACGGTACCCTCTAAAAGTGTTGTAGCAGAATAGTCCAGCCCATCAGTAATTAGTGAGATTTTATCTGCACCTTTACATTTATAGATTAGTTTTAATAGAGAAACAGGCAGATGTTTCAAATCGGCAATGACTTGTACTGACAGCTCATCCCTCAAAAGCCCTGCCTCAACTACACCCGCAATGCGGTATCCGTTTTCTCTAATCACAGAGGAACAGCCAGAAAAGATGTGGGTTACATCGCTGTATCCAGCCTCAATGGCATTGATAACGTCATCATAGCGAGCATCGGAATGTGCAATGCTTGCTGTGATATTGCGTCGGCGAAGTTCTCGCCCCAATGCAAGACATCCACAAACTTCTGGAGCGGCACCCACCATTTTGATACCATCCCAGCTATCTAATAAATCACGTACATTTTCTTCGGTTGGAACTAGAATGCTATCCTCACTTTGAGCGCCCTTTTGGTTTTTGGATAGGAACGGGCCTTCCAAATGAATGCCTAATATATTGGAGTCAACTGACATTGCTTGTGCAGCTTTTACAGCAGCAATCGCTCTTTTCAAATGAGGAATTGGTGCAGCCAATGTTGTTGGCAGGATAGAAGTTGTTCCATGTTGTGCATGTGCTTGGCACATTTTAACGATTTCGTCAGGGCTGCAACCCATTACACCGCAGCCACCGCCACCATGGACATGAATATCGATAAATCCAGGAGAGAGGTATAATCCCTTTGCATCAATGACTTCCATTTCAGGTGAGATATCCAAACGGTTGTGGACTCCTGCGATTTTGCCATCTTGGACAACGACAAGACGCTCATCTGTATATAGTGGAGAAAGCACTTTGGCATTTTTAAAACATTTTATCATAGTAAGTAGCCCCTTTAAGTTAGTATTGTTACATAGTAGTAATCGGTTACTGTGTTCTTGGTATTATCATAACTAATTTAGTGAAAATTGTCAATCTATTTGATTAAAGTTTTTGTATTATAAAATAATGATTTAAAAGCAACCAGCAAAAAAAAATAAACTGGAGAGATGATACTGTTATTATAGTATTACAATCGGTTACTATAACAATTTCTTGTAAATTCATAAAAACACAAGCTAATAGTTACAAAAAAAGAACTATTATATATTTAAAACAAGTTTTTATTAAAAATAGTATTGACATTTCATATATTTATGATTATATTATAGATATCGGTTACTATTAAGTAAATATTAGAAAAGGAATGTGAATAAAAGAATGAACAAGCAAGGCAATGAACAAGTTAAGTCTTTGATTTTAAAGAAATTTGCAAGTAGAAAACAACTTGGAGAAACTTCATCCGAAGATGTTTATAACGTAATTCAAAAACTTTTTGAACAAAAAGAAACAATCAATATGATTTTTGCAGCAGCACCCTCTCAGTTGGATTTTATAGAGAATTTCTGTTGCGATAAAAGAATAGATTTTAGTAGAATAAACGCATTTCATATGGATGAATATATTGGATTGCCAAGTGGAGCACCTCAAGCGTTTGGTCAATTTTTAAACAGACATCTTTTTTCAAAAGCAAATTTCAAATCAGTAAACTATATTGATGGAAATAGCGAAAACATTGGAGCAGAGTGCGAAAGATATTCAGACTTGCTAAAAGCAAATCGTCCTGATATTATTTGTTTAGGAATTGGCGAAAACGGACATATTGCTTTTAACGACCCTGATGTTGCTGAATTTAATGATGCAAAGCTTGTAAAGGTTGTTGAACTCGACGCAATGTGCAGACAACAGCAAGTCAACGACAAATGTTTTAATGAACTTGATGAAGTTCCTAAAAAAGCGTTGACGTTAACTATTCCAGCTTTGGTAAATGCAGATTATCATTTTTGCATTGTACCAACAGATAAGAAGGCACAAGCAGTACATAATACCCTTTATAACGAAATTGATGAAAAATGCCCAGCTTCCATACTAAGAAAATGCGACAACATTATTTTTTACTTGGACAGTGAAAGTGGTAAATTGCTTTAAATTGAAAAGGAGTTGTGAGAATTTTGTTCAAAACGAGTGTTATCACTGATGAAATATCACAGGATTTACAAATAGCGATTGAGTTAGCAAAACGTTTTTCCCTAGATGCGGTTGAAATTCGCTCTGTATACGATAAAGGTCCATTTGAATTTATCACAGAAGACTTGCATTCAATGAATAAGCAAATAAAAGATGCAGGGCTTAAAGTAAGTGCGATTAGTGCACCATTTTACAAATGTGACATGAACAACGAAGAGGAAGTAGCAGCTCATCTAGTTGGGCTTGAAAATTGTATCAAAGCAGCAAAAATTTTCGACACAAATATGATTCGTGGGTTTGCATTTTGGACAAATGGAAAGCTAGACGATTGTATAGATAAAATTGTAGAGCTTTATCAAAAGCCAATCGAGATGCTTAAAGACACAGGTATCACACTGGTACTTGAATCTGACCCTAGTGTTAATACTACAAATGCTTTTGAATTGTCAAAGGTTTTAGATGCTATCAACCACCCTCAAGTAAAGGCTTTATGGGATCCCGGAAATAATATTTATTCCCCTAATTTTGAGACACCTTATCCTGATGGATATCAATACATAAAACCTCATATGGCGCACGTTCATCTAAAAGATGCAGTATTAGATGAGGAAAACAATGCGATTGGATGTTGTTTTGGAGCAGGTTTGGTAGACTTTAAAGGCCAGCTACAAAGCTTGATTGATGACGGTTATGATGGATATGTGGTAATGGAAACACACTACAGAATAGTGTCGGTTCTGTCAAAGGAAATCTTGGAGCGTCCAGGTGGATCCGCATTCTCAGCCGATGGATATGAGCCAACTGTACGTTGCTTACAAAGCTTTGAAGAAATGATGAGAGATATAAAAAAATAGAGAGAAGAAAGGTGAGTTTGATGAAAAAATTAAGATTGGCAATTATCGGGCAGGGAAGAAGTGGAAGGGATATTCACGGCAAACACTTGCTTACAGACACACAACGATTTGAGGTTGTTGCGGTAGTAGACGCATTGGAAATACGTCGAGAGAGAGCGAAAAAAGAGTATGGCTGTGAAGCATTTGAGACTTATCAAGAATTGTTTGGAAGAACTGACATTGACTTTGTAGTAAATGCTTCTTTCAGCCAAATGCACGCAGAAATTACAATTGACTTATTAAATCACGGATTTAATGTATTGTGTGAAAAACCTTGTGCAAAAACTGCTGATGAGGTTCAAGCTATGATTGATGCATCCAAGAAAAATAATCGTATGCTTGCAGTATTCCAACAATCACGTTTTGCACCATATTTTGAAAAGGTTAAAGACGTAATCAATTCAGGTGTTTTAGGCAGATTGGTTCAAATCAGCATTTCATTTAACGGCTATGCAAGAAGATGGGATTGGCAGTGCTGTCAAGATTTTAATGCAGGAAGTCTTTATAACACAGGGCCTCACCCAGTTGACCAAGCACTAAACCTTTTAGATTTCTATAACGGCGTACCAAATGTTCTTTGCAAAATGGACAGAGCCAACACCTTTGGTGATGCTGAAGATTATGTAAAACTTATCCTTACAGCACCAGACCGTCCGCTTATTGACGTTGAAATTTCATCTTGTGATGCTTACTCAGATTTCAACTATAAAATTCATGGTACAAAGGGTGGACTAAAAGGCAACATGACTCAAATTGATTGGAAATATTTCAATGCAGAGGATGCTCCAGAGCAAACTCTAATCAAAACTCCATTAATGGATGAAGAGGGCTTGCCAAAATACTGTTCTGAGAAACTGACATGGGTAGACGAGCAATGGAAAACTACTGACCCAAGAACCTTTACCTATGCAGTTAAAAAATTCTACAGCACAGTGTACGAGCATCTTGTAAATGGAGCACCACTGGTTATCACTCCAGAGCAAGTAAAACAACAGATTTATGTTATGGAACAATGTCATTTACAAAACCCACTTCCAAAATTTGATGCGTAATCACGAGGACTTAAGTTATGTTTAGAATTGGTATTATCGGAACAGAAAACTCCCATGCACTAGCTTTTGCTAAGATTATCAATCTACCTGATGCTAAAACAGGTAAACATCTTTATGAAGATGCTCGTATAGTAGGTGTTTATGGACCAGATACAGACTCAACACAAGTAATTATGGATCAAGTTGGCGTAGATTTTATTGCACAAAAACCTGAGGACTTTATCGGTAAGGTAGATGCAATGATGATTACATCAAGATGTGGATCAGTTCACTATGAGTATGCTATGCCTTTCATTAAGATGGGGATGCCGGTATTTATCGATAAACCCATCACTTCAGATAACGCACAAACAGCTGATTTAATGGAGCAAGCACAAAAAAATAACGTTCTTTTGACAGGTGGTTCTGGCTGTAAATATGCTTATGATGTAGTTACACTTAAAAATAATGCCCAAGCTATGATGGCAACTAATACGTTTTGTAGCGGTGCTATCAACTTTGCAGTACAAAGAAACAGCATCTATGATGGTATATTCTTTTATGCATCACACCTTACAGAGATGGCACTTACTATCTTTGGCTATGATATGAAGAGTGTATTGGCTGTTGAGAATAGCGGTACGGTAGTAGTAACTGCACGTTATGAAAACTTTGACATTACTATGCATTATACAGATGAAAGTGCAATTTCCAGCTGTGTGATATTTGGTAAAAATAAAAACGTTTATCGTGAGATAGACATTGCAAGTATTTATGACCTTGAGGTTGAAAAGTTCATTTCAATGCTTAGAACTGGCGTAATGCCTATTAGCTATGACAACATTGCAAAACCAGTATATATAATTAACGCAATTATTAAATCCTTGCACACAAAACAAGAAGTTATAATTGAAGCTTAATATAAAAGATTAATAGAACTATTTGGTGCACAATGACCCTGCACCTGCCCTTCTTTGCTTTGGTGGAGGAGGGCAATTTTTTTAATCAGAATAATCTAAGGAGATATATAGTATGGAATTCAAAAGAATTTTTCAAAACTGTCCTTATATTGAAAAAACAAGTGAGGGATACTGTTTAAGACGTTTTACTGATAAACAAATTGCTCACTATAAGTTATTTGGTGAGGGTGTATATTTAAGAGCTATCAACAATGCAGGCATCACAATGAGCTTTTACACAGATGCAGAGTCAATTAGTTTTGATTTTAAGATTAAAGCTTACTCAAGAGAGCGTGTGGTGTTTGACGTATATGAAGATGACGTTTTTACAAAAACATACCGATGGGAAGAATGTCACGATGAGGACACGATTCTCTATCAAAGAACAAAACAGGAAAAGAGCAAAATAACAATTTATCTTCCATATATGTGTGACGCAGTTATCAGCAATTTACATCTTGGGGATTACACTCCTGTAGATAAGAGTGGCTGTAAAAAGTATCTTGCCTTGGGAGACTCTATCACGCAAGGTATGCTTAGCGAGTTGACATCTATTACATATACTTCTATCTTGGAGAGAGAATGGGACGCTCAGTTGCTCAACCATGGAGTTGGCGGTTATGTATATAATGCAGATTCACTAGATGAAAATTTGGCATTTGACCCTGATATTGTAACGGTAGCTTATGGTACAAACGATTACACTCGTATAGAAAGTATCAATACAATTGAAGAGAATGTGCACGCATATTATAAAAAATTAAAAGCTATCTATCCAGATAAAGAAATTTATATCATTACACCTATATGGAGAGGTAACTTGGATAGCGAAGAGGCAATTCAAAAGATGCGTCAAATTCGTAAGGTTATTACAAGAAAAGCAGAAGAATACGGCTTTGCTGTCATTAATGGAACGAAACTTGTGCCTCATGTTTATGAAGCATATATTGACAAGGGGTTGCACCCTAACGCGTTTGGATTTGAGGAAATGGCAAAAAATATTATGAAAGCAATTAAGGAGGCAGATTATAGATGAAATTATCATTTAGATGGTACGGGGAAAACGATAAGGTAACCCTTGAACATATAAGACAAATACCGAATATGCACAGCATTGTGACAGCGGTTTATGATGTTCCTGTTGGCGAAGTATGGGGCGAAGAAAGCATTGCTAAATTAAAAGAAAATGTCGAGAAAAATGGTTTGCATTTTGAAGTGATTGAGAGTGTTCCGGTACACGAAGATATTAAGCTTGGAAAACCTTCAAGAGACAAGTATATTGCAAACTATTGCGAGAATATAAGACGACTTAGCAAAGCAGGGGTTAAGTGTATTTGTTACAACTTCATGCCAGTATTTGACTGGACAAGAACTCAGCTTGATAAAGAGCTAGAAGATGGATCAACTGCATTGGTTTATTATGTAGAGCAACTTAAAAAAATGGATCCACTGACAGGAGAGTTGTCCCTTCCGGGATGGGATAGCAGCTACAAAAAAGAAGATTTACAAAATCTATTTGCTGAGTATGCAAAGCTAAACGAAGAAAACTTGTGGGAAAACCTAGAGTATTTCTTAAAGGCAATTATTCCTGTTGCAGAGGAATGTGACGTAACAATGGCACTTCATCCAGACGATCCACCTTATCCAATCTTTGGGTTACCTCGCATCATCACTTGTGAAGAGAATTTGGACCGTTTTTTAAAGCTGGTTGATAACAGATATAATGGCTTAACCTTGTGCACAGGTTCTTTGGGTTGTACAAAGTCAAATGACGTTGTGAAAATGATTGATAAGTATGCTGCACAGGGAAGAATTCACTTCATGCACGTTAGAAATGTAAAGCTGTTTGACGACGGTAGCTTTGAAGAGTCAGCACACTTTTCACCTTGTGGCTCATTGGATATGGTTGCTATCTTGAAAGCATTGCATAAGCATAACTTTGAGGGTTATATTCGCCCCGACCACGGCAGAATGATTTGGGGAGAAACTGGAAGAGCAGGTTATGGACTATATGATAGAGCACTAGGTGCAAGCTATATTACAGGAATATGGGAGGCTTTGAGCAAATGAAATTACCTTTAAATATTGATTTAAACGGCAAGGTTGCTGTTATTACTGGAGCAGGTGGAGTTCTTTGCAATATGTTTGCTCGTTCAATTGCCCAATGTGGTGCTAAGGTAGCATTGCTTGACATCAATTTGGAGGCTGTGGAAAAATATGCCGATGAAATGAACAAAGCTGGGCTAACTGCAAAAGGATATAAGGCAAATGTATTAGATAAAGATATGTTAAATGAAGTGCATGAGCAAATAAAAAAAGATTTTGGCAGTTGTGATATTTTGATTAACGGTGCCGGTGGGAATAGTCCAAAAGCAACGACTACGAATGAATACTATTTCGAGGGTGATGTAGACAAAGATATTACTAGCTTTTTTAACCTTGATAAAAGCGGCGTAGAGTTCGTGTTTGATCTTAATTTCATGGGAACACTATTACCAACACAGGTTTTTGCAGAGGATATGCTTGGTAAAAAGGGCTGCACCATTTTAAATGTATCCTCAATGAATGCTTTTACCCCTCTTACAAAAATACCCGCATATAGTGCTGCAAAGGCAGCGATTAGCAACTTTACACAATGGTTGGCAGTTCACTTCTCAAAGGCTGGAATCCGTGTAAATGCGATTGCGCCAGGCTTTTTTGTAACTGCACAAAATGAAAAATTGCTTTTTAATGAAGATGGCACGCCAACACCTCGCACAGATAAAATACTAAACGCAACCCCAATGGGCAGATTCGGCAAGGAAGAAGAACTTGTGGGTACATTGCTATATTTACTGTCACAAGAGGCAGCAGGTTTTGTTACAGGAGTAGTAATCCCAGTTGACGGTGGTTTCAGTGCTTATTCAGGTGTATAGATGGTAAAAACCACTCTAAGTATTATTTGCCATCACAGCAAATAATGTTAAGTATTTAGACAAGTTATGTAGTTGCAATTTTTGAAAATTATGTATATAATGATTACGAATTAACCAAATAGTATTGTTTAAATAAGGGTGGAGGACATTTTATGAAAAAGTTAAAAGTCGCAGTTATTGGTTGCGGAACAATAGCAAATAATGCTCATATCCCAGCATATATGGAAAATGATAAAGTAGAGATTAAATATTTCTGCGATATCATCATGGAACGTGCAGAAAATGCAGTAGAAAAATACAAATGCGGTACTGCAATTGCAGATTACAAGGAAGTTTTAAATGATCCGGAAATTGATGCAGTTTCTGTATGTACACCAAACCATATGCACGCAATCATTTCTATGGACGCACTAAGAGCATCAAAAAACGTTTTATGTGAAAAACCGGCTGCAAGAACCTACGCTGAAGCCTTAGAAATGCAAAAAGTGCAACAACAAACTGGAAAAACCTTGAATATTGGTGTTGTAAACCGTTTTAACACAGCTGTAAACAAAATAAAAGAATTAATTGATGCAGACGAGCTTGGTGACGTTTACCATGTATATGTTTCCTTTCGTGCACATCGTTCAATTCCAGGCTTAGGTGGAGATTTCACAACAAAAGCAATCGCTGGTGGTGGCGCACTAATTGACTGGGGTGTTCATTTTATGGATATCGTTATGTATTGTTGTGGCGACCCAATTACTAAAACAGTAAGTGCAGAAACGTTCAGCCGTTTGGGCAAAAATATTGAAGAATATGTTTACACTTCTATGTGGGCTGGTCCTCCTAAAAAAGACGGAACTTATGATGTAGATGATTCTGTTACAGCATTGATTAGAACTGAAGGTCCTGTTATCACTGTTAATGGTGCTTGGGCACAAAACATTGGCGAAAGCGAGATGTATATTGATTTTATTGGTGATAAAGCAGGTATTCGTTTGCAATATGGAGCAGAGTTCAAAATTTACTCAACTAAAAATGGCATGTTAACTGAAACAAGCGTTTCAATGCCAAAGACTAACCATTTTAATACTGAAATTAATTCTTTTGTAGATTGTATTTTAAACGGTGGAAAGAATGCAGCGCATATCGATACTGCAATAATGACATCTAAGATGATGCAAGCTATGTATGATTCAGCTGAAAAACATTGCGAAGTAGCATTATAAAATAAAAATAAATTAAAGCATAGTAGGGGCGACCCTTGTGGTCGCGTGAAATTTCACCCGCACAGGTCGCCCCTACTATATATTTATAAAAGGTGTGAGAATTCTAAAGTAACATTTGAGATGGAGGTTATGAATACTATGAAAAAAATTGGATTTATTGATTATTTTTTAGACGAGTGGCATGCCGAAAATTATCCTGCATGGATTGAAGAGGCAAGTGGTGGCGAATATCGTGTTTGCTATGCTTATGCTAAAATTGATGGTACAGAAGTTGGCAAAATGTCTAACCGTGATTGGGCAGATAAACATAAAATTACCCTTTGTGACACAATGGAAGAGGTTATCCAAAAAAGTGATGTGCTGATTGTTTTATCCCCTGATTATCCTGAATTCCATGAGGAACTTTCAACTCTTGCAATGATGTCTGGAAAACCTACTTATGTTGATAAAACCTTTACAAATACCAAAGCAGAGGCTCAAAGAATTTTTGCACTTGCAAAAGAACATGGCACCCCTGTTTATTCAACTTCTGCATTGCGTTTTGCTGAGGAATATGTAGCAACAAGAAAAGACGGCATAAGTGGATTGCTGAGCGTTGGTGGAGGAAATTTTGATAATTATTGTATTCACCAGATAGAACCTGTTGTATGCTTTATGGGCACAGATGCAAAACGTGTTATGTTTTTAGGAAGCGAGCTATCACCATCATTGGTAATTGAGTTTGCTGATAAAAAATGTGCAATCATTAACCAATTTAAAGAAAAAGTTGATTTTGGCTTGTCTATCAATTATGATGACGGCACAACCGAAAGCATTAGAGCAGGATCAAACTTTTTCAAAGAATTTATAAAACAACTTGTAGACTTTTTTGAAACTGGCATTCCAAAGGTTTCGGCTGAGGATACAATTGCAATCATGGCAATTAGAGAAGCTGGAATTAAGGCAATGAGAACCCCATCAGAATGGATATCTATAGATATTTAACAGGAGATTTAAGATGGATAGAGATAACGGCGGAATAAGATTTGAATTTGATAATGTATTCCNNCTCAAAATTATGAGGGATTGCTTTTATATCAGATTGGCGAGCTTTGCTGCGAAGCTGGCTATGAGATTTCTCCCCACAAGCAATGGTGCAATGAAATTAGCTATATCGTTTCAGGGAGCGGGATATTCTACTGTAACGGAACCCAGTATAACGTTAAAAGCGGTGATGTTTTCATATCACCGCTTGGCGTTACTCACGCAATAAAAGCGTCGGGCACAGAACAGTTACGCTTTGCATATATCGGATTTGATTTCACTGATGATAAACAAATTGAAGTATATCAGACATTAAAGTCGTTTTTTGAGAATATTTCAGTATTTTTGGCTTGCAATATGCAGGAAATTATGGTACCTTTTTATAAGGTTATTGATGAGTTTTATAAAAAATCTCAGTATGGGGAGTTAATGATACAGGGTTATATCATACAAATATTGATAATGACTTACCGTGCTTTTTCGGTGCAAAGGTCTTTGCAATATCAATCCGATTCCAATCAAAAGGTTGTTGGGCCAACCGTCTATGCTGTAATGAAATATATTGACGCAAATCTTTTCAACAATATAAGTGTAGCAAAAATATCAAAAGAACTTGGCTATAGCGACTGTTACCTATCCCATGTTTTCAAGGAGAAAACAGGGCAAACATTGCAAAATTACATCATTCAAAAAAAAGTTTCCAAAAGCATCGATATCTTTAAGCTTGGCAACTGCTCTATATCGGACATTTCAGCTCGTCTTGGTTATGCAAATGTGCAATCGTTCAGCAGAGCATTTAAAAAGCTTACGGGGGTTTACCCGTCGCAATATATTGAGCAATATTGTCGTTAATAACAAGTAAAGTCAGCCGTTTTAGATATAGAGATAACGAATTTAGCAAAATAGCAAGGAGAATTATTGTGAGGGTTTATGGAGTTGTATTAATTGGATGTGGGCATATCGGTGAGGAGCATATTCAAGATATATACTATAGAGACAATATTAAAATAGTGGCAACGGTGGATACAGATGTCGAGAGAGCAAAATTGTTTTCTAGAAAATTCGGTGCAGAGTTTTATGGAACAGACTATAAGGCATTTATTAACCTAGACGAGGTTGATATTGTTATTATTGCTACCTATGTCAATACACACTTAAGTATCTTAAAAGATTGCTTAAAAGCAAATAAGCATGTTTTATGTGAAAAGCCAATTGCAAAAACACTAGACGAGGGCAAGGAGTTTTGCGAGCTGGTTAAAAATTCTGACTCAAAGGTGCTTATTGCTCACGTGTTGCGTCATAATGAAACATATCTAAAAGTGAAAGAGTTAATCGATTCTAATATTATCGGAAAAATAAAAATGATTAGAATGGTTCAAAATCACAATACGATGGATTGGAACAGATACAAAAAACTGCTTGAAGATTGCACCCCTATCATAGATTGTGGTGTGCACTACATAGATATTACTCAGTGGTTTAATAATTCTAAAATTGTAGAAGTTTCAGGACATGGCTTGTTGCTAGATGATGATGCGCCTGGCCCTTATAATTATGGTTTCATCACCATGAAACTGGAAAATGGCTGTTATTCCAGTTATGAAGCTGGTTGGAGCAAAAACTTAGCTTCTTGTAATATAAAAGAATTCATTGGAGAAAAGGGAAGAATAAGCCTAGTTCTTCAAGCCTGCAGAGAGGCGAACAGAGAAGAAGGCGATTTAATTCAAATCTATTTAAGTGAGACAAAAGAGTATATTAGCGTGAATATGCGCTCAAAATATAAGAATATGTACGGACAAATTGAAGCTTTAATTTCAATGATAGAGGATGATATTCCAGCATTTCCAACTATGGATGAGGTATATGATGCCTTTAGAATAGCTAATGCTGCTGACTATGCAATTATAAATAATAAAACGGTAATAGTTGCAGATTATAATTAGCAACAAGTTGAATACTATCTAAAATTGACTTTAGATTTAAACAGTGCCAGGTAGAGTTTTCTACCTGGCATTTTTGGTATAGTTTTATTATAAATGACTGAATAATTGCTTACTTATATTGACACTGCACATTAGATATAGTATGATAAAAGCAAAGATTATGCAATCGATTACTATGTTTGATTTTTAAATGTAAATATCAAAAAGGAGCGATGTTTAAAATGAATATACTTGTTACCATTCCCAATGGAGCCACAAAAGATACTTTTATGCCTACCGAGGTAAAAAAAGCGATTAATATGCTAGGCAACGTAACTTGGAACGAAACCAACGAAAACTATACAGAACAAGAGCTACAAGAAAAGCTTGAGGATATAGATATCTGTTTCACTGGTTGGGGAACTATTCGTTTTACCGATGATGTTCTAAAAAATGCGAATAAGTTGAAAATTATTGCCCACACAGCCGGAACCGTTGCGCCTATTATCTCAGAAGAGCTGTATGCCAAAGGTGTAAAAGTACTTAGCGGAAATAAGGTTTTTGCTGAATCTGTTGCGGAAAGTGTGGTTGCATATATTCTAGCGTCACTGCGAGATATTCCCCACTATTCTAATGTTATGAGACAGGGTGGATGGAAAACCCCTGATTATTATAATCAAGGGTTACTTGACCAAACAATTGGACTGGTTGGTTTTGGAGAAATTCCAAAATATCTTGTTGGTATGCTGAAACCATTTCATGTGAAAATTATGGCGTTTGATAAATATGTTTCTAAGGAAAAAATGGCAGAATTCGGCGTTGAGAAAGTTGAGTTAGAAGACGTCTTTGCACAGTGTCAAATTATTTCGGTTCATCTCCCAAAAACCGAAGATACATATCATATGATTGATGAGCGTTTGATTAAGCTTATTCCAAATGGAGCTCTTCTTGTCAATACTGCTCGAGGAAGTGTTATCGACGAGAAATTTTTGACAAAAGAGCTTGCAACCAACCGATTTAGGGCTGTATTAGATGTTTTTGAGCAAGAACCATTATTACAAGATAACCCTCTGCGCAGTATGAAAAATGCTATTTTAATTCCTCATATGGGTGGGCCAACCACAGACCGTAGAAAATATGCCACCCTTGCATTGTTGGATGATATTAAAAGATATTATGAAGGAAAACCGTTAACACATGAAATATCATTTGCACATGCTAATTTAATGACAAGATAAGCTTACGATTATTAATTAATTGATAAAATGTTAATAATTAGGAAATATGAAAACAGATATAACCATTGGGTTTTCCCAGTGGTTATATCTGTTTTATACCTATTTGAGATAAAAATTCAAAAAAATTTATGTGCATTTTCTTAGTATAACTTCATATAGCATAAGACCTACGGGAGGGGATGTTCTTTATAACATCCCCTCCCGTAGGTTTGTATGAAACAATATCAAGAACCTTATTTCCTACATACAAATTACTATTTCAATCCACAGTCCAAAGTGTTGAACTGACATATCAAGATTAGCACACAGAAATTAAAAAAGTTGTCAAATCCTCACCCATGAAAAAAACTCAGTAAATTGTAAGTAGGCTGGCATAGAGTACATCAAAACTGCATAAGATTATAGTGAAACGAAGGAGGTGGTCATCATGCTGATTCGTGCACCGCCGAGGATGTAAAATGAGAAGGACGAAGCTGTAAAGCGACAAAACCCAAGACGAAAGAACAGGCAAAGCCTGTTCTTTCTTCTTGGGTCATTAGGTCAAAATAGATGCA
>DBGA01000021.1:28082-28709 GCA_002295325.1 Ruminococcaceae bacterium UBA866 | reverse complement strand
TGCCACTTTTATAATCTCATCATAAACTTCTGTGTTAAGTGTTTTAGGCACAAAGCCAGCGCCAATACCTTGAATTTTGTGTGGTCCCGGTTTTTCTCCCGATAATATGGCTGAACTTAACGGCTCTACTGCAATAACCTTAACATTAGGATTATTTTTTTTGAGCACTTCGCCAACACCGGTGATTGTTCCGCCGGTTCCGATTCCAGCAACGAAAACGTCAACATCACCGTCAGTGTCATGAATTATTTCTAAAGCTGTGGTTTCTCTATGAATTTGTGGGTTTGCAAGGTTTTCAAATTGTTGAGGAATAAATGATTTTTTGGTTGCTTGTGCAAGTTCCTCAGCCTTTGCGATAGCACCTTTCATACCAAGTGCGCCTTCGGTCAAAACAAGCTCTGCGCCAAGTGCTTTGAGTAGGTTCATACGTTCAACAGACATGGTTTCGGGCATGGTCAAAATTAATTTGAGCCTATAAGTGGCACATACGAAAGCAAGGCCAATGCCTGTGTTTCCACTTGTTGGCTCTATGATTGTTGTTTGCTCGTCAATTTCTTTTGCATCGAAAGCAGACTTAATCATAGCATAGCTAATTCTGTCTTTGACAGATCCAAGGGGATTAAAAGA
>DBGA01000021.1:18139-28040 GCA_002295325.1 Ruminococcaceae bacterium UBA866 | reverse complement strand
TAAAAAGGAATGATATTTTTGATAATATATGACGAATTAAGGCTTGAGGTTATCTCTTTAAAACAAGATTTAGAGGAACTTTCGAGTGCACTTTCTATAAAAGAAAAAACTGTTTTACTAAAAGAACTTGAAGAACAATCGGCTGATCCCAATTTTTGGAGCGATTTGGAAAATTCCCAAAAGGTGTTGCAGAAAACAAGTGCAGTAAAATCGGTGATTACAAATTATAACAAGCTTTATTCTAAGTTTGAAGATTTGATTGCGTTGATTGAAATTGCAATTGAAACTGATGATTCTTCCATGGAAACTGAGATTAAAGCTGAATATGTCAGCTTTAAATCTGAATTCGAAACAATGAAGTTACAAACCTTATTAACGGGTGAGTATGACGACAAAAACGCTATCTTGACCTTTCATTCAGGTGCAGGTGGCACAGAGGCGCAAGATTGGGTTTTGATGCTTTACAGAATGTATCAGCATTGGGCAGAACNNAGAACGCAAGGGGTTTAAGGTTAGCACCCTTGATTATCTTGAAGGTGATGAGGCTGGAATAAAAAGCATTAGCATATTAATTGAGGGACAAAATGTCTATGGCTTTTTGAGAAGTGAGTCTGGTGTGCATCGTTTGGTTCGTATTTCCCCATTTGACTCATCAGGTAGACGCCATACCTCTTTTGCCTCGCTTGAAGTTATGCCAGAGATTGACGATAGTATCGAGATAGATATTCGTGCCGATGATTTAAGGGTTGACACCTACCGTGCAGGTGGTGCCGGCGGACAAAACGTAAACAAAACTTCTTCTGCAGTTAGAATTACCCATCTACCCTCAGGAGTTGTATGTGCTTGTCAAACTGAACGCAGTCAGCTTCAAAACAAAGCAAATGCAATGAAAATGCTAAAATCGAAGCTTGTTGAAATTAAAGAGCGTGAGCATTTAGATAAGATTGACGATATTAAGGGAGACCAAAAGGGCATTGCATGGGGCAGTCAAATTCGTTCTTATGTTTTTATGCCCTATACCCTTGCAAAAGACCACCGCACTGGCTTTGAAAACGGAAACATTGGAGCGGTTATGGACGGAGAGCTTGATGGTTTTATCAACGCTTATCTAAAAGCAAAAAGCAGAGGCGAGTTGTAACTCTAAGCGATACTCAAGCATAGTATAAGATAGTTAAAAAAATAGGCGAAAACCTATCTTTTTACGTGAATTCAATGCTTGAGAGGGGTTTTATATCATGTTGCTGTTTGAGTACATATCGTTCTTTTTATTAATATTTACAAGTCTTGTGGGAATATTCTCAATTGTCAGAGGAATAACTGAGTGGATTTATGATGACTATACACAGCTTTCACCAATATCTATTCTGCAACTAAAAGAGCATGACGAAAAATTTGAAATGTCGTTGCGTTCATTTTTGAGAAAGACTAATGGTCCAATTATCATTGTTGATTTAGGGCTTGATGATGAGATGTTAGCTATCATTCAAAAAATTAAGGGGAATCGTGAGGATATATCGATTGTAAAAGATTTTGAATTGCATGACGCGCTTAACGAAATTCTTTAACCTCAATAGTTAGATGTTGATAGTCTCACAATTATAAAATAAAGGTTTATTTAATTTATGCAGAGAGGTGGTCAGGGGCGTTGATGTATATTTTTCATTTTGCTTTGACGGCGAAATGAAAAGCTACATCATGCTACAATTATGAAGGAACAGGAGTATATAGAGCTTGAGGGCAGTGTCGAAAATATTGTTTTTTCAAATCAGGATACAGGCTTTACTGTGCTCGACTTAAATATCGGTGAGGAGCTTATCAGTGTGGTAGGCTCAATGCTTTCTGTAGAAGTGGGTGAGGAGTTAAAGCTAACAGGCTACTATCAAACCCACTCAACCTATGGAATGCAATTTAAGGCGCAGATGTGCGAAAGAAGTTTGCCTGCTACTTCAAATGCAATCTGCAAGTATCTTTGTTCGGGGGTTGTAAAGGGAATAGGCCCTGTAACAGCAAGGAGAATTGTCGATAAATTTGGCAAGGATACCTTTGAAATTATCGAAGAAACACCACATCGACTCACTGAAATAACTGGTATTACTAAGGCAAAAGCGGACAAGCTTGCTGTCGATTTCAAACAGGTTTTTGGTGTGCGAGCGTTAATGTTATTTTTGTCAAAACATTATATTAACCCAATGCAAAGCGTTATGATTTGGAAAAAATGGGGTGCAATTGCCCTTGATTTGATTAAAGAAAACCCCTATATATTGTGCACAAACGACCTAAATGTTGATTTTTCAACAGCCGATAACGTTGCAAAATCATTTTCACTCTCCCTAGATAGTGGAGAGAGGATATATGCTGCGTTAACCTATGTGCTTACTTACAATTTAAACAACGGACATACGGCACTTCCACGTGCCTCTTTGATAAATGCAGCACAAAAGTTGCTTGATTTGGATACCGATATCATTAGTGACCAACTTGATGAGCAATTGATGCAAGCAACGCTTTTTTCTTATACAACGACTACCGAGCTTATTTACCTCTCGGTGTTTTATCTTGCCCAAAGATATATATCATCAAGACTTCAATTAATGCTAAAAGTTTACTCAGACAAAATGGCAAATGTAAATGATGTAATTGAATATATCGAAAATGAAAAGGGCATTAAGTACGAAAATTTACAGAGAAAAGCCATTGCACAGGCAGTTGAGCATGACGCATTTATTCTAACGGGTGGCCCAGGTACCGGTAAAACCACAACCCTTAACGGGATTATAGATGCACTTGAGCAACAAGGAAAAAAGGTGGCAATTGCTGCACCGACTGGACGTGCAGCTAAGCGTATCTCCGAAGTAACAGGACGTGAAGCAAAAACAATCCACCGTTTGCTTGAGGTTTCAGTTGGGTTTGCAAAAACAAGCAAACTTGAGTTTGTTCACAATGAACAAAACCCACTGGATGCCGATGCTGTTATTATTGTCGAGATGTCAATGGTGGATACCATGCTTTTTGATTCACTTTTACGAGGTATGAAACACAACGCAAAACTCATTATGGTAGGGGATTTTCATCAGCTTCCATCAGTTGGAGCAGGTAATATTTTGCGAGATTTAATCGAAAGCGACACCATCCCAATGGTTGAGCTCACCCACATTTTCAGGCAGGCAGCACAGAGCCTTATTGTCACCAATGCCCATGCGATTGTAAACGGTGATATGCCAGATTTAAATACAAAAGATAGCGACTTTTTCTTTATGTCCCAACAAAATCCCACAATTGTGGCTCAAACGGTGCTTGATTTGTGCTCCTACCGTTTGCCAAATACCTATAAACTATCTCCCTTTGATNNGTGAGGTTGGCGTGATTGAGCTTAATCAAAAGCTCCAACAAACACTAAACCCTAAGGCTGAAAATAAAACTGAGTTTAAAAGTGGCACCTATACCTTTCGGGTGGGTGACAAGGTAATGCAGATTAAAAACAACTACGATATCACATGGAAAAAGGTCGAAGAAAGTGGTGCTGGCATTTTTAACGGTGATATTGGCAATATAAAAATGGTTGATAGAGGCTCGCCAACTCTTGCTGTTGAGTTTGATGGTCGACTAGCTTTTTACACCTTTGATATGGCAAACGAACAGCTGGAACTTGCCTATGCGGTCACCATTCACAAGAGTCAAGGAAGTGAATTTGAGGCGATTGTATTGCCGATTTTAGGTGGATATGATAAACTTTACTTTAGAAATTTGCTCTATACCGCGGTTACTAGGGCAAAACGAATACTTGTAATTGTAGGCTCTAAGGGAAGAATTGAGTTTATGGTAAAAAATGACCGAAGAATGTTACGATATACTGGGCTCAAGGCAATGTTAAAAGAAAGTGTGTTTGACAATGAGTAAGTTTTTAGACGTTTTGGCGCATATCTTCCTGCCCAATCGTTGTATGTTTTGTAAGCATCCTGTTGAGTATGATAAGCTTATTTGTGAGGGATGCCGTAAAGATGCACCATTAACCGACTTGTCCAAATGCCTGATATGTGGAAAGTCAGAGTGCCATTGTCAAAACTATTTTCGATATCTTTTCACCCCATTTTATTATGAAATGGGTGCTGACACTGCAATACGTGAATTAAAGTTCAATAACAACATTCAAAATGCAAAAAATCTTGCAATCTGTATGGTAAATTGCATCAAAGCAACACCCGTTGCCAAGACAGTTGATATCATAGTTCCTGCTCCACTTTACAAAGATGATTTGAAAAAGCGGGGATTTAATCAGGCTTATCAGTTGGGTTTAGAGGTTTCAAAACTCATAGAAAAGCCAATTTGCAAAGACGTGCTTATTAAAATTAAGAAGACCAAAAAGCAGCACGACCTTTTTGCTTCAGAGAGGTATAAAAACGTTGAAGGCGCATTTGGTATTGAAAATAAAAATGCAATCATAGGAAAGACCATTTTACTTATTGATGACGTTTTTACCACAGGAAGCACGATGAATTGCTGTGCCAAAACGCTTCTTGAGGCTGGAGCGAAAGAGATAATTTGCCTAGTCGCAGCAAAAACAAGATATATTGTCAATTAATCTATTTTATGGTATAATTATGTATATTAATATTGTTAATTCAAAGAAGGTTGTGATTAAATGGGGTCACTTGATATTGGGATAGATTTAGGAACGACAAAAATAATCATTCACAAGGCGGGTGCTGGTGTGTTGTTACATGAGCCGGCAGTTGTTGCAATTAATACAAAGGACAATTCAATTATTGCAGTGGGCGAAGAGGCATTGCGTATGCTTGGCAGAACCCCTGGATATATAGTAGCTGAATTTCCTTTGCGTGACGGCGTAATCTCTGACCATGTAATGACAGAAATTCTGCTGAAACATTGTATAAAACGTGCTTGTGACAGCTTGATTATTAAACACAGGGTGATCATTTGTGTTCCGTCTGAAATAACTGACGTGGAAAAGCGTGCAGTTGTTGAGGCTGTTGTAAATGCAGGAGGACGCAAGGTCTTTTTAATAGACGAACCAATTGCAGCTGCGATTGGTGCGGGCATTGATATCTCTAAGCCAAAAGGAAATATGGTTATAGATATCGGTGGAGGTACTACTGACATTGCTGTAATTTCCCTTTGCGGTGTTGTAGTGTCCCAATCCATCAAGTTTGCAGGGGATAAAGTTGATGAGGAAATCATAAAATATATTTCATCAAAGTTTAAGATTTCAATCGGCAAAAAGATGGCTGAACAGGTGAAAAAAGAAGTCGGAAATCTTTATAAACCGTCACATGACATAAAAACATCCGTAAAGGGTAGAAATCTTCTTACCTGTTATCCACAGCTTGTAACTGTGTCTGAGTGTGATATTTATGAGGCAGTTGAAGAGTTCGGAGAAATGATAGTCGAGGAAATAAAAAAAGTACTTGACCAAACCCCACCGGAGCTTGCAAGTGATATTATAGAAACAGGTATTTTGCTTACTGGCGGAACATCTCTTATGAAGGGAATAGCAAAGCTTATCGAGGAACGCACGGGTGTTAAAACCACTGTAGCAGATGACCCGATTGGGTGCGTTTCAAGGGGCACGTCGCTTGCGTTTGACTATGTCGATATTTTGCAAACAGGATTTACAAGTGAAACCCATATCTAACAAAATACATGAGCTAATTCTATTGCATTCTTTGCTAAAATGAGCTATAATTAAGTCATTATATCTTTATTTACTAAAAGTAAATTTAATATGAAACATACAAAAGGAGTTAATATTATGAACATTTTCGGTATTGAGGTAAACATTAAGAGGGTGCCTGAACTTGATAAAACTTTTGCACCGCTTTCAGCATTTAACAAAGAATTCTTAAAGACAGCAAAAAAACCATTCTCTGTTGCAGTTGAAAGAAGCGGTGGACTTATCTCTGTATATGACACATATATTCACGGCACTGAGGATATGAATCAAGCGGACAACTACTATGTTGATCGTCTTGTAAAATTCCTACTATGGGCAAAAGGTGGATTTAAGGTATATATTTGTGGAGATGAAAATATATACAACTATATAGCAAAAACTTATAGCAAAGACGGAGCAAGAGCATTTGATTTTGACTTTATGGAAAGAGTTTATGAGAAGGATTTTGAAGTAGTAAACGTTCCTGATGTTGCAAACAAGCCACAAGCAAAAGAAAAGGCAAAAGCAATCGGCAAACATCTAGACGGCTGTCGTATCGGTTTTGATGCAGGTGGATCTGACCGTAAAGTTTCTGCTGTGATTGACGGCGAGTGTGTTTATAGTGAAGAGGTAGTATGGCTTCCAAAAGTTACTGCTGATTCTGATTATCACTTTAACGGTATTGTTGAGTCCTTTAAAACAGCAGCTTCAAAAATGCCACGTGTTGATGCGATTGGTGTTTCATCTGCTGGTGTCTATATAGACAACCGCACAATGGTTGCATCGTTGTTCCTATCTGTTCCTCGTGATGAGTTTGATGCAAAAGTAAAAGATATTTATATTCGTGCTGCAAAAGAGATTGGCGACGTTCCAATCGAAGTTGTAAATGACGGTGACGTAACTGCGCTTGCTGGTGCAATCGGACTAAACGAAGGTGAAGTTTTGGGTATCGCAATGGGTACTTCTGAGGCTGTAGGCTACGTTGACAAAGACGATAACATCACTGGTTGGCTAAATGAGCTTGCATTTGCTCCTATTGATGCTCAACCAACAGCAATGATTGATGAGTGGTCTGGCGATATCGGCTGTGGCGTTAAATATTTCTCACAAGATGGTGTTATCAAACTTGCAAAAGTTGCTGGGATAAAATTGGATGAGAACGCAACTCCTGCTGATAAGCTAAAAGTTGTTCAAAATTTGATGGCAAATGATGATGCGCTTGCTACAAAAATATTTGAGTCAATCGGCGTTTACCTAGGTCATGCACTTGGTTACTATGCTGATTTCTACCAAGTAAAACATATCCTAATGCTAGGACGCGTTATGTCTGGCAAAGGTGGAGATATCATACTAAACATTGCAAATGAAGTGTTGGCTGATGAGTATCCTCACGTAACAGCTAGAGCAGAAACTCCTGATGAGAAAACAAGACGTGTAGGTCAATCAGTTGCTGCTGCAAGCTTACCAGAAATTAAGGTTTAAAGCTTATATTTAATAAAACCCACCTCGTATGAGGTGGGTTTTTGTTGCATTCATTAAATGGTTATGATAGAATTAAGTAACAAATAAATGTAAAAGAGGGGTTTTATGTCAAATAGGAATATGTTTACAGATACTATATCTACAATTGAAGAGAAAGAAAAGGCGATTGAAGACTATCAAAATAGATGTGTTTATAAGTCGAAACGTAAAATTGTCATAAGAAATTCCTTGGTAGTTTTTGTTATTTCTATAATAGTAGTTTGGTCTATTTCCTATGGTACATATTCGTACACAAGATATCGAGAATGCATGGATAATAACATGGCGTTAATATTATTTGCAAATAATAAACTTGAACTAGAAAATGAGTATACCGGTTATGGAACAACTGTTCAATTATACCATTTATATCCTAATGTGCAAATTGTAGTCGAAAAGGCGTTGGGCAATTTTACTATTTTAGAAGATAATATTGGATATATAAAAGAGTATGAAAATAATGTGCTAAAGAGCATTGAAGTTAAAAACAGTATGAAAGATTTTATTTTAAATATAAATCCAAAAGTTATTTTTAGTGGGGTAAAAACAGTAGGGAATGCTGATGTGTATGAAGTTCGTTCAAAAAAATCATGTCAAGAAATGGCTGAATTAGTAAAAAGTAAAAAGTTTAATGATTTATATACTTATCACATAAATAAAATGATTGAAGAAAACGGGAAGATTTTTATTAACTAATTTTATATATAAAATTAAAAACACCCACCTCGTATGAGGTGGGTGTTTGTTGCATTCATTAAATGACGTCAATTGAGTCAAGTTTGCTTTTCATAACAATATAACGCAAGGGTGGAAAATACATAAATGGGCATTTTAAAATCTTTAGGTAAAGTTTTAGTCTTATCTTAAGGGTACACTTGAAGTAGCTGCGGTTTGGGTTTTTATCGCTTAATGCTTTGCTTAGGATATAGCCGCTATCAATTGCACTGCTAATGCCCTCGAGAGAACTTGGACTAATATATCCTGCCGCTTCACCGATGAGAAATATGCCATCACGTCCACAGTAAAAATCAAAAGGGGAGGAGGGACGAAAAACCATGCAAGCTTCTGTTTTTATGGGTTCACCAAAATGAAAACCCAACTTTATAAGTTTGCGTTTTTGATCCTCAAAGCGTTCTCGTGAATTTTTTGCAGGGAAAGCTCCACCATAGATAAAGTATCCGTCTTTTGAAATGGACCAAGAATAGCAGTCTGTATTTTTTGAGTCAAACACACAAGAATAGAATGGCTGTGAGTTTTTCTCATTAAACCATTGCTGTATTGCGACATAGCTACGAATTTTCCTTTTAGGAAAGAATGTTTTTCTCACAATAGAGTTTGCACCATCTGCACCAACTAGATATTTGGCAGTTACTGTCTGCGAAATACCATTGTTGGAAAAGGTTATTTCATACCCGCCATCACATTTTTCCACACTGCTACAACGTGAGTTGTCATAAACATCCACATTGCTTGGGATTAAGCTTTTGAGCCATAAATCAAATTTATGTCGACTTAGATTGATATAAAATCGCTGATAATATCGAGTAAGACCACTATCAAGATCGATTGTTTTAACCGAAAAAATCTGAGGGTCAACTAAGATTTTCTTAGGAAGTGTCAAATTAAAGCGAGCCAATGCCTTTTGTCCATCTGGGGCAAGCAATCCACCACATGGTTTTGAAAATCCATTGTTTTCATCTAACTTTAAATCAATTGCAATCACTTTTAGCGACCTATTAAGACAGCGTGCGAGAGTAGCACCGGCAGGTCCAAGTCCGATAATTGCAACGTCGTACTGGGTGCCCATTATATATCTTTTTGAGTTCCGTCTGCATTAAATAGTGGTAGATACTCAAGGTATTTGATATCATCACGATATTTAGCGTCGCCCTCAGCAAGAATTGCCATCTTGCCGGCAACAATACCCCCCGATTGCTTCACTAGTTTTTCAACAGCACGTAAACTCTCACCAGTAGAGATAACATCGTCGATAATAAGCACACGTTTACCTTTCATCAAGGCAACGTCATCACTGTCAATATATAGCGTCTGCTTTTTAGCAGTTGTGATAGAGGTAACCTCAGTTGAAACTACATTTTTCATATAAAGCTTAGGAGCTTTTCTAGCAATCAAATATTTATTCTCGCCAGATTTGCGAGCCATTTCATAAACAAGGGGAATACCCTTAGACTCTGCGGTGATCATAATGTCGTGCTCTGGAGCAATTTTCAGCAATTCTGTAGCAGAGTTCACCGTTAGCTCAACATCACCAAAAATAACAAATGCGGCAATGTAAAGCTCATCTGATAGCTTACAAAGTGGAAGATCACGCTCAACCCCAGCCACATTAATTTTGTATGATTTGTCCATAATATAAAGACCTCCGAAATTTAGTTTGGGNNATAATTAATTTAGAACATCGGTAATGCATAATATCTAGCACAGCTATTATTATGCATTGTGTACCACTAGATATTATACCACTATGAATATGAAATGAAAAGCAAAAGTTTTACAAATAGCTATTAATATGTAATTATAGAATTTGCATAATATCTAAAAAGACAGACACAAAGAGAAGAAAAACAATAAAAGTGGCTCACTATTAAGTGAGCCACTTTTATATTCAAAGGATTAATAGCCATTATCTACAGAATTTAGCGAAGTTACAGAAAAATTGATAAAAGTTAAAACACATAATAAATTACCTCC
>DBGA01000021.1:13578-17984 GCA_002295325.1 Ruminococcaceae bacterium UBA866 | reverse complement strand
TTGCCGATGAGGCAAAGGGCATTTTAATTTATAATAAAAACTTGTTTATATTATTTCATAATAGTTGCAAAGGATTATTCACCCTCTGCAACTATGGTCTCAAGACAGTTCATTAAATCTTTAAGAGTATATAATGAAATATCCTTTTCTAGAATAGCATTTTTGAGATCTACAGGTAAAGACTCAAACTGTCCTCGCAGTTTTGGATCAACATATGACATAAAATCACTCCTAAATGTCATTTTTTTAAATCAACAGAATTCAATTATTTGTTATTTTTCTGCGGCTGGTAGGCGATTAAAATTACTTCATTTCCGGTTTGAGATTTAATCTGAGTTTCAGCGTTGCTAATAATTTTAATATCCTCATCTGTTATTTTTGCAATAGTATACTCCACACAATCAACTCCTTTTCCCTTATTATGCCCAGAGGTTAAGACCCTAAACATAAGAAATACCAAAAAACAAAATAAAAGACCTGCTTTTAGGCAAGTCTTAATTGATTACCAGCATGTGCGACGACGACAACACCTATTGCAACATCTATTGCAACAATTTCCACGAAAACAGTTATTACCGCAACCATTAAAAAATGGATTAAAGAAGTTGAAAGGTATGCAACAACGGTTGGTTAAGTAATATATCTGCAATAGTTGGTTAAAAGTAAATAGCATATTATTATAATGATACATTTCACATTCCCCTAGCATTTTATAGAATAGTCCTTCAATATATATTATGCACTTAGCAGGAGAATGGTCAAATACGAGTTGAGATATTAATTGAAAATACCACAATTCAATAATTACAAAACAAAATCCAGCAAGAATTAATCTTGCTGGATTTTAAGTTAAAAACAAACCAATGCTTATAAAATAATGTTGCTATTTTGCGATTAATGCAAGAACAATAAAGTTAATTGCAAACAAAATTGCAGATACACCAAGGATTGGGTGAATATCTTTAATTTTACCTTTGAAAATCTTAACGATACAGAAGAAGATAAATCCAAATGCAATACCGTAAGAAATGTTATAAGTGAAAGCCATAAATACCGCTGCAAAGAATGCAGGTACAGCTTCTTCAAAATCATCCCATTTGATATCTTTGAATGATGCCGCCATCATAATACCAACAACGATAAGTGCAGGAGCAGTAGCAGCAGCAGGAACGATACCAGCGATTGGAGCTAAGAACATACTAGCAAGGAACAATAGAGCAGTTACAACACTTGTAAGACCTGTACGCCCACCAGCAGCGATACCAGCAGCACTCTCAACGTATGTTGTAGTGTTTGAAGTACCCAAAACAGCACCAACTGAAGTTGCAATTGCATCTGCAAATAAAGCTTTGTCCATTTTTGATTTAAAACCTGAGTTCTCTTCAAGAGCTTTTTCATCTTCAGCACTAAAGATACCAGTGCGACGTCCAGTACCAATGAATGTACCGATTGTGTCAAATGTATCAGATAGGCTGAATGAGAATATTGTAATAAGTACAAGTGGAATTTTTGTTGGGTCGCTAAATAATGATTGAACACCCTCTTTGCCAAATGCAGCACCAAACGTTGTACCAAGTTGAGCGAAAGACTCACGAATACCAGCAGTTGCGCCGATTGCTGATAGGTCAACAACACGCATAGGGATACCAATTATAGTAGTAGCAACGATACCAATAAGGATAGCGCCCTTTACGTTCATAACTAAAAGTGTAATTGTTATTACAAGGCCAATAACTGCAAGGATAACTGCTGCAGTATTAAAATCTACAAGAGCTGGAACAGCACTTGAATCAGAAATTACTGTGCCACTGTCAAGAACAATGTTTTTGCCTGGGTCAGATGTAAATTTAAGCCAACCAGCATTTTTAACACCAACATAAGCGATAAAAATACCAATACCACCACCAATAGCATTTTGAACACTATGAGGGATAGATTTAATGATAGATTTTCTAATCTTAGTAACAGTGATAAGAATGTTAATGATACCGCAAATGAAAACCATTGCAAGTGCTTGTTGCCAGCTAAAACCAAGTGCAAAAACAACAGTGAAGGTGAACAATGCGTTCAATCCCATACCTGGTGCTTGAGCGTAAGGAACGTTAGCGAACAATCCCATAATCAAAGTACCGATTGCAGCGGAAATGATAGTAGCTAGGAATACTGCACCGTATTGCATACCTGTCTGCGAAAGCATTGCTGGGTTTACAAAGATAATGTATACCATTGCAAAAAACGTTGTGAAACCGGCAACGATTTCGGTAGAAACTGTGGTACCATTTTCTTTAAGTTTGAAAAACTTTTCCAAAAATTCCAACTCCTTTAATTTTGTGATGAGATATACTTCTCAACCTATAAAAAATGAACAACCGATACTTCTTTTCGACAATATCGGTTACTATGCAATTAATAATAACATAAAATGTATATATATTCAATGATTAATACAAAAAATTTTAACACAAAGTTCACAAACTTTGTGTTAAAATAAAGAAAAATTTATCTAAATTCCTTTTTGTAGCTTTGCGACAATTACCGTAATGTCGTCCTGATGCTCAGTCATGCGTTGTTTTGCCTCGTAACAGATTTTAACGCTGATATCTTTTGCAGACTTGTGAGAGCTGCGCTTTATCTCATCTACAATATAGCCCTCACCTGAGGCAGTAGCACCGTCTGATACAATTACAATGATATCGTTATCTCTTAAAGTAATCAGTTTTCTTTCACATTCAACCCCTTGGATAATTCCAATTGGCAGTGAGGAAGACTCTATCTTTTTCACATCGCCACTGATGTCCACAAATGAGGTAGTAGCCCCAGCCTTCAAAAACTCAACCTTGCCAGTATACAAATCAATCTTTGCCATATCAATTGTGGATAGCGACTCATCAGTTGATTTTACAAGCAGTGAAGAATTGATTAGTTTAATTGCAGACTCTATACCAAATCCTGCTTTAATTAGTTTTGCCATGAGGGAACAGGTCATAACGCTGTCAATTGCAGCACGTTTTCCTTTTCCCATTCCATCACTAAGCAAAAGATAAGCATATCCCTTTGCATCGACAAAATATTCATAGCTATCACCACAAATTTGGTTTTCAGCAAAACAGGATTGTTGAACTGAAAAGTCAATTGTATAGTTTGCTTTTTCAAAGAAAGCAATTTTTGTTTTATTATTTACAATCGTAATGCTAGGAAGGTCAAAAAGCTTGTTTGCTGCATTGGATATCGCTTCGCAAAGAACGGTAGGGGAGGTTTTTATCATGTTATCGGTATATATCTCAACAGTAGTTCGGCCAAATCTGTCTACAGCAGAAATTACTTGCAATGGAGTACTCTCAATCTTGGTAAATGCCGACATAACATTGCGGGAAATAACCTCATCATAATTGTTAATCTCCCCAATCTCCTCGCTCACTTCGCATAGCATATCAGCGAGGGAATTGAATTGCTCAAAGACCATTTTCCTAGCCTCACAAACCTGACGCTTTGAATTTTGCTTTGAAAGAAAGCTTGTATAATATACATTAATTGCTGCAATCAACTTATCTAACTTACAACATTTGTTAGCTAGATATCTTGGCATATTTTCTTGGTCAATTGAATTGTTGATTTTGAGCTTTTGAATAACTGGATTGAAAGCATCAACTGTATCATTGTAGTTTGTGTCCCAACAGTCGAGTGCGCAGGTACAACCCTTACAAACAGAGTTTGCTGCAAAATCAGAAACCCCAAGGATATTATTATAGTCGATGTCATTGAATTTTGTAGATATTGTTTCAAGTTCGTTTTGCAAATCCTTAATCGTATCTGCAGCATAATCAAGCTTTGACGAGATACCACTTTGCATAACCCTCGAACTAATTGAATTGCTTTTGATTGTCGTATCGCTATTAATGAGCATCATAGTACGTTGTGGGATAATTACAAAAAGTGCAGTTGCAAGGAAAATATCGATTAGGCGGTAGGATAGCAAAACGGGAGCCCCTAACAAAATCATGCAAAAGGTGGAAACCATGATAAATGTTGAAAGTTGCCCGAACTTACCAAGTGGAGAGAATACGCCAGCAAGGAAGCCTGCAATGATTAGTAAACCTGTAAATTCAAGCATTTGAATGGAATATAAGTTTAGGGCAATTGCAACAATGATTGAACCAATACTTGCGCCCATGATTCCGTATCTACACATGAGTATGTATATTGAAAGTACGCCCAAAATTACACCTATATTAATATTTAAAATGCTATATCCTGCAAATGCGCAGATTACGCAGATAAATGTAATTGCGATGCTTGTAATTTGAATATAGGAGAGTATAGGATTTGCTCGTTTTCGCAATAATGCATCAGATGAAATTGAAAAAAAGCAGGTAAAGCAACCACACAGTAACACTTCAATGCACATT
>DBGA01000021.1:0-13508 GCA_002295325.1 Ruminococcaceae bacterium UBA866 | reverse complement strand
TTATCGTACCTACTGAGGCGGTTATTGCATATTTTATCGGTAGGCAAGCAACAAATGCGACGCCAAAAGGAGAGATTGCAGAGAAAATGGTTGCGCCACCAAATATGAATGAGAGTATGCCTACAATTATTGCTTTTGCGGCTGCAATTGCATCGGCGGTATGCCTTTCAACTTCTATTGCTTTTGTTTTCATAATACTTCCTCCATCTAATCTATCATGTATATTCGATACCTTTCAATTATATACATAAAATGGAAAAAACTTTGTCTAACTAAAAAAGCGAGAGAACACTATTAATGTTAAAAATTAAAAAAATACATTCTGTATAGGGTTTTTGTGTCGGAAAGGGCTATAGTAATAAAAAAAGAGCAACGAAATATATCGTTACCCTTTTTGTAAATGAATTAAATATTCTGTTTTACTCTCTTTTATCAAGTGGGACATAGTCCTTGATATCAGCAACGTTTTTGTAGGAAGGTCTAATAATTTTACCGGCATTGATAAGTTCTTCTAATCGATGAGCACTCCAACCAGAAATTCTCGCAATTGCAAAAATAGGGGTGTATAGCTCAGAAGGAAGATTTAGCATACTGTAAACAAATCCACTATAAAAGTCAATGTTAGCACTAACACCCTTGTAGATTTGGCGTTCATCACCAATGATTTTTGGTGCAAGCTCCTCAACGAGTGAATATAGCTTAAACTCTTGGTCAAGACCTTTTTCTTCTGACAAACTTTTTACAAAGTTTTTAAATATTTCAGCTCTAGGATCGGATAGCGAGTAGACTGCGTGCCCCATACCATAGATTAAGCCGGCTTTATCGAATGCTTCTTTGCGTAGCAACGCTCTAAGATAGTCTGAAACTTCTTCTTTGTCGTGCCAGTCTTTCACATTTTTTTTCATATCCTCGAACATCTGAACAACCTTAATGTTAGCACCACCATGTTTAGGGCCTTTGAGGGAGCCTAAAGACGCAGCAACAACAGAATATGTATCAGTTCCAGAGGAAGAAACAACGTGGGTGGTAAAGGTAGAGTTGTTACCGCCACCATGCTCTGCGTGTAAAACCAAAGCAAGGTCAAGTATTCTAGCCTCAAGCTCGGTATATTTGCTGTCTTGACGTAGCATATACAGGATATTCTCAGCAGTAGAAAGTTCGGGTTGAGGATTATGGATAAACAAGCTTTGATTATCGTGATAATGTGCGTATGCCTGATAGCCATAAACTGAAAGCAGTGGGAAAAGTGCGATTAACTGCAAACACTGCCTTAAAACGTTTTCAATGCTGATATTATTTGCATTTTTATCATACGAATAAAGTGTTAGTACACTTCTAGCCAAGGTGTTCATCATATCAGAGCTTGGAGCTTTTAATATGATGTCCCGTACAAAGCTTGTAGGTAGCGAACAATATTTTGTAATCACATCGTTAAAACCTTTAAGCTCGCTTTTGGTAGGTAGTTTGCCAAACAATAAAAGATATGTCGTCTCTTCAAACCCGAAGCGTTTATCTTTGATAAAGCCATCAACAATATCATTAATGTTAATACCACGATAATAAAGTTCTCCTTCACATGAAACCTTTTCACCGTTGTCCAATGTTTTAGCTGAAATGATTTCTGAAATCTCAGTAAGTCCAGTTAAAACACCATTCCCTTTAAGGTCACGAAGTCCACGGTTTACCGCATACTTTTTATAGAGTTCAGAGTTAATTGTGCTGTTATCAATGCATAGTTTTGTTAAATCAACAATTGCTGGAGTAATTTCAGAAAAGTTGATTCCTTCAATATTTGCCATAATAAATGCCTCCTTTTCAAAAAATGTCATGTACAGTTGTTGTGGAAATTACTATTCCAAAAGAAGAGTTGCTTGTACATTATTCATACTTATGTATAAAATATATATTATTATACCATATCAAATGTGAAAAATATATCAAAATTTAATAAATAATAAAAAAATACTGCCTTTAAGGCAGTATTTTCAAGGTTTTCTATTATTTTTATTTAATAAATCTTTGTATTTTACTTACTTAATTGCTCAATGCCTTTTTTAATACGTTTAATTGATTCGTCTTTGCCTAAAATTTCAGCAAGGTCAATTCCACCACCAGGGGTAAATTGCTTGCCTGAAACTGCAACGCGGATAGGCCATAAAATGATACCGTTTTTAACACCCATTTCTGAAATCAACTCAAATAGTTTCTCGTGGATAGACTCAAGGTTCCATGTATCCATGCT
Source organism: Ruminococcaceae bacterium UBA866 (assembly GCA_002295325.1). Taxonomy (GTDB): domain Bacteria; phylum Bacillota; class Clostridia; order Oscillospirales; family Ruminococcaceae; genus Paludihabitans. The sequence goes on along the minus strand of DBGA01000021.1, from coordinate 11,266 downwards.
TTCAAAAACTGGCAGTACACGTTGTAGTGCATCAAGGGAATTTTCTTCATTGGTTTTCATTTTTTTGTGGCAGTATAGCTCATTTGAGTATTCCGGAAGCTCATCGATAAAATCAACTTGCTCAGGAATATCGTTGAAAGTTTCAGTTCTAGGCTGTAGCATAGCAGCGAGGAGTTCCACATTAATATCCTCACGTTTGCAGGTTTGACGAATATAAGGAAGTGCTAGTTCTGCAAATTTCTCTGGAGCAAACTTTCTGATATAAGCACCATTGATTGCTTTTAGTTTTGCAGTATCAAAGATAGCAGGGGATTTTGAAATACCGTCTATATCAAATTCTTGAATTAGCTCGCTTAGTTCAAACACTTCGTTTTCACCCTTAGGGCTCCAACCAAGAAGTGCAATGTAGTTGATAATTGCCTCTGTTAGATAACCTTTTGCCAATAAATCCTCAAAGGAAGCATCGCCATTTCTCTTTGAAAGTTTTTCGGTGTGATTTTTCATTACAGGTGCACAGTGAACATAGACTGGTTTTTCCCAGCCAAATGCCTCATATAGCAAATTATATTTAGGGGTAGATGACAAATATTCATTGCCTCTGATAACGTGTGTAATGCCCATTGTGTGGTCGTCAACAACGTTTGCAAAGTTATAAGTAGGCATACCGTCAGCCTTAATTAAGACTTGGTCATCAAGAGTCGTATTTTCAACAGTGATTGTTCCATAAACTTCGTCATCAAAGGAAGTAGTGCCTTCAGTAGGCATCTTTTGGCGAATAACATAAGGAATACCGGCTTCAAGGTTTGCTTGTACCTCATCGGTAGATAAATTTCTGCAATGACCGTCATAACGTGGAGCAATATTTGAAGCCTGTTGGATAGTTCTTACTTCTTCCAATTTTTCTTTAGTACAGAAACAGTAATAGGCGTGGCCACTTTCAACAAGCTTTAATGCATATTCCTTAAACATACCCATGCGTTCGCTTTGAACATAAGGGCCTACAGGACCACCAACATCAGGACCTTCGTCCCAAATTAGCCCTGTTGTTTTCAGTGTGTTATAGATAATGTCAACTGCACCCTCAACCAAACGTTGTTGGTCAGTGTCTTCAATTCTCAAAATAAATGTTCCATTATGTTTTTTTGCCAACAAAAACGCATAAAGTGCAGTTCTAAGATTTCCAACGTGCATATAACCTGTTGGACTTGGTGCAAATCGTGTTCTAACTTCATTAAAAGTCATCTGTATAATTCTCCGTTTCAATAATATAATATGAACGAAAATAGTAAAATTCAAACCAATGAATGTTACTGTAATCTTTCATGAAAAGTATGGGTGCGATAGGGTGCGTCATCATGCTACTTATTATTCTCTAATATTACAGTTTTTAAGCAATTTTGTCAATTGAAATAGCATTAATTGTTGACATAATGCAAAAATTTGGGTATACTATATAGTAATATTAAAAGGCTGTGAAAAGAAGAGTAAGCATTGTATTCCACCCAAAAGAGAGCCCTGTTGCTGAAAAAAGGGCGGTGAAAAAATTTGCCGAAGATGGTCTTGGAGCTGTGTAAATGAGGGAAACTTAGTTTGCAACGGATACACCCGTTATCGTGTCAAGCTACAAACAAATGTAGCTTATAAGGTTCTTATCGTGAGATAAGGGCGAATTAAAGTGGTACCACGAGATTTACTCTCGTCTTTAAAATTGATTTTAAAGACGAGAGTTTTTATGTTTATTAAAATAAGGGGGAAGAGAGCTATGAGCAATAAATATTATATAACTACAGCAATCGCATATACATCACGCAAACCTCATGTTGGGAATACCTANNTGATGACACCTACTTTTTAACAGGCACAGATGAGCATGGACAAAAGATTGAGGAAACTGCAAAAGAAATGGGAATTACACCAAAGGTATATGTTGATGGAATTGCAGGGCAAGTGCGCGACATATGGGACTTGATGAATTCGTCCTATGACCAGTTTATCCGTACCACTGATGAACAGCATAAAAAAGTTGTGCAAAAAATATTCAAAAAGCTGTATGAGCAGGGTGACATCTATAAGAGCAACTACGAAGGGCAATATTGCGTTGCTTGTGAGGCTTTCTACACAGAAACTCAAGCAGCTGACGGCAAATGTCCTGATTGTGGTGATAAGGTTAAAAAGACAAGAGAGGAAGCTTACTTCTTCAAAATGAGTAAATACCAAGACCGTTTGATGAAGCATATTGAAGAAAACCCGAATTTTATTGCTCCAGAAAGTCGCAAAAAGGAAATGGTAAACAACTTCCTAAAGCCTGGACTTCAAGATCTTTGTGTTTCTCGAACCAGCTTTACTTGGGGAATTCCTGTTGATTTTGATCCAAAACACGTGGTTTATGTTTGGATAGATGCACTCTCAAACTATATCACAGCACTTGGGTATGACCCAGACGGTTCAAGCGAGAAATTCAACAAATACTGGCCTGCCGATGTTCATATTATCGGTNNCTACGTTTCCACACAATCTACTGGCCAATCATGCTAATGGCGTTGGATTTGCCATTGCCAAAACAGGTGTTTGGACACCCATGGATGCTGTTTGGCAAGGATAAGATGAGCAAATCAAAGGGAAATGTTATCTATGCTGATGATATGGCACAGCAATTCGGCATTGATGCAACTCGTTACTATATGTTGTCTGAAATGCCTTATGGGCATGACGGCGCAATTACCTATGAAACTATCATTGCACGCTATAATTCAGATCTAGCCAACACGTTGGGCAATCTTGTAAATCGTACAGTTACAATGTGCCACAAATATTTTGGCGGTAAGATTACAAATCCTAATCAGCAAACAGAACTTGATAATCAATTAATTGCTTGTTGTAAAGAAACAAAGGACGCATTTTCTTCTCAAATGGACGAACTTCGTTTGGCAGATACACTTGAAAGCATTATGGTGCTTGCACGTCGTTCAAATAAATATATTGATGAAACTGCACCTTGGATACTTTCCAAAGATGAAACAAACCATGAACGTTTGATGCAGGTTATGTTTAATCTAATTGAAAGCATTCGCTATATCGCAGTATTGCTATCGCCATTTATGCCAGAAACCTCCGATAAAATTATGGCTCAAATCAATTCACAGCTAAACACTTTGGAAAGCCTAGAGAACTTTGGTGACAATGATATTGTTAACGTTGGCAATCCAGAGCCGCTATTTAACAGGCTTGATGAAACTAAAAAACTTGAAGAGCTTGAAGCCTTTGCGGAAGCAAATATGCCAAAAGTTGTTGAGACAAAGCAAGAGCCTGAGGGTATCAAACTTGGCATAGAAGATTTCCAAAAGGTAAGCCTAATGGTTGCAGAGATAAAATCTTGTGAGAAGGTACCAAAATCCGATAAACTTTATCGATTAATGCTAGATGACGGAAACTCCGAGCGTCAGATTGTCAGCGGAATTGCAAAATACTATAAGGAAACTGATTTAATTGGCAAAAAGGTAATTATCGTGGCAAACCTAAACCCTGCAAAACTTCGTGGGGTTGAGAGTAACGGAATGCTACTTGCGGCTGATTGCCCAAATGATGATGTAAAAGTAATCTTTATTGATGACAGTATACCAAACGGTTCAAAGGTAAGATAATGCAAAAGTAAGGGCGAACGACTTGTTCGCCCTTACTTTCATAGCCAAAGGAGAAAATTATGCAAGGAATATTTGACTCACATTGTCATTACGATGATGAAAAATATGATGAAGACCGTGAGCAGGTTATCGCTGAGATACAAAAAAATGGTGTATGCAACGCAATTAACATAGGTTGTGACATTGAAAGCTCAAATGACAGCATTAAACTTGCCCTAAAATATCCATTTATGTATGCAGCAGTTGGCATTCACCCGCATACTGCTGCTGAAGTCGGCGAGGGTTATCTTGATGAGCTTGAAGCGATGTCGGCAAACAAAAAAGTTGTTGCAATTGGAGAAATTGGACTTGATTATCACTATGATTTTTCCCCACGAGATGTCCAACAAAGAGTATTTGAAGAACAGTTGATATTGGCAAATAAACTCAATATGCCTGTTGTAATCCACTCAAGAGAGGCGACAGAGGACACAATGAGACTATNNCTATTGGAGAAGTATAAACCTAAAGGTGTTCTTCATTGTTATACAGGTTCAGCACAGACTGCAAAAGAGGTTCTTAAACTTGATATGTATATTGGCTTTACAGGAGTTGTAACGTTTAAAAATGCAAGAAAAACCCTTGAGGTTATTGATATAACACCACTTGACAGGATTTTGCTTGAGACAGACTGTCCATATATGGCTCCAGAACCATACAGGGGGAAACGTTCAACTTCAGATATGATAGAAAAAACTGCTGAGACAGTAGCTCAAGTAAAGGGAATAACTGCACAAGAAATGATTGACATTGCAAGTGAAAATACCAAAAGATTATTTGGCATAGAATAAGCATATTTGGAATAAAAGCGAAAAAAACACCGTCTAGGTGTTCTTTTCGCTTTTATCATCTTTTAGCCCGAAATTTGCCTCGTGATGTGCTTCTTCGTTTTTTATTTCCCAGTGAATTAAAAAGGTGAGAGAGGCTCTAAGTGCAATAATACCAGCAACAGTTAAAATTTCAACGTAATCTCTAACGATTACTGTTCGCAAAATCTCGCTTCCAAGTTTAAACTCAAGCCCCATAGCAAGTCCTTTTGCAAGGTTTAGCCTTGTGAAAGGATTACGCCTAACATAGCTTATGAAAGCAACGACACCTGTAACTATGATAATACCAACACCGATAAATTCAAAAAGTAAAATTGCGCTGTCGACGATATAATTAAGTAGTTCATGCAAAAAATCCATCGTTTTTCTCCCTAAACTGTAATAAGCCTATTTAATCATATATCATTGTCGTTGTCAATATAGTTGATACTACACTAAGTTAATACAGATATAAATTTAAAGACGCACACAAAGTCATTATCAAATAATTACTCTGTGTGCGTCTTTGAGCAAGCTTAGCTTGCTTATTTTTTGCGATTAACTGATTTTGCACGAAGGTTGTTATCTAAAATCTGTTTTCTAATGCGTATATTCTTTGGAGTGATTTCAAGTAATTCGTCCTCAGCAATAAATTCAAGGCTTTCCTCAAGACTCATTTTTCTAGGAGTAACAAGTCTAAGCGCATCGTCAGAGCCAGAAGCACGAGTATTTGTAAGCTGTTTTTTCTTGCAAACATTTACTGCCATATCTTCAGATTTAGGGGACATACCAACAACCATGCCCTCATATACAGGAGTTTGAGCATCGATGAACAATATGCCACGCTCTTGTGCGTTATATAGACCGTAAATTACAGCAGTTCCTGACTCGAATGAAATCAAAGAACCGTTTGAACGACGAGGAATATCACCTTTGTAAGGCTCGTAGCTGTCAAATACGGAGTTCAGGATACCTTCCCCTTTTGTATCAGTTAAGAATTCACTTCTATAACCGAAAAGACCGCGTGATGGAATTAGGAACTCAATTTTCATGCGAGCACCCATAGGCGCCATTTGAACAAGCTCAGCTTTTCTAGTTCCCATTTTTTCCATTACACTGCCCATGAATTCCTCAGGAACATCAATAACTAGTCTTTCAATAGGCTCATAAGTTTTGCCGTCAATTTCTTTCATAAGAACTCGAGGTGGGTTTACAGCGAACTCATAACCCTCACGACGCATATTTTCAATCAAGATTGATAAATGCATCTCGCCACGGCCTGCAACACGAAGACTGTCAGCATTTTCAGTTTCAGTAACACGTAGTGAAACGTCTTTTAAAATTTCTTTGAATAATCTATCGCGGATTTGACGTGAAGTAACATATTTACCTTCTTTCCCTGCAAAAGGAGAGTCATTTACAGCGAAAGTCATCTCAACTGTAGGCTCGGAAATTTTAGCAAAAGGAAGAGGCTCAATATTAGCAGGAGCACAAAGGGTGTCACCAATGGTGATTTTTTCGATGCCACTGAATATAATAATATCTCCAACTTTAGCATTTTCAGCAGGAACACGTTTTAGTCCTTCAATTTGATTTAATGAAACAATACGTCCTTTATACGGAGTTTTTGCTTCATGGTAATCAGCAACCATAACATCTTGGTTTACTTTAATCTGTCCACGCTCTACACGCCCAATACCAATACGTCCAACATATTCGTTGTAGTCAATCGAAGAAACAAGAACCTGTAGGTCACCGTTTTCGTCTCCCTCTGGAGGAGCAATATGTGAAAGTATGCTATCAAACATAGGTTTAAGGTCTGTTCCAACATGGTCAGGGGATAGGGAAGCTGTTCCGTCACGGCCAGAACAAAAAAGCACAGGGCTTTCAAGTTGCTCCTCCGTTGCATCAAGCTCAAGCAAAAGCTCTAATACTTCATCAACAACTTCATGGCATCTAGCATCAGGACGGTCAATTTTGTTTACTACAACAATAACCTTGTGGTTTAACTCTAGTGCTTTTTGAAGTACAAAGCGTGTTTGAGGCATAGGCCCTTCAGCAGAGTCAACAAGCAACAATACGCCATTAACCATCTTCAAAATACGCTCAACCTCACCTGAGAAATCGGCGTGTCCAGGTGTATCAATAACGTTTATTTTAACGCCTTCATAGAAAGCAGCAGTATTCTTAGCAAGAATTGTGATACCTCTCTCTCGCTCAATATCGTTGTTATCCATAACTCTATCTGCAACTACTTGATGTTCTCTAAATGCACCGCCTTGTTTTAGCATTTCATCAACTAAAGTAGTTTTTCCGTGGTCAACGTGGGCAATTATCGCAACATTTCTTAAGTCATTTCTTATCATATATTTTTAATTCCCTCCATAATTATATATTCTTTAATTCAAATTGAATTATAACTAAACTATTATATATCATTTTACAACAATAAGCTAGCAAAAATAACGTTTTTAGAACTTTTTCCAAAAAAAGCAATTTTTACAGCTTTTTTCTTGTGTGAATAATGCCTTTCATTGAAAATGAGTATTTAATATGATAATATATTATTAAATGTAAAATTTAACTGGAGTTGAAATAAATGAAATACGGTATATCCACAGCTTGTTTTTATCCAATGCAAACGGAATTGGCATTAAAGGCAATAGCAGAAAAGAATATTCCATATGCAGAAGTATTTGTTGATACATTTAGTGAGGTGAAAAAGGATTACATAACAGAATTGAGAAAAACTGCTGACTTTTATGGAACTGAGATTGTGTCTCTTCACCCATTTAGTTGTGCTTTTGAACCATTTATGTTATTCACTAACTATGAGCGTAGGTTTAATGACGGGTTGGAGTTGCATCGGCATTACTTTGAGGCAATGAATATTCTTGATGCAAAAATATTCATTTTTCATGGAGATAGAATAGGGAGTAAGAATGAAAATAAAATGTACTTTGAGCGCTTTGCAAAGCTACGGGATCTAGGACAAGAATACGGAATAATAGTAGCACAAGAGAACGTTGAACGCTGTAAAAGTAGGGATGTTGATTTTTTGAGCGAGATGGTTAACTACTTAGATGGTAACGTTTCACTGGTATTTGACAATAAACAAGCAGTACGTTCAGGTGTAGATTATCGTGAGTTTATTAATAGACTAGGTAATCATATTGTACACATACATTTTAGTGATAATAACAACAAATGTGACTGTCTGCCTTTAGGTAGTGGGGAAGTAGATTTATACAATTTTATATCATTATTGCGCCAAAAAATGTATAATAAATGTATAATAATTGAATTGTATAATAACTTATTGAATAATAATGATGAAATATTCAAAAGTTATGATATACTGAATTCGTTAAATTAGTAGAATTTTTTTTAAAAATTATGTATACTTTTCACAAAAATACTGGTAGAATAAGTTTGCATATTAAATAATCATGGTGATATATGTAAAAAATTACCATGTTCACTGTTGGAAAGTCGTTTTATGTCGAATTGTCTCTCTTTACATTTGTATTTCAACTTTATATAATGTGTTTATATTATAGTATTGGGGTGATAAACAATGGTTCTCATTGAGGAGATTAAGCTTGTACAAACCTATGACATTTCTGAGAGTGAAACAATAATAGGGGATACCGTATATTGCGAGTACGGCATCACGCAAAGCAACGTTTATAATAATTATTGCACGGAGACTATAACTATTGATGGTATTTCAACTGATAAGACGATTGTTGAGTTACTTATCGAACGAATGAAATACGAAATTGTTGATCCGATAACTCTCCAGTACATAGTTGAAGATTATTTAGGCGAGATTTCGGGCATCTAGCTATTGTTAAACCAGCTGCATAATGATATAATAGTCACAAAGTAACTATTATAAACTTTAGTATGTCTTTGGCTCATGATTGGATATGACAAGTGATTATTAATTGAAACGTTCTAGTAGTTATGTGTGGGCGATTGTACCATATAATGTGTGCTGATTTTAACATGATTGGAATGATATAGATGAAATGTGCATTCTGTGGGGGCATGGAGAGTAAAGTTGTCGATTCAAGGCAGACTGATGATGGGTTGAAAATTAGACGAAGACGTGAATGTCTTTCTTGCAATGCAAGGTTTACGACATATGAAATCATTGAAACGATACCCTTAATGGTTATTAAACGTGATAAATCAAGACAACCATTTGATTCGGAAAAATTGCTCGGTAGGCTCATGCGTGCTTGCGGAAAGCGACCTGTATCTATTGAAACTTTAGAAAAGCTTGTTTCTGATATACAAAATACTTACGCGAACCAAATGGTAAAAGAGGTCAACTCAACTGAGCTTGGTGAGCTCGTTATGGAACGACTTAAAGAAATCGATCAAGTTGCTTATGTGAGATTTGCCTCTGTCTACAAAGAATTTAAAGATATTGATACTTTTATGGATGAGCTTAAAAGCCTAAAACATAGATTAAAATAAATTTTCTGTCTTTGGGAGTTCTTTGCTGTAAATGTGATCAATCATAAACCTAATTTGTTCAAGGGAAATTTGTATATTGTCGAAGGAGCCTAATTTCACAAAGCTCAAAAGGTTAACTAGATCGGTGTCAATTTTTTCTAACTCATCATGTCTGACAAAAAAACTTAGAAAGCTATGTCTGCTTTGATAAAAAGCAGACATTTTTTTTTCGCTTTCAGCCAAGGCTTGGATATCTTCATTTTCACACTGAACAAGAGCGGCATCAATCAAACTATCAAATTGGATTTTGGTTTGCTTTGCATAATCAATTCCAACAAAGCTCAGAACTAATATTCCAATCATGATTACTGTAATTGTAATTAATCGTGACATAGGGTTTCCTTTCCTACATATTTTTTTCGACAATGTAGTAATTTAATTCTTTGTCGCAAGTCATCAAAAACACCTCTTTAAGTGCGCATTTACTTTTTGCTATCATCGAAACCACCCAATCTTCCTTAATATCATAGGCGGCTAGTGCACTTTCGATTATCTTACCATCACTGACAATAACAGCTGGTGGCGATTTGCTTGTGCCTGAAATGTTAAGTGTCTTTGGAGTGATAGGTTGTGCATCAAATTTTTGTAAAACGCTGACTTGTCCGGTTGTTTCTACAATGGCGTACTCAACATCTTGTATATCGAACACACCAGATTGTCTAAGCGAGCCCATTAAATCATCTATAGAAAATCGCAACTTTTTAAGCTGTTTTTGATCAATCATTCCACCGTGTATGATAATCATCGGTGAGCCTGAAATAAAGCTTCTAAAACCCTTCGATTTTAGAGAAATATTAGAAATTAAAATGTCAAATGAAACTAAAATAAGCACGGGTATCACACCTAAAATCATAGGAATGTTTGTGTCCTCAATAGGCAATGAAGCAATATTAGAAATTAATATGGTTATAACAAGCTCAGATGGTTGAAGCTCACCAAGTTGTCTTTTGCCCATAAGTCGAATCGAAAACATAATAAGGACATATAAAAAAACTGCCCTAAAAAATACCACAAGCATATACCAAAACCTCCGTACGGCAATCATAACAGGATATAAAATTGCTTTTATCACCTTAAAATTCAATCTAGTGTTATTATTGTCATCATTGGGATATTGTATACTAAAATTATGCTAAATTTAAGCAGTAATAAGTTGAAATGCCAAAATGGATAGTGTATAATTATATAATGAATAGTTAAAAGGGGAGAAGTATAATGGCGAATTTTTCAGTTTCATTGACTAAGATTATTAAAGACTTTCGTCTTGAGCAAATCTATATGCCAGAAAACTCTGACGACATCATGCTTGAAAGTGCTGATGTAAACCGTCCGGGTTTAAATCTAACAGGGTATATGGAATATTTTGACAATACAAGAATTCAGATATTTGGGCTTAATGAAGTAGAATACTTAAAGACATTACCACTTGAAGAACGGAGAGCAAGGGTCGATATACTCTTTGCTCAAAAGTTTCCAGTTGCTGTTGTAACAAGAAATCTTGATGTTTGCGATGCTATCCTTGATGCAGCAAAAAAATATGGTGTAGCTTGTGTGGCAACAAGCGAAACAACTTCAAGTTTTCTTTCTGGACTTATTTCCTACTTGAACGTTGAGCTTGCACCAAGAATTACCCGTCATGGTGTTTTGATTGAGGCATATGGTGAGGGAATACTTATGCTAGGTGAAAGCGGTGTAGGTAAGAGTGAAACAGCAATTGAGCTTGTAAAGCGTGGACACCGACTAATTGCAGATGATGCAGTTGAAATTCGCAGAGTTTCAAACCGTACTCTTGTAGGTTCTTCTCCAGAAAATATTCGACACTTCCTTGAGCTTCGAGGTGTTGGTATTATTAACGCAAGGCGACTTTTCGGAATGGGCTCTGTGAAAATTACAGAAAAAATAGATATGATTGTCAAGTTAGAACTTTGGGATGCAGATAAGGTCTATGATAGAATGGGCATGGAAAATGAATATGCTACCATTTTGGGTATACAAGTGCCTTGTATTACAATCCCGATAAAGCCAGGACGTAACCTTGCCATTATTTTGGAGGTTGCAGCAATGAATAACCGTCAAAAGAAGATGGGATACAATGCAGCACAAGAGCTGATGGCGAATTTAGGAATGCCGGTAGAAGAAAGTAACGACATTAAAAATTGGGATTTATTCTAGCACTAGATGAAAAACCCACAAGTATTTTATACAATATAGCAACGTTTATTATAGCTATTTTAATATACACTTTAAAACTAA
>DBGA01000071.1 GCA_002295325.1 Ruminococcaceae bacterium UBA866 | reverse complement strand
TTCTTCCAGAACGAGCCGGTTGATGAAAAGCATTTACCGCTCCGTATTACGGCATACTTCGCCGATGCAGCCGGGAACCGCATTTCAAATGAGAATATCATCATTGCAGAAAGCACCAGTGATAAGCCGGAGGAACGGACGTATAAAGAAAAGTTTACCCTCAAAGACATGGCATACGACAAGGGAGAGTCCTATTACCTAATACTTAAGGACGAGGACGAGCTTGTGAACTCCGAGATAGAGCGTATTCCATTTGTAATTGATCTTATTTTTGGCGGAAGTATACGCTTTTGAAAGGCAGGTATTTGATGTGGCTGAGAACCTAAATGACTCGCTAAAGGAAGCCTTTTCGGGCAAGATTGTCCGAAAAGACTTAACTAAAAAGATTAAAGAAGGCGCAAATGTACCTATTTATGTGCTTGAATACCTGCTTGGAATGTACTGTGTTACCGATGACGAGGCAAGCATTGAAGCAGGCGTGGGCCGTGTCAAGAATATCCTGGCAGACAACTTTGTGCGCCCTGATGAAGCGGAAAAGATTAAATCCAAAATCCGCGAAATGGGAAGCTACACTGTCATTGACAAGGTGGAGGCCAAGCTTGACCCGGACAGCGATACATACCGCGCCATGTTCTCCAACTTAAATCTAAAGAATGTTATAGTTTCCGATTCCTATATCAAGCAGTTTGAAAAGCTGTTGTCAGGCGGCATTTGGTGTATTATCCGCATGAACTATAACAGACTTGAGGACAGATACGATGAGTTTGACACCGATGCCCCAAAGGGTAGCAAGAAAAATCGTGTTAGCCCATTTGAAATAGAGGAACTGACCCCGATTCAGCTTCCTCACATGGATATGCAGGAGTTCTTTGAGGGTAGACGTCGATTTACCAAAGATGAGTGGATTGACGTGCTACTCCGAAGCGTTGGTATGGAACCAACACAATTTGAAACACGCGTAAAGTGGCATTTGCTTGAACGCATTGTGCCACTGATCGAGAACAACTATAACTTGTGTGAGCTGGGACCGCGCGGCACAGGAAAATCTCATATATACAAGGAGATTTCTGNNCTCAATTCTGATTTCAGGAGGTCAAACCACTGTTGCCAACCTGTTTTACAACATGGGGAATAAAACCATTGGACTTGTCGGTATGTGGGATTGTGTCGCTTTTGATGAGGTTGCCGGAATTACATTCAAGGATAAAGACGGCATACAGATTATGAAGGACTTCATGGCGTCAGGCTCGTTCGCCCGTGGCAAGGAGGAAAAGAGCGCGAATGCTTCTATGGTGTTCGTCGGGAACATCAACCAAAGCGTTGATGTGTTGATGAAAACGTCCCATTTATTCGAGCCGTTTCCTGCTGCAATGGCTTATGACAGTGCGTTCTTCGACCGTATGCACTACTATCTGCCCGGTTGGGAAATACCGAAAATGCGCCCTGAGTATTTTACGAACGAATACGGATTTATCACCGATTATCTCGCCGAGTTCCTGCGGGAAATGCGAAAACGCTCCTTCGGCGATGCGATTGAGCAATTCTTTCGTTTCGGCAAAGACTTAAATCAACGTGATGTTATTGCTGTTCGTAAAAGCGTATCGGGTCTGTTGAAACTCCTATATCCTCATGGCGAGTTTGACCGTGATGATGTCGCAGAGGTATTGCAATATGCTCTTGAGGGGCGCAGGCGTGTCAAAGAACAGCTTAAAAAAATTGGTGGCATGGAGTTTTACGATGTCCATTTTTCATACTTGGACAATGATAGTTTTGATGAACACTTTGTATCTGTTCCAGAGCAAGGTTCAGGCAAGTTGATTCCAGAAGGACAAGGAAAGCCTGGTCATATATATACCGTTGCCCGCGGCGATACTGGAATGCTTGGCGTTTACAAACTTGAAACTGAGCTTGTAGGCGGTAACGGTAAGTTTGAAGTGACGGGTATTGGTTATGACCGTGAAGCAAAAGAAAACCTCAAAACGGCGCAGAATTACTTCAAGGCAAATAAGAAGATGATAAGTGGCTCAATCAATATTGATGACAGCAACTTCCTCATGCACGTCGCTGATTGTCAGGGGATTGGCTCTACACCAGACTTGGCGATGTGTGCTTTTGTAGCTCTCTGCGGCGCATCGCTCCGGAAACCCATCCAATCACAGATGTGCGTGTTAGGCAATATGAGCATAGGCGGTACCATCAGCAAGGTTGAGGAACTTGCGAGCACCATGCAGGTCTGTCTTGATGCGGGAGCGAAGAAGATACTCCTACCTATGTCCTCGGCCGTCGACATAGGAACTGTGCCATCAGAATTGTTTGCCAAGTTCCAAACCTCATTCTATACAAGCCCAGAGGATGCTGTTTTCAAAGCTCTTGGATTGGAATAGTCGGTATCAAGGAGACAAAATCTTGCCAATATAGAGGAAAGAAATTATGACTAAGGATTTTCCGGTAGTAAGCATTGAGAAAATTTTCAGCACCGCTTGCCGATGCGCTGGAGACGGGGACGNNTGGGGACGTTAATGCCTAAATACCCTTAAATATTCTTGATGATATCGCAGGGGGTTCAAGCTGCCTGCCAAGTATATCATCAATGCTGCGGGGCCTGTTTATCGAGATGACAAGCCCCGCGAGAAAGCTCCGCTCCTGCTACATAAACGCTCTTGAACTCGCCGTGAAGTATAACTGTGAGAGCCTCGCCTTTCCGCTGATATTAAGCGGGATATACGGTTATCCGAAAGCCGAGGCACTTCATGTAGCATCCGTGGTGCTTGAACTCTCCCTCGATCAAACCGCAGATTTATTTGAACGGGCGGGCTTTGCCTTTTCCCACAGTCGCAAGTTTGATGTGATTGTCGAGTATTTCATACAGAGCGGTAAGTACGATATCTTTGAAATTAACGGGGTGCTGTTCCCTTACGATCAGCCGATGCTTGGAGGATAAAATCATGGACTACTTTCTGATAATAATATCAGCCATAATAGCCGTTGCTTTAATTGCAGGGCTGGTCATCTATTTAAGAAGAAAATCTAAGCTCAGTGGCAACACTGGTTTGGTTGCTTCAATATTCTCTTCAAATGCTTCAGGAATGCTTGGTGCAGACCATATCCAAAACAATATAATAACTGTACCAATTGAACGACTGCCAGCAACAACCCGTATTGAGGAAAAACGTCTATTTGAAATTACAGACCGTACTGTCATTGCGCGTATTTCGGCAACAATTCCAGCGGCGGCACAAACCGCTGCTCACACTGCGGCAAAAGCCATTGCCAAAGAAACTATGAGTAATCCTAATTTGTTTTTAGTGAAAATCCCTTCCGGAGCAACCTTGGCTAACCAAACCAAAAAAGGGGTTCAATATGCTGCTTATAGGGGGCCAAAAAAAGGATTGGCTGAGGTTGTAAAACCCGACTTTACAAAGATGACAAAGGCTACTACCGTCGCCAATGGTATTGCAAACGTAATGAACGTTGGCTCTTTGATAGTCCCNNAAGCACAAAGCTGGAAACTATGACAAAGAGCATAGACAAAATCAGTGATTTTCAAAACAGAGAATTTAGGAGCCGGATTCTCGCGCTGCTTCCCTTAGTTGGAGAGATCTCTAAGTTTGATTCAGAAATCATGGAAAGTGATACTTTGCGAAACCGTAAGTTGCATACATTAGATGATTTAAAAACTGAAGGTACCCAATTACTTCAACAGGTCAATTTATCTGTCGACGAAATAATCAAGAAAAATCAAACCCATGATTACAAGGACTATCAAGAAAAAGTGAATGAATTTATGCTGTTGCTCGAATACCAGCAAGTGTTGATAACTGTTTTAGAAAAAATCAGCAAGTTGATCTATCTGCTTGGAAAAGGTGAAAACTCAAGAGAGATGAGCTATTATTCTTTTAATACATTCTTGAACCAGTCAAATCAGATTAGGGCAGGATTAGAAGATTGGCATAAAAATCAAGTGAATTCGCTTGGAATCGACATAGATAAGAACCGCAGAAACAAAACAGGGATCGAAAGTTTCTTTGCAGCAATACCCGGCCTTATTGATGACAAATGGCGTTACAAGGAGCTTGAAGATGGGATGTTGCAAAAAATCGACTCTCAAAAGGCTGGACAACAATTGATGCTCACTGAGCCTGAAGCCGTATATGATAATGATGTCCAAATTATTATCAAGGACGGTAAATACTTCTACTTACGAGATTGACCAGTGCTGCACCATTGCAAACAACCAGTTCTGGGAGGATAAAAAAATGTATGTCTGTGACGATCCTGTTTGCGACCCCGTTTGTGATTTTTGTTGGTTTTGCGAACATGACGAAAACGGTGTTCCTAAATATTGCTCTAAGGGCAAAGATGAAGATTTTTGCGATGGTATAGGCTATTGCGATGAGTTTAAATGCAGCCTGCATGAATCGCAATCATGATATGTGCCAACAAGTATATCATGAGCTGCAGATACGATATCTTTGAAATCAATGAAGTGCTGTTCAATTATGATCAGCCATGACTGGGAGGATAGATATGTTTTTGATTGACACACAAAACAAAAAGGCGGTTTCGCTTGAAAAGAAATCATTCTCGGAACTCAAGCTGTCCGAGCGTTATGATTTGCAGGAATGGATTGCGGATAATCCGTTGATTCTCGGCGAGAATCTCTTGATAATCCAAAAAGAGTTTGACGGCTTCTCCGACACGAACGAACGGCTTGACCTGCTCGCCATCGATGAGAACGGCAAACTCGTCATCATTGAAAATAAGCTCGACGATTCGGGTAAAGATGTTGTTTGGCAAGCCCTGAAATACGTTTCCTACTGTGCAACGCTGACCAAAAGCGAGATTTGCGAGGTCTATCAGAAATACCTGGGCACATCAGGTGTTGCACAGGAGAAAATTGCTGAATTTTTTGATGGGCAGGACTATGAGAGTATACGCATCAATCCCGTAGAAGGCGACCAGCGCATCATCCTCGTCGCAGCGAACTTCCGCAAGGAAGTAACATCCACCGTCCTCTGGCTGCGCAATTATCACGGGGTTGATATTACTTGCATCAAGGTGACACCGTATAAAGATGGCGAAAAACTCTATCTTGACCCTGAGCAGATTATCCCCATGCAGGATATCGGTGACTACCAGATTCGCTTGACGGCGAAAAAGCAGGAGGAAACAATTTCATCCACAGAAGAGGCGACACGCTACAAAAGACGCTATCGGTTTTGGGAGCAGACTTTGCCAATTTTACGAGTTAAGACAGGAATTTACAACAATGTTTCTCCAACAAAGGATAACTGGCTCACGGGTGCAAGCGGACACAGCGGTGTAGTATTTAACCCCGTTATTCTAATGGATGGAGCCCGGGCGGAACTGTATATTGATACCGGCGATGAGCAGCGAAACACTAATATCTTTAACGAGCTGAAATCTAAAGAAGATGATATTGCTGCTGATTTCCCCGGAGAACTTTTTTGGCAAGACCTCCCTGGGAAAAGAGCGTGTAGGATTTCAGTTCAGTACCACGATTATGGATTGAATGACGAGGAGCATTGGGGTACTATTGCCGACTTTCTCGGAGATAAGATTGTAGCGTTGATGAAAGCTTTTAAGCCGTTGCTTGGCACGATTATGAAAGGATAAAATATAGGGGGTGTTATCCAATGAAGGAACTTGAAAGCAAATTTCATGGAGAAATGGTCGGCATTTATCAATCAGCCAAGAAACTAAAATACAACGCATCATACTTTTGGCAAATGGTCTGTGAAAAAGGTGGGTACCTGACTGCGAAACATTTGATTTATACCGACACACCATCTGATGGCTTTACTACCCTTTGGGAATTAGGGCGTTTAGATTTGTCTGTTGAAGCTCATGTCATAAAGCCACAATATCATCCGCTGTTCACAGAGGATGAAAGACGGCGGTGCATTAACCGCCTTGAATCATATGGATATAAGCTAGATGGAGAACAATAAGATGGATTAGCGAAATACTAAATGTCTATCCTACCCCCTACCTATAGTATCGTCTACACGACCACTAGCGACACACTATAATAAGCCTACAACGAATACCACCACAAGCTTACACTCTGTTTACAATAGCTGTATTAAGCATTACAAGCACATAAAAAAGAGTGCATCTCTGCACTCTTGATTACTATTCACTTGCTTGTTTTCTCTTGGCTCTAATTAACGTACTCTTTGATATGCCTGTTAATTCTTCAACTTGCCTATATGTTTTACCACTTAATAAATCCAATGCGTGTGCTATTTGCTTTTTGCTATAGGTCTTAGGTCTGCCCTCTTTGAAGTTTGGGTCTTGCTTTGCAATTGCTTTGCCTGCTTGTGTACGTTCTACAATTTGGTTGCGCTCAAGTTCTGCAACTGCTAGTAGTGTTGTTATAAAGAATTTTCCCATTGATGTATTTTCAAGTAAGCCAACATTAAGAACGTGTACTGCAACACCCTTATGAAACAATCCTTGTATTAGGTCTATTCCCTCTGTTGTTGTCCTTGCAAGCCTATCAAGCTTAGTAACTACTAATATATCATTCTCTTTAAGCTGTGATAGTATATTGTTCAACACCGGTCTATCTGTTGTAGTGCCTGTAAATTGCTCATGCGACATTTTAACATTATCATATCGGCTTGATATTTCTTGTTCTTGCTGTTCAAATGAATTATTGTCCTGCTGTCCTTTACTTGATACCCTTGCATATCCATATATCATAAAACAACCACCTTTTCAATTTCACTTATGACACTAAGTTGAGACACCTTGCTATACCCCTATTATACTACACTAAATTTATGGCGTCAATACTTTTAAGTTATGACACTATAATTATTTTTTACAAACAAAAAAACCGTTACTCTATTAAAAGAATAACGGTTTAACTTTAGAATAAATCGCTGTGTGTTCCAGTTCTGGTTAATGCCAAAATAAGCAAACTTTCTTCAACCTTGTAGATTAACAACCAGTCTGGTGTTATGTGACACTCTCTATAGCCTACATAGTTACCAGTTAAAGAATGGTCTTTATATTTTGCTGGTAATTCTTCGCCATTAGATAGCATTACGATTACTTCTTGTAGCAAATTCTTATTGTACCCACGTTTAAGGATTAGCTTATAATCCTTTTTAAACTTAGTTGACATTTCAATTTGATACTTCATGAATCTAGCTCCTTAAAGAGTTCGTCAACACTATTATACTTTTTACCTGTTCCAGTTTTAATCATCTCGTCAACTTCTTGCATAGCTTTAAGTGTTTCTACGTTTGGTTTATCAACCTTAACTTGAAAAGGTAAACCGCCATAAATCAAGCTTTGATGCAAAAATATATTAACTGCATCTGAAACGTTCATACCAAAGTTAGAAAACAGCTGTTCAGCTTGCTCTTTAGTTTTTGGGTCAATTCTAATATTCAAATTTGATGTTTTAGCCATTTATAACAGCTCCTTTCAGTCTTATTATATCCATTGTATAACATTGTATGCACATTGTCAACAATATGTTCATTTTAATATAATTGAATTTAAAGGGAAATTATGGTATAATCATAAAAATATGTGGTTGAGGTGATTAGTTTGAAACAATGTCCTAAATGCCAAAAGATTTATTCTAATAAATTTGAAACCTGTGAATGTAACACTATTCTTCAAAAAATAGATAATATTAATAATATAAAGCTAGATATTTCAAATAAAATAAAGGAGGTTAATTCTATGAAAACTTGCCCAAAATGTGGAGGTGTTTATTCAGACTCAGATTTTACTTGTTCAAATTGTAAAGTTTCTCTTGTTAATAAATCAGTCAAAGATAATCAAGTTCACTGTCCTAAATGTAATTCAACCCAAATTCATTCAGATAGACGTGGTTGGAAAATTACTACTGGATTAATAGGTAGTAGTAAAACTATGTGTACCTGTTTAAAATGTGGTAAGCAATGGAAAGCTGGAAGTATATAAAACGTTATATATCGAGGTGGTATTATGTACATAAATGAAAAAACAATAGATTCAAATATAAATAACCCAAACGCAAAAGCAATAGTAATAATTTGTGATAAATGCTTATCTAAAGTTATAATTAGTACAGATTTATTCAAAGAAATTTCTCTTGATAAATTGATTTTAAAAGACAATCAAGTAATTACTTGTAACCATTGTAAGAACACGCATTACCACTCAACTCCGATTTTAAATAAAAGCAACGAATACACTCCAAAGTGTCCTACTTGTAGTTCTCGAGACATCAAGAGGTTGTCAAATACTCAAAAAGTAACATCTGCCGTTGCATTTGGATTGTTTAGTGGAAGAGTTAGAAAAACTTTTCATTGTAACAATTGTAAATATGATTGGTAGCTGTTCGGTAACGTGTTCGGTAAGACCTGCTCAAACATAGTAAATTACTACATTTTTGGTTAATTTAACAACTTTTCTATTGTATTCGTATTCTCAAAAATGCTCAAAAGTGTTGTTGTTCGGTAGAATGGCTTGTACACAGCGTTTCAAAGCTAATGCTTGATATAACAAATATACTATTATTTGTTCGATAATATATTTGAACAACGTATATTTTATCTTACTGCCATTTATTATATTTTTTGTATTTCTTATATTCTTTATTTTTCCCCCACAAGTCAGTTAAAAAAGAATCTATAATTGCAAAAAAATATAATAATATTTGTAAGCCTACCAACCAACCCATATGCCCACTTTTATCCAAGGATAGGAATAAGTTAATATGAAAAATAACATTAAATAAAGAGAGAATGAAATTAAAAATTGTAATTAGCTGACTAGCAATAATAAATATACTTATTTTACTAGAAGTAAAAAACAACAGCAAACAATACCCTACACCTTAAGGTATTGACACCGACAATGTGGTTTTAAACTCATAATTCTCCTTTTTTATATAAGCTCCATTTGCCATTATACAAAAAACAATTAAGTATAGTATATTATCTATATAATAAAAAGCACTATTTGGCATTGTATTTACTCCTTATATTTTATTGGTATAATTTTACTACTTATATAAGTAATAGTCAATCTCAAGTAATAGGTGCATAACTTTTACACTATGCACCTAATCCTTATTATTTTAAAACATTAGCTATCTTTGTCATTGTATCTTCATGTGTACTATCTAACATATGAGTATAAACCTTGCCTGTGGTGCTAGGTGTGCTATGTCCTAGAGCCTTGCCAATGTCATACAGAGAAACACCCAACGAGTTGGCAACCGTCGCAAACGTATGCCTTAGCCCGTGCAGTGTAAGTTTAGGAAGGCTGTTGTCTTTTATGAACTTAGTGAATAACTCTGAAATATAGTTAGGTCTATATGGCTTCCCATTATCCCAAACAACCACTAACCCATTATCATCATAAGCACCTTTATAAAATTCTTTAGCCTCTTGTTGTTTTACCTGCTCATATTTTAATAATTCTATTAAATCATCTGCCATATGAAGAGTTCGAGTAGATGATTTATTTTTTGTTTCTTTTTCAACAATTGTACTACCTGCCATAGTGCGAGCATCTTTTATTGTAATTTCCTTATTTTCAAAATCTATACTGTCCCATTTTAACCCACATATTTCCTCACGCCTTAAACCTAAATATCCTGCTAGCTTAACCACTACTTCTAGCCTGTTTCCCTCTATTAATATGAATAGTTGCTTTAAATCGTTTGGAGAATAGAAATCTATTTCATTTTGACTAACCTTCGGTGCTTCAACTCTATCAACTGGATTTCTTAATAAAATATCCTGTTTAACAGCCAAATTTAAACTAGTTTTTAAAAAATCATGGTGCTTTCTAATGGTATTATTAGATAACTTTTTTTTTGAAAGGATAGAGTAGTACTTTTGTATCTGTTGGGGTTTTAACTGCTGAATTTGAATATCTCCAAGGGCAGGAAGAATATGATTATTAATAATATTCTTATACCCATATATTGTGGTTTCGGCTCTATTATTCTTAACTATGTCAAGCATATAGTATTCTAACCACTCTTTTAAAGTTATAGTCTTAGGAATAGTTAGCGTACCCTTTGTTTTGTCAGCTTCATATTCTTTTAACGCTTTTCGTGCATCAGATAACTTACCAAATGTTTTAGATTTTTTAATCTGCTTCCCATTTGCATCTATGCCATAATCCATATTAACATAATATTTTTTCTTTACATCATCATAAGCAATATTCTTTTCAACTGTTTTTCTAGCCATAATATCTACCTACTTTCAAAATTATCTACCTGTTGGCGTTATTATAGCATACTATTTTTAATATATCTACCTAAATATCTACCTTTAATTTTAAACATAAGAAAAACCCTGTAAAATACAGGGTTTGTTTGGCGGAGGCGAGGGGAGTTGAACCCTGTCCGATACATTTTACAGAAAACATTTTACTCTGTAAATGCCCATGATTACTGAGTTTAATGGCATTGGACATTTTTGTCAAAAGTCTTGAAAATACCCATTAAATATTCAAAGTGTGTTATAAAGTGTGTTATTTTTTTGAGCATTTTCCTTTTATCTTAATTATTACCTTCTGTTAATAAATCCTCTAACCATCTTTTCGTATTCATATATATCGATACCCCTAAGACTACTAATCTCGGAAAAAATTTGGGTGTTTAAAAACAGTTCAATTTTTTCTTTGCTTGATAAACTTTCTTCTAAACTCAATAATATTTGATGTTGATTGCACGCTGTAAGTTTCTCTATCAATTTTTTAGTTATATCAACGTAGAAATAAGAAAAAACAAACCACCTACTGTACCCCCTAAAATCAACGATATTAGTTTTATCTCGATTTTGATTAATCAACACACATAATTCCTTTGAAAATAGCAACATATTAATTATTTTTTTAATTTTTCTTGGCGTCAATAATTTCGTTGGTATTGTCAGTAAACATTTTTTTATTGCTTGTTTCTCGCCTTCGGAAAATGCAAATGTATTATTATCAATGATAATATTTTCAAGTAGGTAATCTAAAAAAACTTCGTAGTCAATTGAAGTATTTAAAAATAAAGGAATATTAATATATTTGTCTAAATATTCTGATATGTACTCATCAGATTCAGCTTCATCTGTAATAGTAAATTCTTTATTTAGAGTTTTTTTTAAGTATCCATAATCTATTGCAAATACTATAACAATTTGTGGAACTTTTAAAAATAACTGAAGTGATTGAAAAAATTCTATTACACCTTTTTCAGAGCACCTATCTAAATCATCAATAAATAAAACTATTCTTTCGTTACACCCCAGTTTATAATTCTTTAGCCAAGCCTTTAGTAGAATCTGCAAGTCCATTTTTATACATTCACGCTCACCCAATTTTTCAATGTAATTTGGAAGAGAAATAGAATTAATTATCATATTTGATAATGGGACTGAAGTTTGCAGAAGTACTTTAATTCCGGGAACTACGAAATTAGTAATAAAGACTAACACAGCAGAAACTGTCGCAGCTCCACCAATTAATATTTTCCATTGCTTACTAAAATCATTTGTTAATGATGTTCCTACAAAAGAAAATAGGAGTATAAAAATTATTGAAAAGAAAAAAGGAGTTATGTTTTTTATGCTCTTTTTCCAATTAGAAAAATATTGATAATACTTATATCTAATCTTGGGGAAACTAATTGAAGCTTCGTATGTTATAAAAAGTGACTTTAATAAGCTTGCCCATATTTTGTCTTGATCCTCATATTCAGAGGCATCATAATTCACAATGTGTGTTTTAAGAGTGTTATCATATTTATCTTCATTAAATAATTTTATTTCGTCAGATACATAATTCATGAAAGTGGTCTTGCCTTCGCCCCAAGGGGCAAATATTCCAATATTAAACGGTGCCATTGTTTTTTCGTCGACAATATATCTAGCAATAGTTTTAGCACATGATTTCCTGTCAAACAAATCTTCGGTTTTTGCCGAGTCAGAAAGCATATGTCCTTTTGAATAATTTTCCATTTTTACATCATATTCATTTTTGTACTCTGTTTTTTCTTTGTTTAAGTATATTCTCTGTATTTGAGAATTAATCTCATCTAGTTGTACACCTAACTCACTAAGTTGATATTCCGGAGAATTATAATACGCTTCTACTTCATATTTCCAATCAGTATCATCATAGTCGTGATCGTAATTAATAATATTATTCAAATAGTCAACACTAGATTCAATATCATCTTTTCGTTTTACAAGTATTTCTAAACTACGATCATCAGTATTCATATAATTACTTTCCTTCCAAATTAAAAGATTTTTTCATTACTAGCTTTATAGTACGCTAGTCACTTTCAACATATCAATTGCACGTTTTAACTTTTATCCAAATCTATCCAATTAACATACAGTTTACACTATAACGTTCACAATAACAACAGGTTTTATGTATTTCTCCCATAAACGACAAAAAGCCACACCAATACCAGTTATGGTAATAGTGTGGCTTTCATCGTATCTATTCTACATCACTTTAACTGTGGCACTCCAACCGAGAAGTTCCAGTGCATCGGCTTTGGCATGAGCATCAGACTTCTTTAAGTAAGCTTGCATTTCAACAAAATGACTATTGCCATTTGTCAACGCTCTGCAATAGTTTCCTTTTTTGCCATCCCAAAACACTTTTACAAACTCATCTGCCTTTTGTTTGGAGAAAACTACTCCACAAAAAGCAGTAATAACAATGCCATATTTGACAGTTGGAGGAACAACAGCCTTTTTGCGTAAACCCAAAGCCTTGACAATGCCTCGTGCAATTGCTTGTCCTACTGCTTTTTGTTCGTGAGCCTCGTCTATCCTTTTTGCCTCGCTGTCAGTAGATATAAAGCAAGTTTCAAGCAAAATCGCAGTCGCCTTTGTCTGCCGAACAAAACCAAAGTATGTACTCGCCTTGTCACCGCCATCATCAATACCATTACTACGTTGAGGGATGCCAAGTGTAACGGACAACTCTTTGCAAATATTATCGGCGATTGCTCTGCCTCGTGCATCACCTGGATAATAGTAAGCCTCTGTGCCATAAGCAAAATTTGTGTGAGCGTTAAGATGTGGAGCGAGTATAGCATCAAATCCGCCTTTATTTGCATGGGCGATAATCTCTTGTAGTGACATCTTGCCATTAAGGTTAAATGCAAACACCTCACACTCATACCCAGTCAGCTCATCACGAGTAAACTCGCAAGCTGTGATGCCTGTAAAAACAAATGCAAAGGTATCTGCTGAGCTTTGAGAATAGGACGTAAGAGTTGCCAGCAGGTAGTCACAACGCATCGAGACCTCACGTACATACTCCATATCAGCTATGTTGATTTCGTCAATATAAACGCAACCATACTGACCACCAAGTGCCTTTTTCCACCTTGCCTTATTGTCATATCCAAGCACATATATAATTTTGTCGCCTTTTGATGTGTGGAATACGATATGGGGCAGAGAATACTTACCCTTGCCCCCAGCATTATACTCTGCTAGGGCTCCAAAGTCATCAAGTATACCTAAGTCCTTGTTAATGATATTCTTCTCAATTGTGCCTAAATCAAGCCCTGAAAGGATATGTATTTTCTTTGGGCTTTGTGCAACCTTTAGCATAAACTTGAATATTCCTACCGTTGTTTTTCCTGCTGCAGTTGTCCCCTCTAAGAACTCAACGGGTGCATCACAAGCTAGGAACTCCTTATACTTTTGGGATAATAGCAAACGTTCTGCACTCATTAGCCACCGCCCCTCAGCTGGGCGATAACATCATCAAGTTTTTTGATGTCAGTTTCAATAGAGCCTCTGAGCTCCACTTTATCCGTAAACATTCCAAGATGCTTGCCAAGAAGCTCGAGCGCCTTTAATTTATCACATAGCTTAATCTCACGCTCAACGCTGTCAAAGTCACCTTCGACAATCTTAACCTTTACCGATGCAATAGCTGCAGTATCATCCTCCGAAGCTGAATCTTTAACGGTTGCGGTCTTTGTATCAATAAGCTCATCAGCATTCACAAAAGCAAGCCTCGCAAGCTCACGAATGACTCTATCCTGATTAACACCAGTGCGTTTTGAGCGGATTGCAATAGCCTCGTCTATACACGCGCGAATATTAGGTTTTGTTAAGTTCTCACTAGCTATCTCTGCCGCTGTATCAGAGCTGTATCCGGCACGAATTGCTGCCTGTGTACCGTTTAAGTCAATGAGGTATTCCTCACAGAACTTCTGTTGTTTCTTAGTTAATCGTGCCATGTTGTCCACTCCTTTGTTAGTTTATTTGTGCAGCCAACTGCAAGATGGGTATAAGAAAAGACAACCTCTTTTGAAGTTGTCTTTTAAATAATTCACTCTACTGTCTCAGATAAAAACCATGTCGAGTGTTCTGTATTCGTTTTTGACACCGATGTGCTTTTAATTAGGTGTGCCGTTACTTCTTGACTTATTTTACTTGATAATCCAATTAAAGTTTCCATCATGCTTCTGCCTTTAATTATGCCTAAATTCTCATCTCTTAACTCAAATGTATTATTTCTAATATTAATTCCAGTTAGTGTTGAAGTTAAAATTACATCTTCGTCAGTAATGTTTTGAATATCATCTAATGTAAAAAGAATTTCATCCATCTTAGAATACTTAATATCCATCTGCCTTACTCTAGCAGACTCATCTGTCCAATTGACCTCTATGCTCACGGCACTTTCCTTCAAGTTATTAATCCAGTTGCGATAATGATTAACCGTACGTTGGCCTAGCGGAGATATAGTTTCTATGAGTTGCATTCCACTAAAACTATTCTCCATAATATAAAAGAAATCATTTAAAACCTTACTGGTATTTGAGTATTGAGTTTGAAATTCTATTTGCTCATAGTCCTTTTCGAGCACTATTCCGAATGACCCCTCAAACATCCCAGAAATTTGAAAATCGGTTAAGGCTTTTGCATGTTCAGTAATTGGCCCTTTTGATGCCGCACAACCTACTATATTGTTTGCAATTCAATCTGCTACTGACTGAAAACCATCCAGCACTGAAACAAGTAGTCGATTAGATATTCTCCCTTTTTCAACATTGTCCCCATAAATTCTAATAGAAATACTTTCCTTCGCCTGCGCCTCGATAATTTTTTCTTTTTGTGCTTGCAAATTACTAAGTCTTTTTTGCATTTCATTTTTACTTACCTGATCTAATATCGATAATGACGACTTCGTAGTAATCTCATTTAACTGTATAAGGGTATCGTCTATTTTTTTATTTATTGCATTTATTGATTTTATTGACATAGTTATTCTTCGCCCCCGTCCAACAAAGACTGTATCTCATTCCAGTCTATTTTAACTATTCCTTTTGGCGTATCATTTCTGTCAAATCCAAATTGTCCTCTCCAATAGTTCCGCTTATTAATACCATGCTTTTGGTAGTCCTCTGGACTAATCCTTGATTCATTGTATTCGTTCACTGCCAAAGATATGTACTTGTCAATATATTCAAGCGGTGCATTATTGACAAACTCTGAATCACTATTGGCACTTATTAAGTCTTCACAATTTAAAAACACTACCAAATCAACATCATTTGGATTAATTTTACTTGTAACATAGCTGCCATCAATCCAAATCTCATAAGGAGTATATCGATTTGATAAACTTCTCAAATAATTAATAAGTGCATCATATATTGGTCTCCTTTTTTGAGATGCGGGAAATCCTTCTACAAAAAACGAATAAAAGTCATTTAATGCGCAATTGTGGATTCCAGCAGGTATTACTCCGTCTGCATTAAATTCCATAAGTCACCTCATCAGTAGTATTTATTCAATGATACTACTATTTGGCAATAATTACAACAGTCTTTTGACAGTGCAGTATAAACATTATACCCACAAAAGCTTAAACATATCCTTCCGCCCTCGCAACTGCCGTCGCCCAATGCACCTCATCAAGTTCAAACCCTATGAAATTTCTACCACACTTTAACGCAGCCACCGCAGTTGTACCACTTCCCATGCAATTGTCCAACACCGTATAAGTCGATAAATCCGATAAATATTGAGTTTATTGAAGTTTTGAGTAATGGTGACAAGATAAGAAAGAGAATACAGCAATTGAGATCTATTGACAATCAATTTTTACTTCCATTATATATCTGTATTCTATTTATTCTAAGAGTATGATACTGTTAATGAGTTGTCCAACATTTATATAACACGAATATTTGGGAAATAATAAACATATACTTAATATATTTAATACAAAGGTGGGATTTATGATGAAATCAATTATATTATTAACAATAAACGGACATATGTATTATATAAATAACACTTTTTCTTTAGATCAGCAACATCAACTTGAGGAAATTTCAAAACATATTCAAAAGCAGTTCACATTAGGGAGTTGCACTAATGAAGAAGAGGTTTTCCATCAATTCGTTTCAACTGTTTCCCAGCAATTAAATTTAGATATCGAACAGCTATGCGTTTCTACTGTTTTGAGAATAAATATATAACGAGTCCTTGCTAATCAACATATTAGCAAGGACTCGCCATTTAGCTATCAATATCGTTAATTTCGAACACTTCTTTTAATATTATACTTGAGAATTTTCGATATTGGCTTGCTGTATATGGAAAGTTTTCTTTAGTAAAATCAAAATTCCAATTGTTAAATAGTTCGTCATAAAAATTGAAATCCCGAACTCCATTTACTATTAGTTGCCTATTAAAAGCGATAATAAAACCGTTAATGGATATTACTGAAAGAAGTTTTGAATTATTATCCTCCCAAGCAGTTTTCAAATTCTTCTTAATGGCAGAAAAATAAACTCTAAGCGTATCTGCACAGAATTGAATATAAGCAGCAAACGCCTGATCGTCCATTTTTAACAATGCATTTTTGTCTCCAGTCCAGTAGTCAAACAAACTGACTTTTCCATCAGTTCGTTTTATAGTAACTAGATAACGAAGTGCAAATTTTACAATTGATGCTGTTTTTATTTTAGAATCATCCAACGATGAAATTTCAAACATATTTAAAAATATTTGCTGTTTATTAAGATTTTCTATAACTCCCTGTGCTAATCCAATATCTGATAAAGGATCTTTAATTTGTTGGATACGTAGAAGCACATTAGGGGGAACAGGTTTAGAATTATCGTTAATATCTAAAAATATTTCACTCTGAATACGTGTTCTTTCTATTTTAGTCATGTCTTTAGGAAATATCAATCCCGTAACTAAAAGGTGAAGTTGTTTCCTTAATGGACGAATTTTAATTTCTTGTCGATCGTTAATTCCACCTTCGTAATGGGCAAATATTCTATGTTGTCCATCAATGACACAAATGCTATTCATTTCTTTTGCAAATTCGAGCATACAACTACTCTCAAAATATCCAATTTCATCGATATCTTTATAGTTATTAGCGGCATCTAAAAACTTTATATCATCTGGTAGTGCTACAATAATATTGTTATAAAATGCTTCTCCTTTTGATTCTAGAAATAATCGAATTCCTTTTATTTTCTTTTTATCGATTAGCCTTTGATAAAGCCACGTGGACTCTTCCCAGTTATCTTTTCTTAATACATAACATGTACTTATTAGATCTTCCGCAGACATCATAAATGATACAACTCGTACCTTGTTTTTTAAACCAGTAATATCCTTTGGATAAACTATTGGTGCTGTTATAGATGCCCGCTTAGTTGAACTAGACATTATCCCAATCTCTTTATTAGTTAATCCCAAATAACGAAATAATTCAAATCTTGCAGATAATTTTATACACTGTGTTATCCATTGAAAGTAGTTTAATGTTTGTGGACTTACAAATTTCATATTTCTATATAAGTCAAACTCTTCATTAGTAAAATTAAGTTCTGCTTCAGATATGTATAAGCAAAACACTTGAGTTCGTTCAATACTATATTTCTGTAATATATCTTTTTTCTCGGGAAATAACTCTATAAGTTTAGAAATAAAAGGCTCAAGATTTTTCTTTATTTCACTAAAAGCCTCATCTTTAGTTCGAATATGATCTTTCTTATCCTTACTTTGAGCACAAGTATCTTCACACAATAACATAATATTCTCATAAAGAAACAAGGAGTCTACTTCTACTGTTCGTAGTCCANNACATTTCTAATCTTGCGGCTAAATGCAGACTGTCTTCTCCTAAACAATTGTTCTGGTGTTATAACTCTGACTTTCTTTTTCTTTTTCATTCTACACTCCTCCTTGCCTCAGCAAATTCATCTGGCAATTTTGCTACTGATAAACTTGAATTTGGCTCCATTATAGGTACGTCATCTCTGATCTTTGCTTGTCCATTTAGTGCATCTTCTACTCTTTGACGCGCTATTTGATAGTATTCCGAGAGTATTTCCGCTCCTACAAAACGGCACTTTTCGATAATAGACGCAACGCCTACTGTTCCAGATCCCATAAAAGGATCTAACACTAATCCATTTTTAGGAACTAATGCTTTAATAAATCGTTGCGGTATAGCAACAGGAAACTGACAAGGATGATTTGTTTTTTCCACATGTTGTGCTTTTACGTTTGGAATTTCCCAAACATCTGATGGATTTTTTCCTAAAGGATTACCACTTAACTGACCCTTATTGGGTCCCTTATAAGCTTTCTTTCCTGGATATTTCTGAGGAACTCTAACATTATCTAAATTAAATGAGTATCCATTTCCCTTAGTGAACCATAAGACAGTTTCATGACGTCCACTAAAACGTTGAATACTATTTAAACCGTGACCAAAAGTCCATATAACTCGATTTCGCAATATGATCGGATATTGAAGTTTTGCATTTTGAGATGTGAAAATCTCGTAAACAGTATAATCAAGTGGAATAACACACACATTCGAAACGTGATAGCCAACTTGCCAACATATGCTACCACCTGGTTTTAACACCCTATAAATATCTGCAAATATTTTTTTATGTTGTCGTTTAAACGTCTCAATATCATCGTGTGGATCTTCATATGCTTTTTTCATGCAATATGGTGGCGATGTTACAATTAGATCAACTGACTCATCGGGCAATTTTTTTAGTAACTTTTCGCAACTACCGTTATATAAAGTAATTTGGTTTTGAGGCTTGAAAAATTTATATATCTTTACATTCTTCATCGCAGTAAACTCCCTCGCAATTATGAATAATCTATGCTGTATATAATTTATATATCCCTAACAGACTATACTTAATATAATAAAATAGCTATAATTCTATATTTCTTCTATAAATGCATATAATTATAGTATACAAGTTTTAACATAATTAGTCAAATTAAATGAAAAAAATCTCTTTTTGTTTCCATTTTTCGTCTGCATTTGTATCTAGTTCTATGTCACAAGTATTGCAAATCAATACCATAGAACACCTACTCCATTTTTGAGGATAAGTTAAGCCGGCTTTACAAATTATTAAGTCATGTAATAACAACAAACTCTTTTTCTTGGAATTATTCTTGATAAGCCTCTAAAAAGTGTGGTCAAAAGTGTGGTCAAAGAAAAATAAGAATGCCGATAAACCTAGTGTTTATCGGCATTCTTAATGGTGGAGGCGAGGGGAGTTGAACCCCTGTCCGAAAACCTATCCAGATAGCTTTCTACGAGTGTATCATCTTATTTGCATTCCCTTGCCATAACGCCAAAATGCAGGCTTTATGACTTGGTATCCTTTAATACGCAGATTGATACAAGGCTAATCTCAAAGAGCGTTCACCACTTTAATTACACATATCATAAGCCAGTGGTACTCAAATGATACATGGACAGCCTAATTTAGGCTGCGCATAACCCCATGTTATTGAAGTTACTTGTTTTATTAGTTTTAGCGTTTAAATTATAAACTGCGACTTTTAAAGTGTTTTCGCCCACACTACTCGCTTACTATCGTTCTTGATCCCCGTCGAAACCTTTACGCCCCCTTATTATTTGCCAGCATTGCTACTGGCTACATGGAATTACAACTCATCCACAAATCGAATTGCCATGTCAATCCAATTTTGGCAGGCAGGCACAATCTGACCTGGGTGTCTGGCAGTGGCTTTATTCGCAAGTCCAAGCCCATGGTCGCCTGTTGGGTATATATGCATTTCAAATTCTACGTCGTGTTGCCTTAAAGCAGTTGCAAAGAGCAAACTATTTTGGACATCAACACAAGTATCACTACTAGTATGCCACAGAAATGTCGGTGGCACAAGGTCTGTAACGTTATTTTCCAAGGAAAATAATGCAATTTCTTTTTCATCTGGACAATTACCAAGCAAATTCCTCATCGAACCTAGATGTGTTATACCCTCTTTACCCGAAATTACAGGGTAACCTAAAATCATACCATTGGGCTTATTCTCATTGTTATCATAACCCAGATAACGTTGGATAAATCCCTCTTTCCAATATACACCTAAGCTAGCTGCAAGGTGACCGCCCGCTGAAAAACCGGACACAATTATTTTGTTAGAATCAATATTATAGTCTGAGGCCATTGCTCGAACGGTTGCAACTGCTTTTGAAAGTTCTAGCAATGCACCTGGAAAACACAGTGGTTGGGTTGAGTATTCTAGCACAAAAGCATGAATTCCACTTGCAATAAACTTTAATGCAATTGACTCACCCTCAATAAAGTTTGCAATCATAGAGTATCCACCGCCAGGACAGATGATGACTGCTGGACGTTTACCACTTAGATAACTTTGTTCTGTTGTATTTACAATATAAGATTGAAGAACAGCCTGTTTTGCAGGTGTTTGCAAATCGTATCCCTCATAATCAATGCTAATAACTTCTTCTTTATACAGCATAGCCTAACCTCTATTTCGTTCTTTCATTACCCTACTAATTTCACGCTCAGAATCACGTTTTGATTGATCATCACGCTTATCATAGAGCTTTTTACCTTTACATAATCCAAGTTGCATTTTAACACGAGAACCTTTAAAGTAAATTGACAATGGAATGAGTGTAAAACTCTGCTGTTTCATAAGACCATACAGACGGTTGATTTCCATCTTATGCATCAAAAGTTTTCGCTGTCTTACAGGATCACGGTTGAAAACATTTCCATGCTCATATGGGCTAATGTGCATCTGCTTTACGATAAGCTCACCACCCTCAATGTTGCACCAGCTATCTTTGAGGTTTGCTCCACCTTGACGAATAGATTTTACCTCTGTTCCCACTAGCTCAATGCCAGCCTCAAAGCTCTCAATTATAAAATAATCATGTCTTGCTTTTTTGTTTACTGTAATGGTTTTGGTGTTTTCTTTTTCCGCCATTGCGTTTCACCTCTTTCTGCCGTTGTCAAATAGGCTATATCTTTGAGAGATAGTCCTCTTTGGTGATAGAATAACAAACATCGTCATATATGTTACCACTAAAATGCTCAAAACACTGTCGAAATGTACCCTCATATTGTAAACCACATTTTTCAATTACCCGTTTAGAGCGATCATTAAAAGGAAAATGAAAAACAGAAAGCACTGTTACATCAGTTTCTTCAAACAAATAACGAATTGCTCGTTTCACTGCTTCCACCATAATCCCTTTGCCCCAATAATCCTCTGATAAAACATAGCCAAGCATCTTACTTTTGGTATATTCACGCTTGGGATCTCGGTGTAAACCGAGCGAGCCAATTACTTTATTTGTAGCTTTGTCTACAATCGCCCATACCTCATCTTCAGTTATAAACTTTTGCAGAATTTTGAGTGACATTTCTTTATCCTCATGAGGTTGCCATCCGGCACTTGGTCCTACATTCGGATTTTTGGCATATTCGTAAAAGTCATCTAAGTCATTTTCAGTCCAACTTCTTAAAATAAGACTATCGGTTTCCAATGTTTGCATTGCATTTCACCTCTTTGTGTTGTTTTACGGTGTATATAAATGCTATCGGCTTATAATATTGTATTTATCAAATTCCCACAACATCTCATGCTTTTCTTTAACACATATTGTTATAAAATACACACCATTTTAACTATAATCATAATTTTTCTATCTATTTGACTTTCGTTTTGACAATTCCACATTTATCACCACTAATAGGTATGTTTACAATCTGAATATAACCGTCCCTCTATATCTCGCTTCTATTTTCTAAAGCCTTATAGAGGGTTATCTCATCAGCATATTCAAGGTCAGAACCTACAGGAATACCATAGGCAAGCCTTGACACATACACACCAAAAGGTTTTAACAATCTGCTGATATACATTGCAGTTGCCTCGCCCTCAACGGTGGGGTTGGTCGCCATAACAACTTCTTTTACTACGCCATCTTGAACACGTTTTAGCAGTTCTTTGATAAAAATTTGGTCAGGGCCTATTCCGTCCATAGGAGAAATTAATCCACCCAAANNGTTCGCTCAAATGCGGCAACGTCTTTTGCATCTTCAACCACACAAAGAATAGATTTATCCCTCTGCTCATCACTACAAACTTCGCAAATTCCAACATCTGTATAGTTTTTGCAGATTTCACAGTATTTTATCTTGTCGTGTGCTTCCATAATGGAATCACTAAATTCCCGAGCCTGCTCTTTAGATAGAGTTAGTATATAAAACGCCAATCGTTGCGCAGTTTTTTTGCCAATGCCAGGAAGTGACGCAAACTGTTCAACCAGCTTGGTAAGAGGCAACGCTCCAAATTTCAATATAGTTCACCCTTCTATTGTGATATTGTAGGGATTGCATATTATATAATCCGAAAAACGGCTAACAACCATTTCCTACATTTTTGCCCAAAATAAATTTGTATTGTATCGACGGACCACCAGTGGTCCCCCTACAAATAACATGAATTTTCCCCTTACGCGACTACACAATTAATTAGTACACAAAATTATATCGTGATATGTCGCCAAGGGTTCAACCCTTGTTATAAACCGAAAGGCATATTCATGCCACCGGATATTTTCGCCATTTTCTCTTCAGCATCAGTCTCAACGTTGCGAATAGCTTCGTTAATTGCTGAAATAATCAAGTCTTGTAGCATTTCAACATCTTCTGGGTCAACAACCTCTGGTTTTATATTCAAAGTTTTGATTTCTTTTTTACCGGTAACAACAACCTCAACAGCTCCGCCACCTACCGTTGTTTTATAATCAGTTGCTTCAAGTTCCTCTTGAAGTACAGCCATATCTTCTTGCATTTTCTGTGCTTGTTTGATCATTCCTTGCATATTTGATGGTGCGCCGCCGCCCATTCCTTTTGGTAATCTTGCTTTCATAATAAATCCTCCATAATTTTAATTTTCATTTATTTGTACGCCATTTTCTTTGGCCTTGTTCAAAATTCCATCAAGCTTGTTACCCTGTTCCTCTACCTTTGGGGCAGTGCTCTTTATCTTGATTTTGTAGTATACACCTGTTTTGCTTTCAATAATTGATATCAGCTGTGAGGCATTACCCTCTTGCTTCATCAGTTTCCCAGCCATATTACTTGGTGTACCGATATAGATAAACCCACCCTTTGTAAATGCCTTTGAACCGTTGAGCACACCGCAAAGTGGCATATTTACCTTAGATAGCTCAAACAATATATCAGCCCATTCAGCAACTGGCTCAAATGTATCACTGCTATTTGTAGGTTTTGGTATGTCCGGCGGGCGACCAACAGTCTCCCCTACAGCTGGTGTGGTATCGGGTTGGCTCGCTACAATCTGATTTTCTACTATATCTGGCAGACGACCAATGGTCTCCCCAGCAGATTGTTTTATGGTAGGAACAGCTAACTTGCCATTCTTTATCATATTTTCAAGCTTTTCTAACCTTGCAATAATACCGTCATTTTGCGTGTTCATTGATGGTGTGCAAAGTTTTATAAAGCAAAGCTCCAATGTTAAACGCTTATCAAAGCTCTTTGACATCTTGTCAAGGCATTCCTGCAATTCAGAAATTGCATAAAGAATGGTTGCAAGAGGCAACTTCGTAGTATATGTTTTTATCTTTTCAAATTCATCAGGTAGAGCAATAATAAGTTGGTCAGGTTTTTTTAACGTAATCATAAGCATTACATTTCTAAAATGATTAACCATTTCCTCAAGCAATCCCTGCAAGTCCTTTGACATTGAATAGAGTGTATTTATGATTTCAACTGCCTTTGAGGCATCGTTTGCAATGACGCAATCCGTTAGCTCAAAGAGATATTCTCTTCCCACAACACCCGCAGCAGAGGAAACCGTATTGATATCAACATTATGTGAAAACGCAACACATTGGTCAAGGATAGAAAGGGCATCTCTCATACCACCGTCAGCAAGCCTTGCAATCAAATCTGCCGCGTCAGCATCAAGAGAAAAGTTCTCGTTTTGCGAGATTAATAGCAATGCTTCTTTAATGTCAATTGCTTTTATTCGTCTAAAGTCAAATCGTTGACAACGGGATACAATCGTCGCAGGCACTTTGTGTGCCTCGGTGGTTGCTAGGATAAACTTCACGTGCTGTGGAGGTTCTTCCATAATTTTCAGCAACGCATTAAACGCTCCCGCAGAAAGCATATGGGTCTCATCTATGATATATACCCTGTATTTGCATTGGGTAGGGGTGTAGC
This sequence comes from Ruminococcaceae bacterium UBA866, assembly GCA_002295325.1. Taxonomy (GTDB): domain Bacteria; phylum Bacillota; class Clostridia; order Oscillospirales; family Ruminococcaceae; genus Paludihabitans. The sequence goes on along the minus strand of DBGA01000071.1, from coordinate 36,232 downwards.
TTGCCTCATCACGAAGGGAGCGGATATTATCTACACCGTTGTTTGATGCTGCATCAATTTCAACAACATCTAGGGTCGAACCAGCCTCAATTGCCCTACAGCTGTCACATACAAGACATGGGTTGCCATCAATTGGTTGCTCACAGTTCACTGCCATGGAGAGTACCTTTGAACAAGTAGTTTTTCCTGTACCACGAGGTCCTGTAAAAAGATATGCATGGGCAGTTCGGTTATTCATCACTTCATTTTTTAAGGTGGTGGTAATATGTGGCTGGCCAATCACGTCCTCAAATGTTTTGGGGCGATACTTGCGATATAGCGCTAGATACATTAGATTACCTCCTTAAAAAAGTATAAAAGAAAAAGCAGTGGCATATGATACCTGACATACGGACATACAGGAAAATCTGCGGCACACAAAATAATCCGCTTAATGCTGCTCGGTTCCCCGCCTGACATGGTTCACGGTACTTCGTTGCACAGGACCCGCATATCCGCATGTCAGATTGCACAACCTCTGCTTAGTGTTTCTTATATGAAACGCTTAGATTATTATACTATAAAAAGCTATGAAATGTCAACTGATATTGTGTAATGACAGGTGAACTCATCTCTTTTTATTGCACTAATCCATTTGCTATGCTATATTAAACATATAATAATTTACAATATTTTACTTTAGTGCACTATGACAGAATATAAATCTGAATGGAGTGGCAACGTATGAAAAAAATTTTAGCTATAACATTGTTTGTTTGCATTTTACTATTTACCGGCTGTAAAAAAGAAGAAATGCTAGCAAAAAAACCTGTAATCTGCCTCTACCCTGCACAAGAAACAGAAGTTTCAGTTAAAATTTCATTAGATGGAGAGCTGACATGCACCTATCCTGATTATAATGATGGTTGGAATGTAACTGCCAAACCCGATGGAACTCTCATAAATCATGCAGATAATAAACAGTATTCCTATCTTTATTGGGAGGGCAACACAAATAAATCATTCGATATGAGTAAAGGGTTTGTTGTAAAGGCAAGTGAAACTATAGAATTTTTACAAAAAAAACTTGCATTTTTAGGATTAACACCAAAAGAATATAACGAATTTATTGTATATTGGTTGCCCATTTTACAAGAGAATGAATATAACCTAATCACCTTTCAAGGCAAAGAATATACTGATACTGCAAAACTAGATATAACGCCCACTCCAGATAGTGTTTTGCGTGTATTTATGGCATATAAACCACTTAAAAAACCTATAGAAATAGAAAAGCAAGAAATCCAAAGTTTTCAACGTAAAGGGTTTACTGTTGTTGAATGGGGTGGCGGAGAAGTTCAATAATTAATATATTTTGAAGTATCCTGTCTAATCTTATCCTTTTATGTTGCCCAAATCAATTTGTTGTGATATATTTAATAGAAGATAATTAAAGTTCCATTATTTAACTTTAACTATTCGTATTAATTTTATATTTGATGGAGGAAATGAAAATGGCATATGTATGGGATAAAAAACTTGAAACTGGAAATGCAACCATAGACAGTCAGCACAAGGAACTAGTAAATGCTGTTAATCAGCTTTTAGATGCGTGTGCCGTTGGAAAAGGTCGTGCACAAATAAAAGAAACAAGTGATTTTTTGCTAGACTATACAAAAAGACACTTTGCAGACGAAGAAAAATTACAAACCCAAAGTAAATATCCTGATTATATCAATCATAAAAAAAATCACTCTGACTTTGTCAAAGCGGTAAACGAGATTGTAGAGCAACTTAACAAGGATGGCGCAACCATAGTTTTGGTTGGAAAAATCAACAACACTATCGCTAGCTGGTTAATTAATCATATACTAGAGGAAGATGTTAAGGTTGCAGCACATATTAAGAGCACACAAGGATAGTAAAAACTTATAAATTAAGATATTTTAAGGGCGTTCGCAGTATAAAACTGTGAACGCCCTTTGCTTGATTAAAATTATCCGTCAGATTAATAAGTGAAAGGATTCTTCCAATTATAAATCGCATCAACAATTTGCTTACTTGCGTTTCCATCACCATATGGATTGTCATTCTTTAGGAATGAATTATATTCTTCTTCACTAGTAAGCACCATTCTTACTTGCTCGACAATGTCATCCTCTTTTACGCCGATAACCCTTACGCAACCAGCGTCAACAGCCTCTGGTCTTTCAGTTTCTGTTCGCAACACCAATACAGGTTTTTTGAATGATGGGCCTTCCTCTTGCAAGCCTCCACTATCGGTAAGCACCAATGTGCTTTTTGCCATAAGGTTATGCAAATCAGTCACATCAAGTGGTTCTAGCAGATAAATGCGAGGTTGCTTACCCAAAATTTTGTGAACAGGGTTTGAGATAGCAGGGTTCATATGCACAGGATAGATTACCTTCACATCTGGAAACTCCTCAATGATGCGTTTAACCGCTTTGCAGATTGCCTCAAGTGGCTCACCGATATTTTCACGTCTATGTTCGGTTAAAAGAATACATCTCCCCTTTGTAAGGTCAAGTTTTTGCAGAGTTTTATTCTTGAAAAAATACCCCTCATGAACGGTTGTTTTGAATGCATCAAGCACAGTATTTCCTGTTATAAATATATTATCAAGCACATTCTCACGCACTAGGTTTGTCTTATTTAGCGTAGTAGGTGCAAAATGCAGAGTAGCAAGACGGCTTGTCATCACCCTATTCATTTCCTCTGGGAATGGCGAGTACATATTGTAGGTGCGAAGTCCTGCCTCGACATGGCCCACAGGAATTTGTTGATAAAATGCAGCTAGAGCTACCGCATAAGAGGTTGTTGTATCTCCATGAACTAGCACAATATCAGGTTTAACCTCTTTTAAAATAGGCTCAATCCCGTTGATAATTCTAGTTGTTATCTGCGAAAGCGTCTGATTTGGTTGCATAATATCGAGATCAAAATCGGGTTTTATCCCAAACACAGTAAGCACTTGATCAAGCATTTCTCTGTGTTGCGCAGTAACGCAAACAACACTCTCCATACGCTCGTCACTTTGTATTTCTTTTACAAGCGGACACATTTTTATAGCCTCTGGTCTTGTACCAAATACACTCATAACTTTAATTTTATCCATTTTCATTTTCTCCTTTTCCCACTTTACAGTAACCCTTATTTTGTGAATATACTTACATATGGAACTAAACCTATGGTCGGATCTTTTGCCCCAATCAACATTACGATTAAAAATAACAATGCAAATAGCGTTAATGCAACATAATAAAACACTTTGACTTTTTTATTTTTCTCACAAGCAATAGCCTCTGGGAAAAGCAATATGAAAAAGATTGTTCCAAAATGACCTATCCTTGTTGGGGTTGGTATCCACCAGCAAGTCAAATAAAACAATAGCATAAAAATCGCCGCATTGATATAGATGATGTTTGCCTTGTTCCTTTTAAGCAGAGGCTTATAGTAAGCGATTGCAAAAAAGGTCGCAATCCCACTTAAAATCACATTAAAAACAGAAAAATCATAAACGTTGTATACTGAGTTTTTATAACTTGTATATACAAAGCTAAAAATAACATTCATAATTTGCTTATTTAAAACTGCAAATATCACTAGAAAAACGCTTATGATAACATAGTAGCTTAACTTGAATTTTCTCGTAAAAACAAAGTAAATTGGGATACCAATCAGTGCAATTTTATGGAATGATGCCGCCAGTAAAATGAAAGCCAAGAACTTTAAAAACTCCTGCTTCTTCATATATTTTTGTGCAAAGAAGTAGATTGATAACGCCATAAAATGTCTGATTGAATTCATAGAATAAAAAAAGTATCCAAGCGACATAAACAAAAACATGGAATAGGCAATGTTGTTTGAGTTTTGTTTTATTCCCACTGCCACAAAGCAAATAATAATTGCACTTGTTGCAACAAAAAGCCATACAAAGTTATCGGTAAATTGTCCAACAATTTTATTAAGCAATGCATATCCTGTTTCAACGTGGGTTTTCTCGTTGGTTTTGACAATTGCACCAAATATCCATGCGTAAGAGTTGTAATCAACCCCCACCATATAACGGAGTCCACTCACCAAAATCATTGGTAAGATGGATAAAAACATGAGTATGTTTTTTGGTTTAACCGTAACAATTCTCGCTGATTTATCAAGCTTTACTTGGTATCTTTCGGGATAGTATGTGACCATCGCTGCAAAAACCATTGTAACTGCTATCATCCCTATATACGTCAGCATTCTACCCCTCCTTTAGTATATACAATTTTGCAATAAAAACGGTACTACTTCTTTATGTTTTTCTTTTTTCCTTTGGTGTTTTTCTTTTCTTTGATGAATTGTCGAAGTTGACCATATAATGCGTCCTCATCATTTTTAACATCGGCTAAAAATTCCTCACAACCGTTGTTAAACAGCTCCACATCAAAGCCATCAACATAATCGTTGACAACCTTTAGTACATCATCTTCGTCTACATCAATAGCCAGTCCAAGGTTATATCTTTGGATAACCTCACCCAAAAATGTGTTTTTAGAGGAAATGATAGGCTTTTTCAAAAGGCAAGCCTCGTAAAGTCTGTTTGGCAATGCCGTAGTTACTTCAAGCGAACTGTCACCGTAAATTGAGTTTATAATTTCCATGTCTTTATAAAGCTCAGGCTTTTCCCAGTTATTATACTTACCTATAAAACTTACATTCGTAATCTCATTTTCTTTGCAAAAAGACTCTAAATCACAATCACTAACTGGCTTTCCAATATACCAAAGTTGATACCTAAACTCATTTTTCAGTTTATTTATCAACGCGCAATTTTCCTCATAATAACGAACCCCACCAATAAAGCCAATATTGATAACGCTCTTTTGCTTAATGTCTTGTAACTCTGCCTTTTCAATTCCCATTGGAATGTTATGATTCATGATTATTTTCTTATTTTTACTCAAAAAGTCCATAAATCCATGTGAAGAAATCGTTGTAATTTGTGAGTTGTCAATAATCTTGTCTACCATCATTTTATAAGGCAAAAACTTCTCGAAGGAATAATCTCTAAAGTCAAACAAGTAGCGATTTTTATAATGAGAATATAGATATTTACGCAAAAATATTGCAGGTACGGTAGTTAAAATAACTATCTTATCATAGTTATTTTTTTCTAAGATTTCCAAAACATATTTCTTAAAATTAAGGTATGAGCGAATTTTATTTAATCCGCCCTCTTTAGCTTCCTCAAAAAAATTATATTCATTTGCAACGTTATTTTCGGGTCTTTCCTCTCTTTGCCAACAAATTACATCGTAATCAACAGAATTTTCATCAAAAAACTTCGTGTATTTATCCATATATGGCAGATAATTTCTCTCGGTATGACCTATAATACAAACTTTCATAAAACATCTCCTATCCCTTTTTTACCTTGTGTTTTATATTTAAATATACTGCATTCAGCTTAAACTGCAACAAAAAAATACCTTTGGCAGTCAAATAAATTAGAGTTTTGTTGTTTGAGCGTAGAATTTTATTGATAATCTTTGAATATCCCACCTCATCATCCTCTACTTGAAGTGCAACCTTGACATGCTCATTTTGTAAAATTTCAGCAATATAACTCTTTTTCTCACTAAAGCTCATCTTACAACCCTTAGAATTCAGTTGAGTAAAGCAAGACATGACACCTTTAATAAATACAAAGTCAATGTATGCCTTGTTTTGGCCGTTGTAAAGTCCCATCTCCTTGTAGCTGTCAATAAGCTCAATATGGCAGATCAGTGAAGCATCAAATCTATTTTTCACATAGCGGTTTGCAAGTGTTTGTTGTCCACGCAAAAAATAGCGGTAATATGGCTTGTCAATACATCCAAAACGAGTAATATGTTTGAATGTATGAATGTTAAAAAGCCTGTCCTCACCGCTCATAAAGTTTTGAAATGCAATTGAATTTTCTTTTAAAAATTCCGCTTTAAATAGCTTATTCCACACAACATACATCAGGTGTGCCTTAATTAATGGCATCAATTCTTTTGAGAAATCTTCTTTGCTTANNCTCTTTTATATGAGGTGTTTTGGTGCTGATATTCTCCATGTTATAGCCACAACAAACCTCGTCTAGGTCATTTTCTTTTGCAAGTGAATACATATCAAGAAGCATATTCTTGTCAATCAAATCATCTGCATCTAAAAAGCAAAGATATTCTCCAGTTGCCTCTTTAATACCCACGTTTCTTGCATTTGCAGGTCCTGCGTTTGCAACGGTAATGATTTTTATACGCTGATCCGCATTTCCTGCCCCCTCTAAAACCTCAAGGGTGTTATCCTTTGAGCCATCATTTACAATGATAACTTCAAAGTCGGTTAGAGTTTGTTCTTGTAACGACTTTATGGTATATAAAACCAAGTCAGCACAGTTATATGCTGGAATAACAACCGAAACTTTAAGTGACATAATGCTGTACCTCCTTTTGCCTCAAGTAGTTATTATACTAGGATAAAACCAAGTGGTTTTACATAAATATTTTGAATAACTGAAACTGCCTTGTCGATATGATCTGTACGGGAAGAATTTGCGCGTTCTGCAAGGACAATGCCATCACAGCAACCTCCAAGCATCATAGCAGGTGCAGAATTTGCAATCTCGTCAAGTGCAATTAAAGTTATATTTGCAGTGATTTTAATCTCATCTATATCTGATATTGCTGATAATGATGTGATTTTTGCTCCATTTTTCTTTTCAAATGAAATTTCAAAAAGCTTTTCATTTACTTTCTTGGTTTCAGTTTTTGCGATTTCTTCCTCACCGTCTACCTTTGCATTTAACAATGCTACAGATAATTCCATCGAAGAAAATGCATCAGCTATTTCCCTTGCAACCTTTAATGTATCAATAGAACCATTTGAAGTTGAAACTGCAACAACAGCATTTTCGTTATTTTTGAGTGATGCAAGAATGGATAATGCTACTTTCTTATATACGTCACATGACATTTTGTTATTCCCCCCTAACCCTTTGCAATCTCGCCCAAAATAGGCAGGTTGTATTTTCTTAAATCGTCTGCTGATTTTACTTTTAAGCTCATAATGTCAATGAAGAATATCCAAAGTATAGCCAACACCATTCCGCCACCAAAGCCCAAAACTCCAAACTTAATTGCTTTGCTTTTTGGAGTATCTCCATTTTGCAAAGATGTGTTTACAGTTTGCTGTGTCTGCTCTGTCAAATTAATGTTATTGATATTCTTGCCTAGTTGTTCAATGATATGCTTTCTGCCCGCATTTCCGGCCTCAATAGACAAAGCCTCATTGGTAGTTGCCACATCAATCAACACAAGATTACCGTTTACATAAATTTTAATAATCTCTTTTAGACTTGCAATTGATGGTTGTTTTTGCCCATCAAAGATTTCATTAAATTCTGTGTTGTCTACATTTTTCTTAATTGAGTTTAGTACTCCGATATAAAAAAAGTCACCAGAAACCGTATCTCTTATACTTGTCATAATATTTGTGAGCGCTGTAGCATCAGTAGTTTGATTGGTTATGATATTTACACTAGTAGCAGAGGTAGTAGTAAACTTATCCTTTCCAACCCTCATAAAGCCAAAAACGCCTCCTAGTAAACCGAATACAACTGCCATAATGATAACTAACTTAAACTTCCTGAAAATATTTACTATGAATTCTCTAAGGTCAAAAACCTGCTCCATATTTTTCATCCTCCCTGATACCTATGCTTTATGCTAGATATATATCGTCATACATTTTTTATTAAAACAATAATTAATACCGATCATTATATCAAACTATATTTTATTTTGCAATAATAGCTATATTATTTACTAATTTTCAACAATTCAAGCAATCTCTCTGAACTATTATTGTCCTGAAAATGATTAACAATATTATTTACCCTAGCTCTGTCGTCTGCAAAGTCGTCTTTATCATTGCTTATATCTTCAAAAAAGCTGTAAAGTTCCTCTGTTGTTTTTATTTTTTGACCCGGCATCATTTCCAAAGGTTTTTCCGTCACAAACCCACGGTTTTTGTTGTATTCCTCTATATCATCAATGATAAATCCAATTGGGCGGTCAAGCAAAAGATAATCAAAATAAATCGAAGAATAATCAGTTAGCAAAACGTCTGAATTTGCAACTAAGTTGTATAGCCCAATGTCATCCTCTTCAAGTTTATCACTTGTGAGCATTTTAATGTTACTAAGGTCAACAAGGTCGCCCGATAAATCTTGTAACGGGTGAAGTTTTATTATTACAAATAGCCTTAGCTCTTGTAACTTTTTATTTAGGTCAATTAACTGTTCGCTTGTTTCGATTAGGGGTAGTCCTGTTTGTGTTTGATGGGAATCGAATATTTTTAGTTGACTACTTTGACGAAATGTAGGCATCCACAAAACAACCTTGGGCCACTCTATCCTGTTAATATCAAGCTTTGAAGGCATATCTGTCTCTTCAAAAAGAATATCGCATCTAGGGTATCCCGTCACTTTGATTTTATCATGTGAAACCTTAAAGCAGTTTGCAAGCGCATCACTACAAAACTCACTTGCTGAAACAATGAATGTGAACGGGTCTGCATCAGTCTTGATAAAGTTCATGTGTTTTAGCGGAGTACCATGCCACAAGCAGGCGACCGTCTGATTTTTGGTATCTATCATAGGGGGTGTTGCATGGGTGTAAATGACAGTCTTTGCAGTGGCAATATGATAAAGGTAGTTTAACAAATAACGCTTATCACGAAAGCTTGTAAAAGTTACGTTTTTAACTTTCATGTCCTTGAAGTTTTCGGGATTTTTAACGCACCATACCATCTTGTACTTTTGATTAAAATTATTTTGAATCATATAATCATATAAGCTTTTCGAATTATCGCTAAAATCCGGTTCACTTTCAAACACAATTTTATTTTCATCTTTTTTAGCAGACGCAAAAATGGACTTGAAAGCTGATTTTATTATTTTTTTAGGGTTCATCAAGAATCACCTTTCACTTAAATTTATGTCAGTTATATTAAGCACTTCCTATGTCTTCTTTTATCTTTGTGGTTGAGATTTCAGGGGTACGTCCAAAATACAAAACCTCACAATACTCCTTTAGGAAATCAAACTTGCCTTGCCAATCATCTCCCATGCAAAAAACATTGACTTTAAATTCCTTTACGTCATCAATCTTTTGTTCCCATGTTTCTTCTGGGATAACCAAATCAACATAGCGAATAGACTCTAAAAGTAGTTTGCGTTGCTCATAGGAAAAATAACATTCTTTGCCCTTTCCTGAATTAAACTCGTCGGTAGACAATGCTACAATCAGATAATCACCCTGTTCTTTTGCACGTCTTAACAGGTTGATATGTCCATAATGCAGCATATCAAACGTACCATATGTGATTACTTTTTTCATAAGAGGCACTTCCTAATTTTTATTTTTCTGAAACTTTACTTTAAATTTATCAATGAAATAAACTAACATATCATCCTTTGTTATAAGAAGGATTGTCAAATATGTGAGCCCGCAAAGTGGTATGATAATTACACAATTCATCAACACCCCTAAATCAAGCCTTCTTATTGCCCAGTTTATCACGAGAAATGGCAACGAAAAATAAAGATATTTCATATTGCTAAACGCAAATAGCTTAAATGGAACTTTAACCTTTGTTCTAATATACCAGTACATAATTGAAAGCATAATTGTTTCAGCGATTGCCGTTGAAACGATTGCAGAAACTGGGGTAAGAAATCCCGTAAACGCTAATGCACTATCAAAAATAAGGTTAAGTACTCCTCCGATAGCTATAATTTTAACTGCAGATTTTTCTTTTCCGTGGATATACAAAATCTGATTGGTGAAAATGGTATACAGGCTATTAATTAAAAATCTAATAGAGAAAACTTCCAACACATGATAAGAATACGCATAAACACCTTTTGTATATATATATATTGCTTCATAACTTAAGCAAAAGAGCCCAATACATGCGGGACAAAGCACCATAAAAAACGCACGTGTACTTTTATTTAGAAGTTCCATATAGTCTTTTTCCATGCCCTTACCAACATAATAGCTAAGACGTGGAATAGACACCATAATTATAGAAATAAGCATCACACCAACCATGTTAATAATGTTAGATGGATTGGCATACTCTGTAACTGGGGCATCACCGGCAGCAAATCTTCCAATAAAAAGTCTATCTAATTGGGTATAAAGTAGGTTTGCATTTGAAATTAATGTAAGAATAAAGAGTGGCTTGATGTACCTAGCAAGTCGAAAATCATCAAAACGAAATTTCAAATCTTTTTTTACATAAAAGAAACTTATAGCATTATTTATAACTATACTTGATGACATAATTATACTATAAATAATTACATCTTGTGGTTTTCTTACAAAAACAAATATCGATATAACATACAAGATACGAACAATAACCGTTTTTAGTGTGATAAAACCATAGTTTTCAACTGCTTCATTCATCCATTCAATAGAAAGTATATTACCCAATATTTGAACAAGAAGAATGTTGTATAGAATTTGGTAATTGGGGTCTACTGTCCACATTACATATATAAAATAACCAATTGATGTAACTACACTGGTGATAATTCCAAAGAAGAACAAGTTTGTAAAAAGTGATTCACGTTTTTTCTTATCATTACGTACTTTGCTTATTTCTCTCACACCGTAATTATAAATTCCAAACACCGCAAATATTAGAAAAAAAGCAAATTGGGAGTTTGCATAATTGTACTCATTAAAATCCTTTTCCGTTAAAAGTGAATTAATATGGGGCATAACCAATAGAGGCACAAACAGGTTAAATACACTTAAAATTAGCTTATAAATGGAATTTTTGAAGATAGATTTGTTCAATGGTTGCACCCTTTCTACTTGTCTAGTTCTTCTAACACTTGATCCACTCTCGTTGCCCATGTGTTTTCCTTTGCCTCTTTTAATAGGATGTCTTGATATTCTTTAGAATTTCTCATGTCAAATAGCATTTGTGCTTGTGTGATAAAATCAGTAGCGTCATTATAGCGATATACTGATTGGTATTTTTTGCATTCTGGAAGTTGTGATGTTAGTATTGGAACACCACTCGCCATATATTCGAACAACTTTACAGGAGATGTAGATTCGGTAATGTTATTTACTAAAAATGGAATAGTTAAAATATCAATTCCTTTGATGAAACTAGGTAATGATTTATAAGGTTGTGCTCCTACAAGCATAATATTTTCATAGTCTTTTAAAGGGTATTTTGATAAAGTATCATCAAAAACTGTTCCTATTAAGACAAAAAGCCAGTTTTTCTTTTGCTTTCCCACTTCTATGATTACTTCAAAATCGAACCAACTTGCAAGCGCTCCATAGTAACCTAAAACAACGTCATATTGGNNACAACATACTCTAATACTTCTGCAATAGGAGTGGTTTTGGATATGCTAAATGTGTCATAATCAACAGCATTAGGCGAAAGCAGTGGGTTTTTTGCGAAAGGTTTTATTTGATTGAAAAGTTTTGTCGCCGTTGCAACACTTACGTCCGACATCTCTAATGCTTTTTGGTGATGCGCTGTAGCTTCGTCCATATCAGTAAAAAACAGTTCTAGTTCGTCAACATATTCATAGACCATTTTATCATGGTTTAACGCTAAATTTGTGTCAAATTTAAAAAGATTCGTCATATATAAAACGACTTCATCCGCATTTACTAATAGCTCATTTAGCTTTGAATAGTGGCGAAATGAGTAGCAAAATAGGCTTTCGCTTAACTCATTAATATTTGCGAAAAAATCATGTGTACTGCAATTTTCCACATAAATAACGACAGTGTTTTCCCTTTTGGAAAATTCAAGCGCCATTTGTTGAATACGTTGAAACATATTATTCCACTCAATTGCCTTTGAAAAAACAATAACGCGCTTGCCTTTTATAGACGAAAGTATGCGTTGCTCATTTTTTTTAGAAAACCTAATATCTAAAATTTTGAAAAATATCATTTTTATTAATAGGAAAATGGTTTTAAAAAAACCATGATTTTTTATAAGCCTCATTATGAGTTGCACTTTATGTTTCATAATCTTCTCCTTAGTTCAATTGTATTATTTTAGGACATATTTTATCATGTTATTATATCACAATTGTAATATTAATACAACAACACAAAGTCTTATGTAAGTTTTATATTCATTGCAAAGTACTATTATAGGTGATATAATCAATCTCAATTGGACTATGCTATTGCATTTAGGAGGTATTTATGGACAAGGTTAAAAATCTATATCTAAAGCACAGAGAACTTATCCTTTATGTATTTTTTGGGGGACTAACAACTCTTTGTAATTTAATATGCTATTATGTTTTGGCTCATATCCTTTCTATTAATGAGATAACTTCAACCATTATTTCTTTCATCATTTCTGTGCTATTTGCTTTTTTCACAAATCGTCGCTATGTGTTTATGAGCGATGCAAAAGGAGTTCAACAGGTAACAAACGAATTGGTAAAATTTTTTGGAGCAAGGCTTTTTTCGGGTGGACTTGATGTTTTAATCATGTATATTTTTGTAACTCTATTATTATTTAACGATATGTTTATAAAAGTACTTTCAAATATTGTAGTGATTATTTTAAACTATATTTTTTCTAAACTGTTTGTGTTTAGGAAAAAGAAATGAGAATGAGAATGAGAATGAAAATAGAAAAAATTAAGGATAGAAGCATTCTTTTCACAACAACCGTCCCCGACGGATGGAATTTAAATGTTCACCTTATTATGGGTGATAAATATAATTATATTATAGATACAGGCCTTGGTTCTTTAAACATTGCGCCCGTTAAAGAATATATAAAACATGATAACAAACCAATTATTGTAATAAATACACATTATCATTGGGACCATGTTTGGGGAAATAGTTCTTTCCCAAATTGCACTATAATATCTCACAACCTATGTAGAGAAATGATGAAATTAAATTGGGAAAACATGATACATGAAAACGGCCAACATCTAGATGGCGAAGCTGAGTTGTATCTTCCTAATTTAACATTTGAGACAGAATTATATTTTCCAGAAGATAGAGTAAGAATCATCTATACACCTGGTCATACAATTGATTCCATAAGTGTAATTGATGAAGCAGAAAAGATAATTAACGTAGGTGATAATATTGGTGACACCCTTGATGAAATCATCCCAAATATTTATGGTGAAAAAGAAGAATATATTAATACACTTCTAACTTATAGAGAGATGGACTTTGATACTTGTGTGTCTGGCCACAACATCATTTTAGGAAAACAAGTGATTGAAAAAATACTAAACCTACTATAAGAGCTTTTAAATAGTCTCAACGCATTTCTAAACTAGTGACAAACATAAAAAAACGGCGAAGCTTAAAAAGCTTCGCTGTTTTTTTGTATTATAGCTTGATTGATCTTTCTTTCAAGCGTTTAGTTGTGTTTTCTGCAATCAGAGTGTAAATAACTGCAAACGCAGGCACTCCAAGGATTACTCCTGCAAAACCAAACAGTCCGCCACCTACANNTTACCCACAAGCCGGGCAACCCAATTGAATCGCCGACGACCTTCGGATAGATGAGGTTGCTTTCAATTTGTTGAAGCACTACTATGAAAACCACAAACCAAACAGCTTTCATTGGATCAATCATAAGCATAATCACCACACCTGGCACTGCGCCAATAATCGGACCTATTATCGGAATAATGTTTGTAATCCCAATAATAACGCTGATTAAAAGTGCATACTCCATGCTGAAAATCTTCATTCCAATATAGCACAATACACCGAGAATAACTGCCTCTGTTAACTGCCCCGACACAAACCCAGTAAAACGATCATTTACATGACCATAGATATGAGCTGTGTAGTCAGCGGCTTTTTGAGGCATAAACGCATACAACATTCTCTTTGCGTTTTTGAGCAAGCTTTCCTTTGTTGCAAGGATATAGATTGCAATGACAAACCCAAAGAATACGTTGAATACTCCAGAGGTAATATCAATTGTTGTCTTTAAAATTTGTGGAACAGAACTCGTTAAAAATTTCAGGATTTTATCAGAAAAATCGGTTAGAAAGTTGGTTAAAGCAATGTTTAAATCTGTCGAAATACCAAGCCCTTTAAGCAAATCGTTAATCGAGCCCTCGAGATTACTTGTAAACCCCGATATTCCTGCGGCAAGTGTATGCGTTGACTGTATTAGTTGGGGTATGATAAACGAAATTAACCCTGCAATAATTCCTAAGAAAGTAAATATCGTCAGCAGTATGCAAACTGGACGTCTAGCTTTCTCCCACCTTTTGTTTTTCTTTTTGTTAAGCGTAGCAAAGATTTTATTCTCATAAAAATTGGCAAGGATATTTAAAACAAAAGCAAAGCATATTGCATAGATAAATGGACTTAATATTCCGGTGAAAAAGTGAGAAATCGATCTTACATCATCAAAATTTTGCAGCCCATAGTAAAGTATCACTGCAAATGCAGAAATCACAATTCCTATTTTTATCTTACGTTTGTCTTCGTTGTTCATTGCTACACCCCTTTAAGCCAACTTATGGCTATTTTGACATATTGCAAACAATTCCTCGCTTAGCATCAAGAGTAACATTTGTACCACTTCTTAAAATTTGAGTTGCATTGGTAGCACCCACTAAAGTAGGTTTATTCAAAGCCAATCCAACAATCGCACCATGTGAGTTAAGTCCCTCTTGCTCTGTGATAAGTCCCGAGCAATCCTTGATAAGCTCCAAAATTGCATTTGAAGTTTTAGGGATAACCAAAATGTCATCATTCTTAAAAGTTTTTAATGCTTGTTCTTCGCTATCACAAACGCAAAGATTTGCGCAAACACTATTTTCAGTAACACCTTCACCAGTCACTAGGATATCGCCAACAATGTGAACCTTCATAATATTAGTAGTTCCAGTAATTCCAAGCGGAACACCCGCTGTTATTACAACCAAATCACCACTGCCTATTAAATCATTTTTCTCCGAAACCTCTACAGCGTGGTCAAAAAGCTCGTCGTTTGTATATTTTTCTTCACAGAGAATTGGAGTTACGCCCCAAGATAAGTTCATTTGACGACAAACCATCTCGTTTATTGTGCAGCCAATAATTGGACTATTAGGTCTAAACTTAGAAATCATTCTTGCGGTTTGACCTGATTTGGTTACAGTGATAATTGCCGCTGCTTTTAAATCCATTGCAGTGGTAACTGTCGCATGGGAAATCGCATTTGTAACGTTTGGAAACTCATCTAAATCTCTAGTTCTAAAGCGTTTTTGATAATCAATGTCTTGCTCTGTACGTCGTGCAATATCCGCCATTGTTTTAAGTGACTCAACAGGATAAAGTCCAGCCGCAGTTTCACCCGACAACATAATTGCACTTGTTCCGTCATAAATTGCGTTTGCAACGTCTGTTGTTTCAGCCCTTGTAGGACGTGGATTTTTCATCATAGAATCAAGCATTTGTGTTGCTGTTATAACCTGTTTTCCAGCATTGTATGCTTTTTTAATCAGCATTTTTTGTAATACAGGAATTTCTATAAAAGGAATTTCAACACCCATATCACCACGAGCAACCATTATTCCATCAGCTACACGTAGGATTTCATCGATATTTTTAACGCCCTCGGCATTCTCAATTTTAGCAATAATTCTGATATTCGGATTTTTAGTGGTGCTTAATATTGCTTTTACTTCCTCGATATCCTCACCGGTTCTTGTAAATGATGCAGCAACAAAATCAAAGCCAGTCTCTGCACCGAAGATAATATCCTTTTTGTCTTGCTCACTTAAATAAGGCATAGACAATCTAACACCAGGAACATTAATTCCCTTGCGGTTTGAAATAACTCCAGAATTTTGAACTTCACATACAATCTCGGTATGAGTATGGGATAAAACCACTGTTTCGATTAGTCCATCGTCAATTAATATTCTGTCACCGTCATTTATGTCATGAGGCAATTGCTTGTAGTTGATATGAATTCTCTCTTTTGTTCCAAGCACTTCCTCTGTTGTGAATGTAATTATATCGAATTTTTCTACTGTAACCTTGTCATTTTCAATTAATCCAACTCTAATTTCAGGGCCCCTTGTATCAAGTAACGCTGCAATCGGAAGATTAAGTTCTCTTCTAAGTCTGTCAACTTGATCAAAGCGGACTTTGTGCTCTTTGTGGGTTGAATGCGAGAAGTTAAAGCGTGCAACATCCATTCCCGATAGCATAAGTTCTCTTACAATATTTTCGTCCTCACTTGCTGGACCCAATGTGCAAATAATCTTAGTTTTTCTCATTATTTTTTCTCCTTAGGAGTATGATACTCCAGAATCTTTATATTATCACTTCTTAATTTTACACTATGTTGTAAAGAATATCCACCATTTTTTTAGATTTCGTTAACAGCACTCACTTACAGCTCAAAACCAACCCACTTTTTACATATATTAAACAACTTTTTTTATAATATTCTACAAATTTTGACAAAATTATAACTAAATGTTAATATTGGGTTATATCGTTTTTGGGTAGGTGAATCACTATTAGAAACAATTTAATCACCAGAATTATCTGTTTGGCATTTGCTTTTTTAGCAGTTGTCTTTTCAGCTTTTTATATGAGTTTTAATGACTATGATCAACAAACAGGCGGTATTATTTATACTCCACCACAAAGCGAAAAACTGCAAGATAGCGCTTTCTTGGCTGAAGATGTGATAGAGTCAGATACAATCACCTCTGACAGTAAATCATCGTCACAAATAAATTCCCATGTTTCATCTAAAAAAACGGCTTCCATTCCATCAAAAGAAACTTCATCAAATACAACAACTTCAATAGAAAGTTCATCTGATACATCAACTTCAAGGGAGTCTTCATCTAATCAAACGACTTCAAGGGAAGAAAGTCTTCCTAATTCAAGACCTGATTCAAGCCAAAACTCGTCTACATCATCTACATCAACGCCAACATCGTCTACATCAACGTCATCTATGCCAACGTCATCTACACCGTCATCATCATTTGAATCAGAACCCACCTCAAGCGAAGCCTCAAATGACCAAGTGGCAAAAGAAAATGAAAAAAAAGTTGGCGAGCTATTATATACATATGGGGTTAACATTACAATTGCCAAAAGCCAAAAGGACTTTTCCTCCGAGCATATCATTGACTTTGCACAAAACTCAACCGATGTAAAAAATGAGCTAAACCAAATTGAGCTTTCCCTCAAATCATTTCCAACAAATCTATTTATCCAAACATCAACTGCCGTTAACTTTGTGCTTATTTCAAAAACAACGTCTGGAAAAATAAGCACTACAGACTCAGCATTAATTGTTCCATGCTTTCAAACAGTCAATACGGATGAGCTGAATGTTTTTTTACTTTCCAAAATAGCGAAAAATTTATTAGAGCAAGTAAGCCCAAACTATGACGATTATAACCCTCGAGGTTTTTTCTATGGTGAAACAAAACCGCAGTATAATTACAGCCAATCACTACCCTCAACTGGTTATTTTTCATCCTTAAAAGCACAAGAAAGTCCCGAAGATGACCTTTATGAAACCTTTATGAGTTTCTTTAAGAACACCTCAACATTGCAAAGAGTTCCAGCTTCCTCTCCATATTATAAGAAACTAAAATACACCTGCAACCTGCTCGTCAAATGGGCAGATTGCTTTAGAGAAATTTCTATCGTGAATAAATTTCTCTAACCCACAATCCAAAAAACCACCCATAATATCGAAAATATAACGGGTTGATGTAGGATATAAATAATCAGCGTATTTCTGCCAACAAATGCAAGTGGTTTAAAATGCATTTTGTAAAAGAACTCCGGCAACCGTTTTTCTTTGAGTAACACACCAAAGAATGAGCCAGCTAAAAAGCAGAATGTCCAAGGAATGAGTGGAAAATAATCAACAGAGAAAAAAGATGCATTATTAAGCCCTATAGGAAATAAATAATTCGTCTGATACAACTCGGCTGGCATATCTATTTGCAAAATGCCCTCGAACCCTAGATATCCATTCTGTAGGTTGTATGTAATTAGCCATAAAGCAAAACAGACAACAATTCCAAGTAGAGGCGGTATTTTCTTTATAAGATGGGCTACCAGCGAAAACAGCATCATATTAATTCCGAGCATATGCAGGATACCAAATACATCAAGGCTATCCTTTATAAAAAAGAATGTAACTACAGTCATTGCCATGCCAAGCATAAAGCAAAGAAATCCACGTTTTAGGTTATTCCTTGAAAAAAGACAAGCTGAACCAGAAATAAAGATAAACAATCCCGCGAACAAAACAACCAAGGTATCGATAAAACTGGTGTAAAACAATGGAATATTCATCCCAAAAATAACCACAAGGTCATAAAACAAATGATAAACCACCATGCAAATAATGGCAAACCCACGCACTTCATCAATTAAGTGAACTCTATTATCAAAATTCTTACCCTTCATTTTATCCTCCAAAAAAGATTACTTTCCTAAATCCTACACCATACAGCTTTTATTGTAAAGACTATGGACAAAAAACCTTTTAATATGAGGTTATTTGCTTTACAAGTTATCTTCTATGTATTATAATTAATTGTATATACAACTCAATTTAAACGGAGGTAATACCATGAACAAAATTAAAATTGTTTTGTCAGGGAAAGAATATACAATTCAAACAGACGAAAGCGTAAGTTACGTTAAACAATTAGCAGAAGAACTTGACTCAAAGATAGATCAATTTATGAAGCAAAATGACGCAATCTCAGTAACCTCAGCTTGTATGCTTGTATCTCTTGGACTTATGGACGACTGTATCAAAGCTTCAAGTGACAAGGACAACCTTAGAAAACAGGTCATAGATTACCTTGAAGAGGCAACCAGATCTCGCTCACAAATTATGGAGCTTTCAAGAGAAATTGATTTATTAAAAGAACAAAATGAAATGATGACAGTTAAACTTTTAGCTTATGGAGATAAGGAAAAAAACAATGAGCAAAAACACAACTAGCTTAGAAATACTAGCACCGGCAGGCGATATTGACTCTGTTCTTGCAGCTGTGCAAAACGGAGCAAACGCCGTCTATCTTGGCCAAACGGATTTTTCTGCAAGGCAGAACGCTCGAAACTTCGATAAGAACGAGCTTTTAAATGCCGTTTCATATTGCCACTCAAGGGATGTTAAGGTTTACCAAACACTTAACACCCTTATTTTTGATATTCAGCTAAATGATGCACTAAGATGTATTAAAACCGCTTGTGAATGTTCAATTGATGCATTTATTGTGCAAGACTTGGGTCTTGTCTCTATGATTAGGGAAATTTGTCCTACCATTCCTATCCATGCCTCAACCCAAATGGCAGTTCACACTGTTATGGGTGCCCAGCAGTTAAAAGACCTTTCAATTAAGCGTGTTGTTTTAGCACGCGAACTTTCACTCGAACAGATTAAAGAAATCTCACAAAGTGTGGATATTGAAACTGAAGTTTTCGTTCAGGGAGCACTTTGTATGTCAGTTTCGGGGCAATGTTATATTTCCTCTATGATTGGCACAAGAAGTGGAAACCGTGGAAATTGCGCTGGAACTTGTCGCCTCCCCTTTACTTCAAGCGACACACCAGCAAACGACCTATCACTAAAAGACCTATGCCTAGCACCACATATTGAAGAGCTAAAACAAGCAGGTGTTACTTCCGTTAAAATCGAAGGAAGAATGAAACGTCCTGAATATGTTGCTGCTGCCACAAAGGTTTACTCAAACGCTGACAAAAATGAAGATTACGATATAGATACTCTACAAGCAGTATTTTCTCGCAGTGGTTTTACAGATGGTTATCTGAAAAACAAGCTTGGTGAGGATATGTTTGGCATACGTCTAAAAGACGATGTTGTAGCGGCTACCAACAAAATACTAAAGTCATTAGAAAACACCTACAAAAAAGAAGTTGGGTTAGTACCTCTTGATATGGAACTCACCCTAAAACGTGACCAACCGGTGGTATTGACTGCTTGTGATAAAGACAACAATTCTTCAACAATTTCTTCAGATATCCCAGAGCTTGCACTTAATAAACCAGCAACTGTGGAAAGTCTAACCACTTCTCTTTCAAAACTAGGGGGAACTATCTTCAAAGTAGGTAAAATTACCTGCTCTATTGATGATGGTTTGGCTTTTCCAGTTTCAAAACTGAACGAATTAAGACGTTTTGTCTGTGAAGAAATTGCAAATAAACGTGAGATAATCACCCCCATTCCTTGCAAAGACAGCTTTACTATGCCTCAAAAGCCCGAGAAGAAATCTGACTTCACTATGAGGGCAAGGTTTGAGAGAATGTCACAAATACCTTTTGAAAGAATGGCTGACCTTGAGTTTATCATTTTGCCGATTGACGAGGTTTATGACAACATCTCAAAGCTTTTGCTTTTCAAGGACAAGGTTATTATTGAACCATATCGTGCGATGTACATGACCGAACAGGATAATATAAAAAAGCTTGCAATGCTAAAAGAACAGNNACAGGGCTTTTCACGAGTTTATGCAAATAACCTTGCCCATATTAAAATGGCAAACGAACTTTCAATGACAATCTTTGGTGGAGCTTACTTAAACTGTGCAAACTCACTTGCAGTGGATAGTTATAAAAAAATTGGTGTGTCTGATATGACCCTTTCCTTTGAGCTAAACATTGAAACTGCAAAAAAGATTTACTCAGACATTCCACTTGGAATCTTTATGTATGGATATTTGCCATTGATGCTGTTAAAAAACTGCCCTATTAAAAATCAATTTAGCTGCAAAGATTGTAGCGGGAATAATATGTTGACCGATAGAATGGGAATGCGGTTTAAAATCATCTGTAACCGTCAAAAATACAGTGAGCTTTTAAATTGCAACCCTCTATACATGGCGGACAGACTACACGAAGTTGCTCCTCTTTCCTTTGGAATTTTATATTTCACAACCGAAAATATGGCGCAATGCGACAGGGTGATTTCTGATTACAAAGACAGAGTACCCGCTTATGGTAGCTTTACAAGAGGACTTTATTACAGAAATATTTAACGAAACGATTGGAGGCAACAAGTTGGAAATACTTAAAATTAAAAAGCTAACCCCCGATGCAGTTGTTCCAACCAGAGCAACTCGAGGAAGTGCTGGATATGACCTTTATGCCAATGTAGATGGTCCAGTCACTATAAAGCCAAATGAAGTGATTAAAATTCCTACGGGTATTGCTATAGGGATTGAGAGTTCTGCTTATGTCGGGTTGGTCTATGCAAGAAGTGGACTTTCTACTAAAAATTTGATTGCACCCGTAAACTGCGTGGGTGTAATCGACAGCGATTATCGTGGCGAGCTTATGGTACCTTTGATTAACCACGGCGACACTGACTACACATTTCAAAGGAATGACAGAATTGCACAACTTGTAATTTCCCCTGTTTTCACCCCTCAGCTCATAGTTGTAGATGAGCTTGACGATACCGTCAGAGGAATTGGTGGTTTTGGCTCCACCGGCTTAAAGCCGAACATATATCGTTACGAATAATTAATTTAAAATTTATTTCTCGGTAACGATAATTATGATTTTGTTTAACCCTGCGAACGACCAATACCCAATGGACGACCAAAGGTCGCCCCTACTAACATCATTGGAGGCATTGACAGTATGAAATGGAAAAAGACCTTTGTTTTTGCGCTTTTTTTCTTAACAGGAATTACCCTTGGTACTCTTTTAAGTGAGGTTGTGAGTAATGTTCCTTTTCTAAGCTGGTTAAACATTGGACAAGAAATTGGACTTGGTATACCAAACCCTCTGACACTCGATTTATCAGTAATAAAACTTTCGTTTGGCTTTGCGGTGAATATTAATATCATTAAAATGATTTGTATCATCTTTTGCTTATGGCTTTACAAAAACTTTTCAAAGGGACTATAACATATGAGAAAAATAATTTTGGCATCACGTTCACCACGAAGGTTAGAGCTTTTATCCCTAATAACTACCGATTTTTCGGTTATGCCTTCTAATTTTGATGAGCGAAGCATCACCATTACTGAACCTTACGAACTTGTTAGGGCACTTAGTTTTTCAAAAGCAGGCACAATAAAGTCAGCACCCCAAGATATCGTTATTGGTTGTGATACTGTCGTTTTTGCAGATGGTGAGATTTTAGGTATCCCTCAAAACAAAGACGAAGCCTATACAATGATGAATAAATTATCTGGGAATACCCATTCAGTCATCACTGGGGTTTGTGTTTTAAAAGACCACAGCGTTCACCAATTTGAATGTGAAACCAAGGTTACCTTTTTAAATTTGACAGAAGCTGAAATAGACGACTATGTCTCCACAGATGAACCCTATGACAAAGCCGGGGGCTATGGAATTCAAGGCAAGGCTTGCCTTTTTGTTGAAAAAATTGAGGGTGACTATGCAAATGTTGTTGGACTGCCTATTTCAAAGCTTAATGTTCTTTTGAAAGGCATGATGGATTAAATCTTGATTACTTTTCATACTGATATTTCTTGGTAAAAGAAAATACTGTATGCTCTAAAAGGTAATGTTTTGTAAATCATTCCTTAAATATAGAATTAGTGTAAAAAACTGAAAAATATGTTGAGAAATATGTTTGACTAGGTTATAATAAAGAGTGATTAAAATAAAAATACAATTAATTAGAAAAATCTCACAACAAAGGCAATAATGACAAGTTTTTATGGAACTTATTGTATGACGTGGGCGCAGCATTATGCTGCTAAAAATGGAGGAGTTATAAATGTTTACAAAAGATATTGGCATTGACTTAGGTACTGCAAACACGCTAGTGTACATGAAGGGCAAAGGCATCATCATTCGTGAGCCTTCTGTTGTTGCAGTTGACATAAAGAATGACACAGTAAAAAGCGTAGGACAAGCTGCAAAAGACGTTGTAGGAAGAACTCCTGGTTCAATCGTAACTGTTCGCCCTCTAAAAGATGGCGTTATTGCAGATTTTGATATCACAACTAGTCTGCTACAAGAGTTTATAAAAAAGGCTCTTAACAATTCCATGTTTAATCGTGCAAGAGTTGTAATTTGTATTCCATCGGGCGTCACTGCTGTTGAGCGACGTGCTGTAAAAGAGTCTGCTGAAAAAGCCGGTGCAAAAAAGGTTATGATTATTGAAGAGCCTATGGCTGCTGCAATTGGTGCAGGTCTTCCAGTAAGCGAACCTACAGGAAGCATTGTTGTTGATATTGGTGGTGGAACAACTGAAGTTGCAGTTATTTCACTTGGCGGTATTGTTGCTGCAAAATCTGTAAGGGTTGGTGGCGATAAATTTGATGTTGATATTACAAATTTCATTAAGAAAAAGTATAACTTACTAATCGGTGAGAGAACTGCTGAGAACATTAAAATTGAAGTTGGAAACGCATTCCCGCTTGATGAAGAAATCACAACCGAAATTAAAGGTAGAAACCTACTTACAGGTTTACCAGAAAACATTACGGTTACCTCTACTGAAATCAGAGAGGCTTTAATTGACACATTACAAGAGGTACTTGACGCAATTAGATCTACTCTTGAAAAAACTCCACCAGAGCTTTCTGCTGACATCATTGACCAAGGTATTACTCTTACTGGCGGCGGCGCATTGCTAAGAGGTGTTGACAAACTAATTGCTCAAGAAACTGGAATGCAAGTTACAGTTGCAAATGATCCACTTGATTGTGTTGCTCTTGGAACTGGTATTGTTTTGGAAAACCTTGATAAACTTTCAAGCGTATTTGCATCTGACGATATTAAATATTAAAAACTACATTGATCTCAATTAGCACACTATATGATAAAGAAAACCCTCGGTATAACATCGAGGGATTTCGAGTTATTCGTAGCTAATATTAAATTAAAATGCTAACGGGTGGTGACAATGAATGTCGGAATTCTTTAAAACTCATAAATTTAAAATCTTAGCGGCTCTGATTTCGGTGCTCTTTGGCATGATGCTTTATAGTGCGTCTTCTGATGGAGTTCGCAATATCCCTAAAAACTTGCTTGAACTCATTACCACCCCTTTTCAACAAGCGTCTACCTACATTTCAAAATCAACTGGCAATTTTTTTGATCGCTTTTTAAACTATAAAAATACCATTAAGGAAAACGAAACTTTAAAAGCTGAAAATGCTGCTCTTAATCAAAAATTGATTGACTATGAAAAAATTAAAGATGAAAATGAGCAATATCAAATTGTGGCAGGTATTAAAGGCATTTATCCAGACTTTGAAATTACAACCGCATCTGTTGTCAGCCGTGATCCTAGTGATAGATATAGCTCGTTTATGATTGACAAGGGCACACTTCATGGTGTTTCGTTGTATGACCCGGTTATGACAGCTACTGGGCTGATTGGAATTGTTACAAAGGTGGGACCTATAAGTTCTCGAGTGAAAACAATCCTAAGTCCGGAAATCGATGTAAGTGCTATAGAAATTGTCTCTAAAGAGCTGGGCATATTAAACGGCGATGTGGTGCTTTCAAAGGATGGACTTGCAAAACTTTCAATTTTATCAGAGGATACCGTAATCAAATCGGGTGATATGATTATAACGGCTGGAGCAAGCGGAATTTATCCCAAAGGAATTCCAGTTGGAAAAATAGTTGATGTGAAATCAGAATCTCACGGTATTACAAAATATGCAACTGTTAAGCCACTTGACTCGATTGATGAAGTTACTACTGTTCAGGTCATCACTAACTTTAACGGGCAAGGCAGTGAGTTGATTGATTACCTTGACGAATAAATAATAATAAAAGGAGATTGTAGAATAATGCGTCTGAAAAATGAAAAGCTTTTACCCATTATTAAATGGACGCTCTATTCCCTTTTACTTCTCCTCTTCTACACGTTGCAAACAACCCCACACCTATTTGAATTATTTGGATTAAAGCCTGTACTCATATTACCACTTGTAGTTTGTATCAGTATGTACGAAGGCGTTATGTCCAGTGCGATTTTTGGAATGATGGCTGGGTTTTTGTGGGATATTTCCTCCGACAAGCTGTTTGGGTTTAATGCTTTCATTTTACTTTCTTGTAGCGTTTTAATTTCTTTGGCTTGCATTTATTATCTACGAACAAAGCTAATAAACTCTATTGCTTTTTGCCTTATCGCCGCTTTATTACAAGGTTTTTTTGACTTTGTATTTTACTACGCAATTTGGAATTATGAGGGTGTTAGCACAATTTTATTGAATAATATTCTTCCAACTATTGTTTACACTGTTGTTTTGACACCAATATTCTACTATACTGTAAGAATAATCGGTATGAGGTTTAACGAAACCTCACGAGCATAAATTAGAAATTGCAATGCGGGCATATGGCTTATTTTAGATGCTGTCTGCCCCAATATATATTAGCAGCATCGCTACCTGTGGTAGATTGTTGCAAAGGAGAAGTTTATGGCAAAGCAAATGGAAAAAGTTCATACGCGGCGAATTATTTCGCTTATTTTGCTTTGTGTAGTTATCTTTGGGTTTGGCGCAATGCGTGTTTTTGACTATCAAGCTGTAAACGGCGAAAAATATCTCGCAGCCGCTCAAAGAAGTTCTTATACCACTGTAAAAAAGCCTGCTGCACGTGGCGAGATTGTGGATAGAAATGGCATCCCTTTTACAAGAAACAAAGCAGCTTTTAACCTTGAGTTTGACTATGCCTTCCTAAAAAAAGGCACAGAAAATAATTTGATATTTAGTCTAATAAAAACCTTTGAAGCGCTAGGAGAGGATTGGATGGACAATCTTCCTATTTCAAAAACCATACCCTATGAGTTTTTACCTGATAGAGAAGCTGATGTAAAAAGGCTGAAAAACAAACTTAACATGAACACATATGCAACTGCACAAAACTGTATGGATGCAATTTTTGAGACAGCTATCATTAAAAAATATATAACTGAAAAAGGCAAGTCTACCCACTGTGGAAAAGATTTTGCTGAGTGCGATTTTAAAGGTTATTCTGAAGAATACAGCCGAAAAATTGCTGGTGTAAGATATGAGATGATGGCAAAGGAATTTTCGCCTTATACACCACGCTACACCTTTGCAGAAGATGTTTCACCCGAAACGATTGCCCTTATAAAAGAACTCTCACATGACTTTATTGGTGTTGAGGTGGTCGAAAAAGCGATTCGTACCTATGTTGGTGGCGATGTTGCATCTCATTTGATTGGCACTATTGGCCCTATGTACGCAGAAGAGGTTGATTACTATAAATCGCTTGAGAACGCTGATTATGAGCAAAATGATACCGTTGGAAAATCAGGTGCAGAAAAAGCATTTGAAAGTGACCTAAGAGGCAAAAATGGCGAGATGCGTGTTATCAAAAACTCTCGTGGCGACGTTATCGACGTTATTGAAACCATTGAGCCTGTTGCCGGAAAAACCATTCAGCTAACGATTGATTTCAATCTTCAAAGGGAAATTCAACAGATTTTGAGCGACTATCTTATCAAATTTAATGAAACCAATAAGCTAAATAAAAATGCAAAAGCCGCTGCAATTGTTGTGCTAGATACAAAAACAGGTGGAGTGCTTTCAAGTGTTTCTTACCCTTACTACAACATTGAAGATTACTATAAAAACTATAATGCTGTTGCAACAGCAGAGGGTAACCCTCAATTTAATCGTGCACTAAACGGATTATATCGTCCCGGTTCTACCTTTAAGCCTATTGTCGCCGCAGGGGCACTTACCGAGGGTACTATAACCCCCCAAACCCATATTATCTGCACAGGAAAATATAGATTTTGGCCAAATTGGGTTAATCCTCCCGGCTGTTTAAATATCGGACACCGTCCCGGTTCTTCACTTAATACTGTAGATGCCTTAAAATACTCATGCAACATCTTTTTCTATGATACAGGACGTATGCTTGGCATAGATAAAATTGGGAAATATGCGAACCTATTTGGATTAGGCACAGAAACTGGGCTTGAAATTTCTAACCAAAGGGGCATTATATCAAACCCTGAATATTCCAAAAAAATGGGCGTTCTTTGGAATCCGGGTGACGTCATTCAAACAGCCATTGGACAGCTTGATACGCAAGTTACCCCACTTCAAATGGCTATTGAGGCTATGACTCTTGCAAATCGTGGCACGAGATACAACGCTCACATTCTAAGAAACATAATGACTTACAACCAATCTGAAGTATTACAACACGAAAAAACAACGATAGCTTCACAATTTACAATGTCAGACTCCACTTTTAATGAAGTTTCCAATGGTATGATTGCAGCTGCATCTACTGTAGGTGCACCAAACCAATTAACTGACCTTGGCTATCCGGTCGCAATAAAAACAGGTACTCCACAGGTTTCACCTACAAAGAGCAATAACACCTTCGTAGCCTTTGCCCCTGCAAATAATCCTGAAATTTCAATCGCTTGTATGGTCGAGGACGGAAATGCAACAAGTGCTCTGGTTAGATCTATAATCTTGGCTTACGAAAAGACTAAAACAAACGTAGCAAAGTAGCTAATGTTTCTTGCATTTTTTCAATTAACTTGGTATAATGTAGGATAGTATAGCATACTGCCATTTTTATATTTTCGTAATTTGTTTATCGGCTACAAAATTATGATAAGTTAATGAACTTTTTTACTCTGATTGCTAGGTGTTTCATTACTTTAAAATGAAACGCACTATTTTACAAGATGAAAGGCGGCACTCCTATTATGGCAAAGATTATTTCGGTTGTATCGGGCAAGGGTGGAACTGGCAAATCTACGTTGAGTGCAGCTCTTTCAAAATCTCTTGCATCTAGTAATCGGAAGGTTTTGGCTATTGATTTAGATATCGGTCTTCGCTCTTTAGACATACTGCTTTCACTTGAAAACAAAGTTGTTTTTGATTTTGGCGATATTTTAGATGGAAAATGTTCCATTGAGGCAGCAATGATTCCTCATGATAGTATTGAAACTCTTTTTCTACTATCTTCACCCAATGTGGTTTCAAAGAGTTTTAGTATACAGGGTCTAATTTCTCTAATCAAGAGTTTGTCAAAATCCTTTGATTTTATCATATTAGATATGCCCGCTGGGCTTGGAATTAGCATTATTATGGCTCGTGAACTTGCCGACTTAAATCTAGTCGTTACTGTCCCCGATGCAATAACCTTGCGTGACACAAGAAAAATTAGCGATGCCATTTCTACTAACACATCAAGACCATCAAGGTTAATCATAAACCGTGTAAGCAAAAGTGCACTGCTTTCTAGTGGTATTAAAGACTTAGACGAAATGATTGACAGCGTGGGAATTCCTCTTTTAGGGGTAATCCCTGAAGATGAGTGGATAAATTCTACGATACCTCAAAAAAGGTCTACCAAAAACAGCATCACGATAGCAAAAATTTTTGATGCAATCGGGGAACGTATTAACGGACACTATGTGCCCCTTATTTTTAGGCAAATATAGCAAGTATTATTTTGATTAAACGCAACATTAATTAGGAGGGGTTTTTATAATGACTATTGCCATTATCGCACATGACTCAAAGAAAGAGCTTATGATTCAATTTTGTATCGCTTACTGTGGAATTTTAAGCAAAAACAACCTTTGTGCAACTGGCACAACTGGCAAACTCGTTGCTGAGGCAACTGGACTTAGAATTGAGAGGTTCTTAAGTGGTTCCCAAGGTGGTGACCAACAAATTGCATCAAGAATTGCTTGTAACGAAGTTGATATGGTGCTGTTTTTCAGAGATCCTCTTACAGTAAAAGAACATGAGCCAAATGAAATGGCATTGCTTAGACTTTGCGATGTACACAATATTCCTATTGCAACAAATATTGCGACTGGTGAAATGTTGATACACGGTCTTGAGCGTGGCGATCTTGACTGGAGAACTATCGTTAGAAAATAGTCGGCATAATATTCCTTGCATATTGCATACGAAACTGGTTTTTCAAATTAAGTTTTATTCTTTCATTGTAGATTTTAGTTTACAATATATGAAAAGGCTATGAAAAGGAAGAGTATTATAGATTTCGCTATCAAAAGAGAGGCCAGGCGCTGAGATTGCCTATAGCGATTTTATAAGAAGACACCTTTGAGCTGTTGTACGATAAAGTACAGTCGTTTGGCTGCGTTAAGGCTATCTAAAGGGGTTTGGCTGTTAATCTGCTAAATCTAAATTTAGGGTGGTACCACGAGAGCACTCCTCGTCCCTTTTGGGGCTAGGGGTGCGTTCTCTTTTAATCGCATAATGCGACTGATATATAATTACACACATAGTGAGTACAAAATTAAAATAACCCGTGAATTACAACACGGCATATGGTCAAGGTGATAAGCCTTGAAAGGAGACTATATAATGGCAATTAATGCACCAAGGGGCACACAAGATGTCACCCCAAGTCAAAGCTACAAATGGCAATTTATTGAGAGCTTACTGAGAGAAACAGCATCTCTTTTCGGATTTAAGGAAATTCGAACACCAACATTTGAACATATAGATTTATTTTGTCGATCTGTCGGCGATACAACTGACGTTGTCCAAAAGGAAATGTTTGAAGTTAAGGCTCAAAAAGGCACTGACATTTACGCACTTAGACCTGAAGGAACTGCTGGTGTAGTTCGTGCATCACTTGAAAAAGGTTTGCTTAATGACGCCTTACCACTAAAGGCTTATTATATCATTCCTTGCTATCGTCATGAACGTCCACAAGCTGGTCGTCTAAGAGAATTTCACCAGTTTGGTTGTGAAGTGTTCGGTGCAAATTCGGCTGCGGCTGATGTTGAAGTTATATCACTTATCGACCATATAATAACTCTAATTGGACTTAAAAACGTTGAGTTAAACCTTAACTCAATTGGCTGTCCTACCTGCCGTGCTGAATACCATAGAGCACTTAGAGCGTATTTTGAAAAACATCTTAATAAGTTGTGCCCTACCTGTATTGAGCGTATGGACAAAAATCCAATGAGAATTCTTGATTGCAAATCACCAGATTGTGCCGAGATTGCAAAGGATGCTCCGGTTGCAATTGACTATCTGTGCGGTGAATGTTCAGACCACTTTGACAGTGTGCAAAAACGCCTTGACAGCATAGGTATCAAGTTTAAGATAAATACAAAAATTGTACGTGGACTTGACTATTACACAAAGACTGTTTTTGAATTCATTACAACTGACATTGGTGCACAAGGTACTGTATTTGGTGGTGGACGCTATGATGGCTTAGTGGAACAGCTTGGTGGAAAACCTACCGCTGGGCTTGGCTTTGGAATGG
Source organism: Ruminococcaceae bacterium UBA866 (assembly GCA_002295325.1). Classification (GTDB taxonomy): domain Bacteria; phylum Bacillota; class Clostridia; order Oscillospirales; family Ruminococcaceae; genus Paludihabitans. The sequence goes on along the minus strand of DBGA01000071.1, from coordinate 5,903 downwards.
GCATAGAGCGTCTACTCATGGTTATGGAAGCGCAAGGAATTGAAATTCCTACCCCTAAAGAATGTGACTTATATATTGGTTCTATGGGCGATATTGCAAACATAAAGGCTTGTGAGATTACCAAACAGCTACGAGATGAAGGTTTTTATGTTGAATGTGATTTGATGGACAGAAGTGTTAAGGCACAAATGAAATATGCAAACAAAATTTCTGCTAAAATGTCGCTTATCTTAGGTGAAAGCGAGCTTGAAACAGGCAGGGCTAACATCAAAGATATGGCAAGTGGCGAGCAAAAAGAAATTGCATTTGAAACTGAGCTTGCAAACCTACTCTATGACGCAATGCTTGCAAGAGAGGCCGATTTACTTGCAGACCGCATTGGTGAAAACGCATTTGCAGATTTAATGGGAATGAATGGCTAGATTCAAGTGATTACACCCTCGTGCAACAAAATCAAAATAATCCGTTGCATCACTGCACGGTATATTGTCAAGGCAATAAGCCTTGAAAGGAGATAGAATTATGGCAGAACTTATGGGAACAATGCGACGCAGTCATTACTGCACCGAGGTAACAACCTCGGATATATCAAACGAAGTTGTTGTTGCTGGATTTACTCACAGACAACGTGACAAAGGCAATCTTATCTTTATCGACCTGCGTGACCGCACTGGAATTATCCAGTTAACCTTTGACGATACTACAGACAAGGCTGTATTTGAAAAAGCAAAGTCGGTAAAAAGTGAATATGTGCTTATGGCAAAGGGTATCGTTAAAAAGCGTGAGAGTATCAACGTTGAAATAAAAACAGGTGAAATTGAGATTTTTGTAACAGAACTAAAAATCCTTGCAACTGCACAAACCCCTCCTTTCCACCTTAATGATAATTCTAAAGTAAACGATGAAATTGGACTAAAATATCGCTATCTTGACCTTAGACGTGAAAAGTTACAAGAAAATATTATCCGTCGCCACAAGATTGCACAGGTTACCCGTGAATACTTCTTTGAGAATGGTTTCTTAGAAATTGAAACTCCAATGATGATGAAATCTACGCCAGAGGGTGCAAGAGATTATCTTATTCCTTCAAGAATACACGAGGGCAAATTCTATGCACTTCCCCAATCTCCTCAAATTTACAAGCAATTGCTTATGATTTCAGGCTATGACCGTTATATCCAGCTTGCAAGATGTTTCCGTGATGAAGATTTGCGTGCTGACCGTCAACCAGAATTTACGCAGATTGACCTTGAGATGAGCTTTGTTGATATTGACGATATTCTTTGCATGGTGGAGGGCTATGTGCACCGCGTATTTAGCGAGGTTTTAGACGTTAACATTCCAAAAGAACTTCCAAGAATGACATACAAAGATGCTATGGAGCGTTATGGCTCTGATAAGCCTGACACACGTTTTGATATGGAAATACAAGACATCTCAAGGATTGTATCCACTTGCGACTTCCCTGTGTTTGCCAATGCGATTGCTGAGGGTGGTTCAGTGCGTGCGATTGTTGCTAAAAATGCAGCTGCAACGCTCACTCGAAAAGAAATCGACAAGCTAACTGAACAGGCACGAGGAATTGGTGCAAAAGGGATTGCCTATGTAAGATGGGTTGACGATGCTCCTAACTGCTCCTTTGCAAAGTTCATGAAAGAGGGCGAGCTAGAGACTATTCTTACTGCAATCGGTTGTGAAAAAGGCGACGTTGCTTTGATTGTAGCTGATAAAAACAAGATTACTCTTCCTGTCTTAGGTCAACTAAGACTGACCGTTGCCAAACAGCTAGATATCATTCCAGACCAATTTAACTTCCTGTGGATTACAGAATTCCCATTCTTTGAGTTTGACGAAGAAAGCAAGACATACGTTGCAATGCACCACCCATTTACAATGCCTATGGATGAATGTTTGCAGTATCTTGACAGCGACAAGAGCAAGGTTCGTGCAAAAGCATATGACCTTGTGTTAAACGGCACAGAGCTTTCAAGTGGTTCTATTAGAATTACAGACTTTGAACTTCAACAAAAAATGTTCGAGGCATTAGGACTTACCGAGGAAGAAATTGAAGCAAAATTCGGTTTCTTAGTAAATGCGTTCCGTTATGGTGCTCCACCACACGGTGGAATGGGTATCGGCCTTGACCGCCTTGCAATGATTATGTGTAATGCTGACTCATTGCGTGACGTTGTTGCTTTCCCTAAAGTGCAAAATGCAAGTGAACTTATGAGCGAATGTCCTGCAACTGTTGACACTAAGCAACTTGATGAGTTGCATATACAACTAAAAGCGAGCATAGAGTTAGATTAGTTTCTTCCCACCTATCATTCGTATACGCAGACATTTAAGGAGGACTTTCTATGGATTTTCCATTTTATCCAACTGACATTCCTAGCGCTGCAATCGAGGCAGTTACATTCGGTTTAATCTTTGGTCTTGTTATCGGCTTAGCAATTGCTTTTGTTTTCTATATCTTCAATGCATTAGGACTTTATCAAATTTCTAAAAGACGTGGATATAAAAATGCTTGGCTAGCATTTATTCCAGTTGTAAATTCCTTTGTATTAGGTGGTATTGCAGATAATATCAATGCTTGCTATATGAAAAAATCAAACCATCGCATTTGGTTGATTGTTTTACAACTCATTAATTGTGCTCTATACTTTGCTTATATTGGCGTGCTATTTTCCTTCATGGTTAAAGTGATACAACAAGCAATTTATTATGGTGCCCAACCCCAGTATTCTGATGTTGCACCAATCATGCTTATGGGGTTACTTATGGGTCTTGTAAGTATTGCTTTATTAGTTTTCACTTGCATATGCTGGTATAAAATTTTTGCAGATTACAGTCCAAACAACGCAACACTTTTCCTCATATTGTCAATTTTATTTGGCATTGCACCATTCTTTATCTTTGCAATCAGAAACAAACCATCAGCATCTCTTTACCATGCAGCTCAAAGAGCAAACCCAGTCCCACCACAATATCAACAGCCTGTAGCTCCTCCACAAGAGGCTGCTCCAAATGCAGATGTTTCTAACGGCGAGAACAATGAGGATATTATATTATAAATAATATTTGCATAGTAAACATATACCCGTAATGTATTCGGCAATATCGGTTTCAGTGTTAAAAATGTCTTGAAAGGCATTTTAATAAAAATGATTTAAGGGGATATAGAAAAATGATTAAGGAAAATTCAACTATACTTTTTCAAGGCGATTCCATAACTGATGCTGGGCGTACCTATGATATTCAGATTGAGGGCTGTGTAACTCCTTGCGAATTGGGAACTGGCTATCCTAGCAAAGTAAAACAATTTCTTGATACCTTCTTTAAAGAAAAAAACATCACAGTTCTTAATCGTGGAATTTCTGGAAACAGAACAATCGATTTAAAAAATCGCTGGGATGAAGATTGTATTGATTTAAAACCTGACTACCTTTCTATTTTAATTGGAGTGAATGACACTTGGAGACGTTATGACAGAAACGATATTACTTCTGTAGAGGAATATGAAGCTAACTTCAGATGTATTTTGAAAAGAGCAAAGGATGAGCTTAATTGCGAAATCGTTATCTTAGAGCCATTTATTATTCCTACAGACAGCAGTAAGGATTGCTGGTATGAGGATTTAGTGTGGAAAATCCAAGTAGCAAGAAAACTAGCTCGTGAATTTAACGCAACATTTATTCCACTTGATGGGGCTTTCGCTTCAAAATGTGTTGAAATGGAACCTAGTTATTGGTCACTTGATGGGGTTCACCCTACTGACGCAGGCCATTCTTTCATTGCAAGGCTATGGCTTGATATGATGTTGAAAGGATAAATACTTATGAAATTCAGGTGGGAGAAAAAATATCTCTACTGGGGTATTACTGCCTTTTTAGTTATCGTTTCCAGTATTTCATTTTTCGTACTACTAAATAAAATTAACGTTGTCGTTAAGGGGCTTGGTATTCTTGCAACAATTTTAATGCCATTTATCTTAGGTTGTTCCTTTGCCTATCTACTGAATCCTATTATGGACTTTATTGAGAAGAAGTGGATTATTCCACTTCTTCAAAAGCAAAAAAACAAGAAATTTATGAGAGCGGCTCGTTTTATTTCAATTACAATATCCCTTATTTTTGCTTTGACAATTCTTACTGGTCTATCTATTATGGTAATACCACAGCTATTTGAAAGTATTGTTCATGTTGTCAACAACTTACCAGGCTATTCTGCAAATCTTGAATCTTGGGTGCTTGATTTAGTAAAATCAAATGTTGATCTACAAGTGATGCTCTCAGAACAGTTTGAAAATTTGAATATACTTATTACCGACTGGGCAAAAACAAATCTTCTTCCACAAATTAATAGCATTATTTCGAGTATAACTTCTGGTGTGCTAGGTGTGCTTAGTGTTCTTAAAAACATTTTTATAGGACTTATTATATCAGTCTATGTCCTTGCTTCAAAGGAACGCTTTTTTGCACAATCAAAAAGGGTGCTCTATGCAATTTTCCCTGTAAAAGCTTCCAATGTAGTTCTTAAGACAACACGTAATTGTGACAAAGTTTTTGGTGGATTTATTATTGGTAAAATTATTGACTCAGCAATTATTGGAGTTCTTTGTTTTATCGGTATGAACATCTTTAGTATGCCGTTTCCACTTTTAATCAGTGTAATTATTGGAGTTACAAACGTCATTCCATTCTTTGGTCCATTTATTGGTGCGATACCAAGTGGATTGCTAATTTTAATGATTGACCCTCTGTCATGCCTATACTTTGGAATATTTATACTTGCACTTCAACAATTTGACGGAAATATTCTAGGCCCCAAAATACTTGGCGACTCAACGGGACTTACTGCGTTTTGGGTTATGTTTGCAATATTAATTAGTGGTGGAATGTTCGGATTTATCGGTATGCTTGTGGGTGTGCCTGCTTTTGCGGTGGTATATTCCATCATAGCAGAACTTGTGGAGGCAAGGCTCAAACGCCGAGAACTACCCTCTAAAACAAGTGACTACTACGACATTGACTATATCAACCCCGAGGAAGATATCGTGTACAAAGAGAGTGTTGATGACGTAAAAATAGCCAAATAAGATGTAACACCTAGCAACCTATGCTAATTTCTTTTCACAATGATATCGATTATATCTATTGTATATGGCAACAAATTATCAAGATTATTTAGGTTAGAGAGGTTTATATGAATAACAACTATACAGACGTGAATTCCAAGTTTATCGATCAGTGGGTTGAAAGGNNTACTTGGCTTAGCCTCTGGCGGTGGTCAGCAAATGCCAATCTTCACTGCTTTGGGTGCTAAATGCACTGTGCTAGACTATTCACAAAAGCAACTGGATAGCGAAATAGAGGTCGCAAAAAGAGAAGGCTACTCTATCCAAACAATAAGGGCAGATATGACCCAGCCTTTGCCTTTTGAGGATAACTCCTTTGATTTAATATTTCACCCCGTTTCAAATTGCTATATTGAAGATGTTCTTCCTGTTTGGAAGGAATGTTATCGCGTATTAAAAAAGGGTGGCATCTTACTAGCAGGAATAGACAATGGCCTTAATTATCTTTTCAATGATGATGAAACAGAGTTAGCATACAAACTGCCCTTTAACCCTTTGAAGGATAAAAAGCTTTACNNTACGAGGACTCAATTAAAAATGATTGGGGAATTCAATTTTCTCATACCATTGAGGAGCAAGTAGGTGGGCAATTACAAGCAGGTTTTACGCTAACCGATATCTTTCAAGATACAAATGGTTTAGGTAGACTTCACGAATTTAACGCCCCATCTTTTTATGCAACAAGAGCAATTAAAAAGTAGAGTATCAACATTTTACAAAACTAAGGGCATTGACAGCGAACCGAACTGAACTATACCGCCTAAAA
>DBGA01000070.1:103985-104192 GCA_002295325.1 Ruminococcaceae bacterium UBA866 | reverse complement strand
ATATACCTTCACGCTTACAGAACCAGTGTTAGAGGAATTTATCCACTGCGTAGAAATTAATAAAAAACGCTATGTGGACAAAAATTTCCATTCACTTGAGATTTTACACACTATGACTGGATGGAAACTATTGAAATGACAGATGGGGTTTGGTATAATGTTCAAGAATGCAATGAGCAGTGCGAATCAGGGCACGAGAAATTTTTC
>DBGA01000070.1:99707-103868 GCA_002295325.1 Ruminococcaceae bacterium UBA866 | reverse complement strand
AAAAGAAAGCCTTTCTGGCTGCCTTTCTAGCCGCCGGAATGTTAACAGGCTGCTTAGGCAGAAGCGGCGGCGGTACTATGAATGCGGAGAGCAGCAGAATATATGTAACAGAAGAAGGGGCCCTTCAGACCGCCACGGTAGAAACCTACACACAACAAGATTACTATCGTGCAGATGAACTAAAAGCCTATCTGGAAGAAGCTGTTACCGGATATAACGAGGCCCATGGTCAAGGAGCAGTAACCCTGGATTCCTGCACTTTAGAAAACGGAAATGCCAAGATGGTCTTCCGTTATGCCTCAGGAAGTGACTTAGCAGGTTTTACTTCCCAATATGAGGATAAAGTAAACCAGGTAGATTCCATTACCGTGACCCGTGTGTCCGATATCCTGGAACAGAGTGAGTCAGAAGGAGTCGCCTTTAAAAAAGCCTCCGATGGAAAACCAGCAGAAAAAAAAGCATTATCCAACAAAGGAGATCGTTTTGCCATCGTTGTAGAGACCCCCCAACCGGTGACAATACAAACCCAAGGAAGGCTTTTATTTACATCCAAGAATGTATCTATAAAGGATCACTATACCGTTCAGACAGCAAAAGGGAAAAATTACATCATTTTTAAATAAGAGAGGTTAAGATCATGGAAAAGACAATGGAAAAGATTGTGGGACTTGCAAAATCAAGAGGATTTGTATATCCAGGCTCCGAAATTTACGGCGGCCTTGCAAATACCTGGGATTACGGCAACTTAGGCGTAGAACTGAAGAACAACGTAAAAAAAGCATGGTGGCAGAAATTCATACAGGAAAGCCCATATAACGTAGGCGTAGACTGTGCCATCCTGATGAACTCCCAGACCTGGGTTGCTTCCGGACATTTAGGGGGCTTTTCCGACCCGCTGATGGACTGCAAGGCATGTAAGGAGCGTTTCCGTGCAGATAAACTGATTGAAGATTATATGGCAGAAAACAATATCACCATCGAAGGTTCTGTTGACGCCTGGTCCCAGGAAGAGATGAAGAGCTATATCGATGAGAAGAACATCTGCTGCCCAAGCTGCGGTAAGCATGATTTCACAGATATCCNNGTATACTTAAGACCAGAGACAGCTCAGGGTATTTTCGTAAACTTCAAAAACGTACAAAGAACCTCCCGTAAGAAAATTCCATTCGGAATCGGACAGGTCGGAAAGTCCTTCCGTAACGAGATCACCCCAGGAAACTTCACCTTCCGTACCAGGGAATTTGAGCAGATGGAGCTGGAGTTTTTCTGTGAGCCTGATACAGATCTGGAATGGTTTGCATACTGGAAAGAATTCTGCATCAACTGGCTGCAGACTCTGGGAATCAAAGAAGACGAGATGCGTGTCAGAGATCATGAGAAAGAAGAGCTTTCTTTCTACAGCAAGGCAACCTCTGACATTGAATTCCTGTTCCCGTTCGGATGGGGCGAGTTATGGGGAATCGCAGACAGAACCGATTACGATTTAAATCAGCACCAGAATACTTCCGGACAGGATATGACATATTTTGATGATGAAAAGAAAGAGCGTTACATTCCCTATGTAGTGGAGCCATCTTTGGGAGCCGACCGTGTAACCCTTGCATTCCTTTGTGCCGCATACGACGAAGAAGAGATCGCAGAAGGAGATGTACGTACCGTACTTCATTTCCATCCGGCCATTGCACCTGTTAAGATCGGCGTTCTGCCTCTTTCCAAGAAGCTGAATGAAGGCGCAGAAAANNCTGCGAATTCGATGACAGAGGCAACATCGGACAGCGTTATAGAAGACAGGATGAGATTGGTACTCCATTCTGCGTTACCTATGATTTTGATTCAGAGGAAGATTTCGCAGTAACCGTTCGTGACCGTGATACCATGGATCAGGTAAGAGTTCCCATTGCAGAGCTGAAGAGCTATTTTGAGGATAAATTCCGTTTCTAAACATGATCGTTTTAATTTAACAGATATTAGTTCGTAGAACTTAAAAAGAAGGAGAAAGAGGCAAATGCCTCTTTCTCCTTCTTTTTTATCTCACAGCGACTACAATATTTCTTTTTTATCTCTGCCCCTTATCATAAGGAATACCCTCTGCCTTTGGAGCCTGAGAGTTTCTTGAAGTAAAGATCAGCACGATCAAGGTGATGATATAAGGCACCATTTTATAGAAATAGCTTGGAATGCCCAATGAGCTTAAGAACGGGATACCGGAATAAGCGGATGCGATAGCCTTCATGAGCCCGAAGAAAAGGGAGGCAAGCATGATATTAACCGGCTTCCACTGACCGAAGATCAATACAGCCAGTGCCAGGAAACCGTATCCGGCTACGTCTGCGTTAAAATTGGTGGAAGTAGGAACTACAAAAACCAGTCCTCCAAGTCCGCCAAGAGCGCCTGAGATCATGACGCCTGCATACTGCATCCGGTATACGTTAATACCGGCGGAATCGGCTGCCTGGGGATGCTCGCCGCAGGACCTGAGCCTTAAACCAAACCGGGTTTTATAAAGAACAATGGTTGAAAGCAAAAAGATTGCAATTCCGATATAAGTGGTGATATAAGCGTTCTGGAACAGGAGAGGACCGAAAAACGGAATCTTTCCCAATAACGGAACGGAGGTAATGCGGAAGGTGTTGTTAAACTGAACCTGCTGTACTCCCTGAATGACACGGGCCACGAATATGGCAAATGCGGGAGCAAACATGTTTAATGCCGTACCGCTGATTACCTGATTGGACTTCATGTTAATGGAAGCATAGGCGTGGAANNAACTGGCCGTTCATGGAGCCGCCTGTAAAATGAATGAACAGGATACCGGTAAAGGCTCCCATGGTCATGATTCCTTCCAAAGCAATGTTTATGATTCCGCTTCGCTCAGAGAACATGGCTCCCAAAGCTACGATCATGAGAGGAATCATGAAATACATGGTCTGCTGAAAAATGAAATAAACTACACTCATGATTTCGTTCCTCCTTCCTTAACTGCTTCTGCTTTTTCGCCTTTCTGCCTGTGGATTTTAGAAAGAATGATCTTAACCATAAGGGCAAATGCGCTGAAGTAAATAATAACTGCAACGATAATATCAATGATTTCCGTAGAAAATTCAAACAGCTGCAAGTAAAATCCCCCGGCTGTTAAGTATGCGATAAAGATACCGGAGAAGAGAACACCGATTGCTNNATGCAACGGAAATGCCGGTGAAACCTTCCGAAGCCAGCACATCCTTGATTTCAATATGCTTTCCGGTACCAGCCAGATACAGAAGTCCTCCTGCCAGTCCTGCAATGGCTCCTGCAATAACCATGGATAAAATAATGCTCTTTTTTTCATTGATACCGGCATATTTGCTGGCGTCCCGGTTAAAGCCTACAGCCTTTAATTCATAACCAAAGGTTGTCTTGTTCAGAAGGAGCCAAATCACAATTACCGTAAGGATAGCAATGAGAATTCCGCCGTTAACACTGGAACCTGGGAATATCTTATCAAGTCCCATCTTCGGGATGTTGGCTGTTGCAGCCACATTCCGTGATTCATTACGAAGGTTATTAAATAAGGGTTTATAGCTTTTCACGATCCAGTTTACCAGATACATGCCGATGTAGTTCATCATAATGGAGGCGATTACTTCATTTACGTTAAAATAAGCTTTTAAAAGCCCTGGTACAAGTCCCCACACAGCACCTAAAATGACACTGGCAAGAAGGGCCACGATCCAGTGAGCCGGGCCTAAGGACGTCCAGAGGATTCCCACATAGACAGCACCAAACCCGCCCATGATAAACTGACCGGGAGTTCCGATGTTAAAAAGCCCTGTCTTAAAGGCAAATCCCACGGAAAGACCAGTGAGAATGATAGNNATAAAATTGTTGCGAATCCGGGAAGCGCCTGCTTCGGATTGCAGAGGAACAGAATGATCAGGCCTACGATCAATCCAAGTATAATGGCAAAAATGGAAGAAAGAATTCCTGTATGGTCTTTTATCTGTTTCGGTTTCATGATCTGCCACCTTCTTTCTTTGCGCCTGCCATATAAAGACCCAATTCCTGAACGGTAACGTTCTTGGGGTTTAAGTCGGCTACGATTCCGCCTTCAAACATAACCAGAATCCGGTCGCTTAAATTCATGACTTCATCTAACTCCAGGGATACTAAGAGAATGGCTGC
>DBGA01000070.1:99138-99631 GCA_002295325.1 Ruminococcaceae bacterium UBA866 | reverse complement strand
GAGGAGCCTTCACTGCTTCTTATATCATAATCCTGGATCAGCTTTTCCGAATATTCATAGATCTTGTCATTTTTTAAGAAGGTACTGCTTTGAAATTCCTTTTCAAAATACTGCTGAAGAACCAGGTTATAGGCCAGGTTATAATCCAGGACAAGGCCGTGTTTATGGCGGTCCTCCGGTATGTGGGACAGACCATGGGTGTTTTTGTAACGGATGCTCTTTTTCGTCACGTCTTCCCCATTGATGGTAACGGTACCGGTGCTCATATCAGAAATGCCGGTAATGGCATGAATAAGCTCTGTCTGGCCGTTACCGTCGATGCCGGCGATACAAACGATCTCACCTCTTTTTACCTTGAATGAGACATCATGAACCATTTTCTTTGTCTGGCCTTCTCTTTTGGCCTCCACGGAAAGATCCTTTACTTCCAGCACAACATCTCCGGGCTTGGAAGGACTTTTGTCAACGGTCAGATTTACCTTCCGGCCGACCA
>DBGA01000070.1:0-99106 GCA_002295325.1 Ruminococcaceae bacterium UBA866 | reverse complement strand
CCTTCCTTAACCAGATCTTTCATGATCTGCATCAGTTCCTCAATTTCCTGAGGTGTAAGAACCGCGGTGGGTTCGTCAAAAATCATGATTTCGTTGTCGCGATAAAGCATTTTCAAAATCTCGACCCTTTGCTGCATTCCAACGGTAATATCCGATATGATCGCATCCGGGTCCACGAATAATTTGTATTTCTCGCTTAAATCCATAACTTTTTTGCGGGCATCATCCATCTTTAAAAACCCGCGTTTCGTCGTTTCAATGCCCAGAACAATATTCTGAAGTACGGTAAAATTTTCCACCAGCTTAAAATGCTGATGAACCATGCCAATACCCAGAGCATTGGCATCCAGAGGCCCGGTTATTTTTTCTTCGTTGCCTCTGACCTTAATGACGCCTTTTTCCGGCTGGTACAGGCCGAATAAGACACTCATGAGCGTGGACTTTCCCGCGCCGTTTTCACCAAGCAGAGCAAGTATCTCGCCTTTCTTTAATTGAAGAGTGATGTCATCATTGGCTATGATACCTGGAAATTCTTTCGTGATGTGAAGCATCTCAATAATGTAGTCCATAAAATCCCCCTTAATTCGGTACCTATCTATGGGACCTGGTTAATAAAATACACCTTGGTATTTTTCTGCTTTTATGAGAAATAAAAAAGAGATGCCGTAAGAGACCAGGTCTGTTCTGACTGGTGAATCAAACGGCATCTCCTTTCNNAACACTTTCCAGCCCATGCTATTTAGGCTTAAAGGTATGCCCGAAGGGCGCTTCTTTTGCAGGTTATTCTACAAAGTTAATTTTTGTCTTTTCAAGCTTTAAGTCAACCGTAGGATTGTTGTTATCCTGAGAAGGCTGAACAAGTTCGATCTTACCGTCTTTTAACTGAGCAAAGATACCATCATAATCCTGCTGTGTGAACTTGGTAAATTTGGAAGTTTCCATTGGAAGTCCGATACCATTGTTCTTTGCTGAGAAGATGCTGGTTTTTCCGCCTGGGAAAGAATTGTCATAGAATGCCTTTACTCCATCGTAAACGGATACGGAAAGCTCTTTCATAGCGGAGGTGATAACGGTGTTGGATTCAAAGCTCTGGTCAACGTCAACGCCGATAACCTTTGTGCCTTTTTCTTCAGCAGCAGCCATAACGGAGTTACCAACTGCGCCACCGCAACCGAAGATTACTTCAGTTCCGTTCTGGTACCAGGAAGCTGCCATAGACTGTGCTTCTGGTGTAGCGGCAAATGCACCTGTGTAGTTGTACATAATTTCTACGCTGTCGATTCCCATTTCCTTAGCTGCAACGTCAGCACCTTCTGCAAATCCGTAGCCATAACGGATAACTGCAGGAACTGCCATACCGCCTAAGAAGCCAAGCTTTGTATAGCCGTCTTTCACTGCTGCATAGCCTGCTAAGAATCCAGGCTCGTCTTCCTGGAAGAGGATCGGCATTACATTAGCCTCTGTTCTGAATTCTGAATAATCACCATTGTGAGGTTCGCCATCGAGGAGGATGAAATGAACATCCTTGTACTGATCCTGAGCAAGGAACACAGGCTCTTCAAATAAAAATCCTGGGCAAACAACTAACTTGGCGCCGCCTTCGATGGCAAGTCCGATGGTCTCAAGATAGGAATCTGTGGTACCTTCCTGTGGCTGGTAGTACTTGTAAGAAATTTTGTTTTCTTCCGCATACTTCTTCATGCCTTCCCAAGCACCCTGGTTAAAGGACTTATCGTCAATGGTTCCTAAGTCTGTTACCAATGCAAGCTCATACCCGTTGTCAGATTTTTCTGAAGCTGCGGCTGTTGTTTCTGCCGCTTTTTCAGCTGCAGTTGTGGTTTCCGGTGCAGCTGTAGTAGCGCCGCCTTGATTGGAAGATCCACATCCGCTTAATGCTGCAGCCATCATGACTGCCATTGCTAATGCTAATGCTCTCTTTTTCATAATCTTGTTTTTCCTCCTGTTTTTGATTAATTTTCAGAGATACCACTAATGTATCACATTTTCGCTCTGGAAACAATCTCATTTGGTGTTATTTTACAGAAAAAATCAAAAAACAATCGAGCATTTTATGTAATATATTACTTAACCTTTTACAATAAAAGGATATTCTCTGATTTTGCTTGTTATTTAAAAGAAAAATGATACACTGTTAAAAGATTTGAAAAGGAGGATATTTATGAAAAAAGCAAATCTACTGGAAGATCCGGTGAAAAAATTATTTTTAAGGTATCTGATGCCATCCATCAGTGCCACTCTGGTTACTTCCATATATATATTGGCGGACACCCTGATGATCGGACGGGGAGTCGGTGCCATCGGCATTGCCGCCTTAAATCTTCTTCTGCCATTATACAGTCTGTTCTTCGGAACCGGCCTGTTGTTCGGCGTAGGCGGAGGCGTGCTTTTATCCATTTCCAAGGGAAAGGGAGATGAGCATGGGGCCAGGGAATATTTTACGGCTGCACTCTGCATGGCGGCTGTTATCGGTGTGTTCTATGTGACAGCAGGGCATCTGCTGTTTGATCCTGTGACAAAGTTTCTGGGTAGAAATGAAACCATGGATCTTTATGTCAGGGAATACGGAAGGATACTGGTATGGGGGGCGCCAGTATTTTTGCTTTCCTCTTTCCTGCAAGCCTTTGTGAGAAATGACAGAGCTCCTAAAATGGCCATGGCCGCCGTGATCACCGGCGGTGTCACCAATGTGATCCTGGATTATATTTTCATCTTTCCTATGAATATGGGAATGGCAGGAGCAGCAGCGGCCACCGTAATCGGCTCCTGTCTGACCCTTGGCATTCTGATTACCCATTTGTTTTCTAAGGGAAGTTCCCTAAAAATCGCCCTTGGCTTCAAATGGAGAAAAGCAGGGGAAATCGTGGTAAACGGTCTTTCCAGCTTCCTATTAGAGACATGCAGCGGAATCGTCACGTTTTTATTTAACCGCCAGCTTTTGGCTTATGTTGGTGATCTTGGAGTGGTGGTGTATGGGATCATATCCAACAGCGCTCTGATCGTAGCTTCTATTAATAATGGTATCTCCCAGGCCTCCCAACCAATCCTGANNCTGGTAACAGAGGCCTTTGTAAAGCCTGCGGATGAGATTATAGCCATGTCGGTGCCTGCTGTCAGGATATACTTCCTGTCATTTCTTCCCATGGGATTTAATATCTTGTTCAGCACCTGGTTCCAGTCGGTATTAAGTCCTGGAAAGGCTTTGTTTATCTGCCTGATGCGTGGACTTGTCTTAAGCAGCGTACTGGTATTTCTTCTTCCAATGGTATTGGGAGTAAATGGAATTTGGGCCGTCATGCCGGCGGCAGAATTTTTAACGCTGGGGCTCTGCCTGGTGTTGCTGAAAGAAAAAAAGAACACATAAATTCGCATATGCGAACTAAAATCGCATATCGGAAAATGACTGACTATGGAAGTACTTTCAAGGTAATTGTATCGAAAAAAGAGCTAATTTTTGCCAATAATTAAAGAAACCCCCTTTACTAGCGTTTGAATTATGCTATAATATTTGCAGGGCTTTTCTGCAAATCAAACCGGCAGAAAAGTTGGACAACCAACACAATTTGAGGAGGAAATTTACTTATGGCAAGAAAATGGGTTTATTTGTTTACCGAAGGTAATGCAAGCATGAAAAACCTGTTAGGTGGAAAAGGAGCCAATTTGGCAGAGATGACAAATTTAGGTCTTCCGGTTCCCCAGGGATTTACCATAACAACAGAGGCTTGTACTCAGTATTATGAGGACGGCGAGAAGATTAACGATGAGATCATGGACCAGATTATGGAACACATCAATAAGATGGAAGAGATCACCGGAAAGAAGTTCGGCGATAAGGAAAATCCTCTTCTGGTTTCTGTTCGTTCTGGTGCTAGAGCATCCATGCCAGGTATGATGGATACCATCTTAAACCTTGGTTTAAATGAAGAAGTAGTGGAAGTTCTGGCTGCAAAATCCGGTAATCCCCGTTGGGCATGGGACTGTTACCGCAGATTTATCCAGATGTTCTCCGACGTCGTTATGGAGGTAGGCAAAAAGTTCTTTGAAGAGCTTATCGATAAGATGAAGGAAGAAAAAGGAATCACAGAGGACGTAGATTTAACTGCTGAGGATTTAAAGGAGCTTGCAAAACAGTTCCAGGCTGAATATAAGGAAAAGATCGGAGCAGATTTCCCGGCAGATCCTAAGTTACAGCTGATGGAAGCAATCAAGGCTGTTTTCCGTTCCTGGAACAACCCAAGAGCAAACGTATATCGCCGCGACAACGATATCCCATATTCCTGGGGTACTGCTGTTAACGTGCAGATGATGGCGTTCGGAAACATGGGCGAGACCTCCGGTACCGGTGTTGCATTTACCCGTGACCCAGCAACCGGCGAGAAACACCTTATGGGTGAATTCTTAATGAACGCACAGGGCGAGGACGTAGTTGCAGGTATCCGTACACCTCAGAAGATCGACCAGTTAAAGGAAGTTATGCCGGAAGCATATGAGCAGTTCGTAGGAATCTGCAATAAGCTGGAAGACCATTACAGAGATATGCAGGATATGGAATTTACCATTGAAGATAGAACACTTTACATGCTTCAGACCCGTAACGGCAAGAGAACAGCAAAGGCTGCTTTAAAGATTGCTTGTGATCTGGTTGACGAAGGCATGATTTCAGAGGAGAAGGCAGTTAAGATGATCGATCCAAGAAACTTGGATACCTTACTCCATCCTCAGTTTGATACAGATGCATTAAAGAAGACAGAACCGATTGGAAAGGCTCTGGCAGCATCTCCTGGAGCTGCATGCGGTAAGATCGTATTTACAGCAGACGAAGCAAAAGCATGGCATGAAAGAGGCGAGAAGGTTGTTCTGGTTCGTCTTGAGACCTCTCCGGAAGATATTGAAGGAATGAAGGCCGCTCAGGGTATCTTAACCGTACGTGGCGGTATGACTTCTCATGCAGCAGTTGTTGCACGTGGAATGGGTACATGCTGTGTATCCGGCTGTTCAGAAATCGTTATGGATGAAGAGAACAAGAAATTCGTCCTGTCAGGCAAGGAATATCATGAAGGAGACTTCTTATCCCTTGATGGATCTACCGGAAAGATCTATGACGGAATCATTCCGACAGTAGATGCAGCCATTATCGGTGAATTCGGCAGAATCATGGCATGGGCAGACAAGTATAGAAGACTGAAAGTTAGAACCAATGCTGATACTCCTGCTGATGCACAACAAGCTGCAAAATTTGGCGCACAAGGAATTGGACTTACTCGTACAGAGCATATGTTCTTTGAGGGCGACAGAATTAAAGCAATGCGTGAAATGATAGTTTCAAAGTCCGAGGCACAAAGAAGAGTGGCTCTTGCCAAACTTCTTCCAATGCAACAAGGTGACTTTGAGGCTCTATATGAGGCAATGGGCGGTTACCCTGTAACCATTCGTTTCCTAGACCCTCCTCTACACGAATTCTTACCAACTGGTGAAGATGATATTGTGGCTCTTGCAGCTGAAATGAAAATGTCTGTTACCGACCTAAAAGCAGTTATAACTTCTCTTCATGAGTTTAATCCTATGATGGGTCATCGTGGTTGTCGCCTTGCTGTTTCTTATCCAGAAATTGCCGAGATGCAAACAACCGCTGTAATTGAGGCTGCTGTAAACTTTAAGAAAAATCATCCTGATTGGGATATCGTTCCTGAGATTATGATTCCACTTGTCGGCGAAATCAAAGAGCTTCAATATGTAAAATCTATTGTTGTTAAAACTGCTGACGAAATCATAGCAAAACACAACTCTGATTTACATTATAAAGTTGGTACTATGATAGAGATTCCTCGTGCTGCAATCACTGCTGATGAAATTGCGGCAGAAGCTGATTTCTTCTCATTCGGTACTAATGACCTAACTCAGATGACATTTGGCTTTAGCCGTGATGACGCTGGTGGTTTCTTAGGTTCTTACTACGAAAAGAAAATTTATGAGAACGATCCGTTTGCTAGACTTGACCAAAAAGGCGTTGGTAAATTGGTTGAATTAGCTTGCAAACTTGGTAAAGAAGCTCGCCCTGACCTTAAACTTGGTATCTGTGGCGAACATGGTGGCGACCCTAGCTCAGTTGAGTTCTGTCATAGAACCGGACTAAACTATGTTTCATGCTCACCTTTCCGTGTTCCAATTGCTAGACTTGCTGCTGCTCAGGCTGCATTAAAAGAAAAGAACGTGAAATAGTTTAATTTCATAATTAACACCCCAACTTCTTAATAGATGTTGGGGTGTCTTGTTGTTTTTTGTATGAGTAGGCAAAGAAACTATTGCACAAGAAATATTTTCATACTAAGCTTACTCTATGCAAACAACGATGATATAAATATAATCATAATCAATGCTGGTGCAATATATTTCATAATGATGCTAAATAAATTTTTCCATTTAAATGGTATTACTCCACCGTTTGAAATTTCTAAGGCAATATTGTCAACACCCCAGATATGCCCCACGAAAATACACATTAGCATTCCGCCAATCGGCATAATTACCTTATCTGATAGAAATGTCATGGAGTCAAAAATAGTACTGCCAAATATTTTTACATCTTGTAGCACTCCAAAGGAAAGTGCTGCAAGAATTCCAATCAACGCCATTATGATAGAAATAAGTATTGCCGCAGTCTTACGTTTCATCTTCAGGTTATCAATGCAAAATGAAGTTACCACCTCTAGTAATGAAACTGACGAAGTTATTGCCGCAAAAAACACTAGCACAAAAAACATTAATCCAAACACTATTCCAAAAGGCATGGATGAAAATACCTTTGGAAGTGTTTCAAAGAGCAATCCTGGTCCTGCTGAAGGCTCAAAACCAAACGCAAACACCGCTGGTAGTATTGCTAGCCCTGCCAAAATCGCAAAAATGGTATCAAAAATTGGAACAAGAACTGCACTTTTTTGAATATTTGAGCCTTTCTTTAAATAACTGCCATAGGTTATCATGGTTCCCATTCCAAGGCTTAGGCTAAAAAAGACTTGTCCCATAGCCGCTACAACTACTTTTCCAAGCTTTGGAAGTGAATCGATATCAGACCAATTTGGAACTAGAAAATATTTTATTCCTGCCGCTGCACCCTCAAAGGTCATCGAACGAACTGCAATTACTATAATAATTATAAATAGTGCCGGTAGTAAAACCTTACTGAACTTCTCAATTCCTGCTGATACACCCTTAAGCACTATGAAGCAGGTTGCCGCCATAAATATAAAATGCCATAATATTGGCTCAATTGATGATGAGATGAAAGACTGATAATAATTTGTAGAGTCAGTAATATTATTTCCTGTGATGTAGGCTGTGATATATTTTAACACCCAACCACCTATTACGCTGTAGTAGGATAGTATTACAAACGCACCAACAACTCCGATAACTCCGATAAAAGTGTACTTTTTGTTTAAAGTTTTATACGCCCCAATTGGATTCAGTTTGGTTTTTCGTCCAATTGCCATTTCTCCAATCATAATTGGCACACCGAGCAAAAACACAAAGATGATATATATGATTAAAAAAACCGCACCGCCACTTTGTCCTGCAATATATGGAAATTTCCATAGGTTCCCGAGCCCTACGGCAGATCCAGTTGCCGCCAAAATAAATCCTAATGATGATGAAAATTTACCACGTTTTTCTTGTTTTTCCATTGGGTCCTCCACGAAATATTTTAATTATTTTATACCTAAAAATCTACATTATGCTAATACTATTAGACCTCGTTGTTACTTTATTGAAACACACTTATATCTTTAATATATTAATCCAGTATAATTTATTGCTTTAAAGTGTATCTATTGAAGGTAAAAACAAAAAGCCAATACAATGGCTTTATATTCTTAATCTAATATGATTTATAAAATTATATCACTAATTCGTTAAGAACACAAGCTAAATAAAAATGGAAAAATATAACCACCTATTAATAGGTGGTTATATTGATGTTTATGTAATAATCTTATTTAAAGTTTACCTTTTTAGGATTGTATCTCTTAACTGCCGCATTGTTTGCATCAGCTTTTTGCTCTTTTGCCCAACCCTCAACCATTTTATTGAAATCATCACCTTTAACATCTGCTAAAACTGATTTTTTCATATCTTCAAAGTTGGATTCATCTTTGGTTACATCATAGCGAACAACAATATAATATGCTTTGTCGTCAGCGATAACCTTAGCAACTCCGTCATCTTTCATCTCACCAAAAATTGCTTTTACAACCTTTTCAGATGGACTAGTTGAATCTTTTTTAATGTATTTTTTAGTGTCCTCATCCTTGCCGATTTTATCTTCGGCATTTTTTTCATCATGCTTAGTTTCAGCATCATAGTGAACATACATATCATAAATTTCGTTTACAGTATTTTTGCCCTCGTTAAATAGCTTTGCATACTCATCAGCTTTAACTTTTAACTCTGCATTTTTCTTTTTGTCTTCTTCGCTTAATTTACCATCAAGTGGCTGTACTGTTGGAATTCCAAAAATATTTTCACTTGCAAAGTTATCTTTAAAATGAACAAGAAGTTTATCGTTTGGAACTTCCTCGATACCGCCTGTACCATAGTATTTTTCAAAAATTAAACTTTGTTTTTTAGTGTTTGTTACCATTGATTTGTAGGACTTCTCACCCACTGAGTTGCTTGTATAAAATTTTTCATATTGTGCCCAACCTGTTTTTACTGATTGGTCAATTTCATTTTGTTCTTTTTCAGTAAAGGTTAGACCTAACTCGTCAAATTTGTTTTCAACTGCAATAAAATGATCAGAAAGTGACTTTGCTTCATCAATCATCCATTGTCTTGCAGCTTTGCCGTCAAGGGTTTGCTTGAAAATATCAGTAACATCTTTTTTGATGTCTTTATGTGCTTGCGCATTGGCATATGCCTCCAATGTGAAAGCTATGTACACACCCGATGGAATTTTCTTACCGCTATAGTCATACACCCATGATGTATCAGAGCAAGCAGCTAGCGACAAGGTCATACTCATAACCATTGCTAGTGCAAGAATGCGTTTTAATAATTTCATTTTTATTATTCCTCCTAGAATTTTAACGTCTATACGTACTAAACAATTGTTTCTATTATACAATTATTTGTCAAAAATGTCTAGTAGTTTCACAGATATTTTATTTTTATGTTATGAAAAACTCCACCCCAAAATATGGGGTGGAGTTTATTCTATCTAACTGTTTTGTTCATCACTTTCTTAATTGGAATTGCAACCGCTACAGTGACAACCCCCGCCAATATTGCCTCTGGAATGCCATTTGTCAATATGACCGAGCCTATTAACCCAAGCAACAAATTTGCAGCTTGACCAATTGCCTCGGAATAACTATCTTTAAAAAATACATAGATACCACCCAAAACAAGTACGGTATGTATTAATGATGCCAACACACTAGATGCAATGTAAGACCATCGATTTTTTTTGTCAATACTTGAAAACCATTGATATAGCAATGCCGCACAAATGCCAAGTAGAATCCTTGGAACAAAGCAAATTACCAAACTCCAATAGCTTCCGCCAACGTTTCCAACGGAAACAATGGGGGTAAAAACAAATGACGTGATGGTTGGGGTTACAAATGACTGGACAATAAAGCTTAAAAATCCAAACACAAATCCCATGAATGNNAATAACTGGAATATGTGCTGTTGTCGCTACAATCGGGCCTAGTGGAATGGAACCGAGGATTGGCACAAACGCAACAATTACCTCGATTGCTACCAAAATTGATAGCTGTGTTAGTTTCCGTGTGTCCAATTTTTTGCTGTTTAACATAATTTCCTCCTTGCTATCGCTCTTCTATATAAGAAGATGCAATGCATGTTTAATACAATTTTATTTATATATACTATCAATAAAATTGCTATATAAAGCATCTCTGCTTAATATTATTATGTCCTATTTTTTGTGTTTTTATTGTAAATTTCTTTTACACCGTAAAGAACAATATTTTCATCAATAATAATTTCACTTTTGCAATATGGGATAATACTTGAAGCAACTCCACCCGTTGCAACAACAGTTGCCTTTAATCCTAGCTCTTCATTGATACGCTCAATCATACCGTCAATCATACTTGCAGTTCCAAAAATGATACCAGAACGCATAGAATCTGGTGAATTTTTTCCAATCAGAGTTACACTTTCCCCAAAGTCAATATGAGGAAGTTGAGCACTCCTTGCAGACAATGCCTCAAGTGAGATATTTACGCCCGGCATAATTGATACACCTAAAAAGCTGCCCTCTTTATCTAAAACAGAAAATTTTGTTGCTGTACCTAAATCAATTACGATACATGGTAAAGAATATCTGCCTAAAGCAGAAACTGCACCACAAACCAAATCTGCACCTAAAATTGCAGGGTTGTCAATCTTGATATTTAGTCCTGTTTTTGTACCAGGAGATACTGTCATAACTTTACAGTTTAAAAGACTTGATATTGCTTCTTTAAGCATAGAAATCAGTGGTGGAACAACACAGGATATAATTGCTCCATCAAACATTTCGGGAGTACATTTATAAAATCGAATTATCGCATCTAATTCAATTGCGTATTCGTCAGACATTTTATTTTTGTTCGTTTGAACCCTTGAAACGAAGATTAACTCATCGTTTTCAAAACCCCCTAGAACAATATTAGTATTGCCGACATCAACTGTAAGCACCATAATGTTCGCCTCCTTCTGATGGCTTGGTGTCTTGCGTTTTTGTATTACTATTATATTATAAAAGATATTTGCTTAAGATTATTATAATACTATTAGTTTTCTCGGTCAAGTACGAATTAATCTATTTAAAAAAACTCCATTGAGACTTTTTTTCCTGTTTTTACAAGCTCTTTCGAAAGTTCTTTTATTAAATTCAGCTTTAACCCTAATGATACAGGCATTCCTGGATTTTGGTGGGCAGGGTTTAATGCTTGTCCAACTAAAAACCGTATTTCGGTACACTCCTCCAAAAGTAATTTTGTCATTTGTGTTGCACCATCTTTTTTATTTAGCAAAAATTCGTTTTTTTGATTGTCATCAGCAGTATATAGTTTTATATATTCAAGTGCCTTTCCAATTGTCAAAACTCCTTCAGTCACTAAGTCAATTCCTTGAATTTTTGCAGTAGGAGGCACTGCTGGGTTTTCATAATCAATCATAACTTCAAGCTCTCTGCCAGTTGTTCTTGACACGATTTGTGAAGTTGTACCTCCGCACACCACTTTAATTCCATCAGAATACATCAACTTGTCTACAACCATTTTATCCTTTTCCTTGTCTAATGGCGGACCAACCATAACCGTAAGTGGTGTTGATTTCTTTATTTTCATTACACATACCGTTGAGTCATCACCCGGTTTATCCATATACAATGTGTTGACACTGCCCAAAAGCTTTCTTCCTAGGGCACGTGGCGAGCTGTCTTTGGTTATATTCTCGGCTATGTAGTCTACTATGTTATTATACTGCCAACCCAAATCAAGCAATCTTCCCACTCCTGCATGAACAACTCCATCAGAGAATGAGATTATCATATCATTAGGTTGCGATTGAAAGTCACTTGTATACACAGTCTTGCCATCAATAGTTAGTTTTTCACGCTCAATGCTTGTCAAGACAGTTCCCCTAAAAAGAACGGTCGAAGGATTGTCAAACTCTGCAAGGTAAACCATTCCTGTTAAATCTATCTTCACGATTGTAAATGTAGAATATGCAATTCCACGCTCTGAACAAACAGGTAGTGTGCTCGCAATTGTTTCCACCGCTTCGGTAAGGGTTGCCCCATTTGAGAGCATAGTTGCAATAATCTTACTGGTGAGGGTTGCTAGAATATTTGCCTTAACTCCACTCCCTAAACCATCCGCCAAAACTGCAAGAAAAAAATCTTTTCCACGAACAATTTCAACTCTATCCCCACAAAGCTCCTCGCCATAGTGAAAAAGGCTCTCATGGGCTTCATCTACAAAAAGTTTTTTCATAACACAATATCTCCTTTCTGTATCGGTATCCCTATCTCTTTTAAATTTCTTTAATTGATTTTTTCAACTTAGTTAATGCAACCTTTGTTTCCGCAGTAGTTTCGCCCAAAAGGCTTGCAATTTCCTGAGCTACCCTCATTTGCTTGTCAATTACATTTTGTGCTACCTCAACCGTACTTAACCGTATTTCTTCAAGCTCTTTCTTGTTGTGCTCTTCGTTTGAAATATCCTTTGCAAAGGCAATATACATATGATTTTTCTTTAGATAAATAGTTGTAAGCTCAATTTTTATATCGTCGCTATATCCGCTACATTTCTTTTCCACTGGTTTACGAGTTTGAAAAGCCTCATCAAATGCAGTTTCACCATAAAGCGCAGGAATTAGCTCACCAATTATGGTCTTACTTTCAACACCAAAAAGTTCCTCAGCCTTTGGATTTATATCAGTTACAAGCATATTTTCATCAAAGGTAACAATTCCATTTGGCGAATTTTCTATTACCATTGAGGACATATTCTCTGCCTTTTCACGCAAAAATGGCAAACACATTGTAACATCAGCTTTTCCATTAAACACTGCAATCGCCTTTGTGCGACAGGTAGCATATCCACAAGAACCACAGTTAAGTTCCTGTTCCTTAACCGTTTTCCCAATTTTAGCCAAAATATCCTGTATTTGCTCTTCCGTAGGCATTTTGGACTCAACCGAACGGTTGGCAAATACTCGTGGATGTGGAAATTCAAGTGATGCAGATTCTGCCGGGATATCATCAATGCTGTCTTTTGTACTCTGCAAGCGAGTGGTCGAAGTAATGATACTTTTATGGTGCATTCTCATAATAGGACCACCAATGCAGCTTCCTGCACAGATATTTGCTTCCACAAATATATTCTGGTTTGGGGCATTTTGCATTTGGGTAAAAAATTCGATACAACGGTCAATTCCATCAACAGAGATTGGAGTGTATCCATTAAAATTATCCTCGCCAATTGTCTTAATAATTCCTGACTGCCTTGGATAAATTCTTGATATAGGCTCAACAATTCCAACTGCGTCAATATCAGTTTCTTCTATTACAATATTTTCTTCTTCAAGCCAATTGTCCAAATCCTCAAATGTGATAACTGCATTGACCAAACCACCTGCAAGAGGATCTTCAGCCTCATACATCTTCGATAAACACGGGCCAACAAACACCACCTTAATATCGCCATATGCCTCACGCATAAGCCTTGCGTGTGCCATCATAGGGGAAGAAACTGGCGCAAGGTTTTTAACTAGGCTTGGGAAATGGCGTTCAATAAGCATAACTACTGATGAACAAGCAGTTGCAATGATGCCCTTCATCTGCCCAATTTGCATAAGATGTGCATATTCGTGCGAAACACTTGCAGCGCCAATTGCGGTTTCCTCTACACGGGCAAACCCAAGCTTTTTAATTGCACTGCTTAGTTTTGCGAAGTCGTTTGAATTATACCAGCCAACATATGACGGTGCTATTGAAATGCAAACAGGTTTTCCTGATGCAATAAGAGCTTTGGCAGTATCAGTATTTCTACGAAAATATTTTGCACCTTGTGGGCAGGCTTCCATGCAAACTCCACATAGTACGCATTCATTCTCGATAATCTTAGTTTTTCCATCCTTAAATTCAATTGCCTTTAGTGGGCATTCACGAATGCATTTATAGCAATTTTGACAATCTACTGCCTTTAGCCTAATAATGCTCATTCTTAATCCCCACCCTTCTGCGCTATTGCAAGGCTATATATTTCCTCATTAAAAATCTGTTCTGCGTTAGAAAAACCAACATTGTTAACCGGCTTTTCGTTTACCGTTGTTGCAATTCCGTTTAAGCAACATCCTAAACAAAACGAGGCTTTCAGCTTTACTATATCCTCAAAATCATTTCTTTTTATCAGCTCATCAAAGGTTTTTATAACCTGATAAGAGCCTTTCATGTGGCAAGAACTACCCACACAAACTTTTACCTCTATCATCAAAAATCCCCCTATATTTTAACGTCACAGTTGTTATTTATTTAACAAACTAATTTTAACATGAATTAAGCTTTTATGCAAGCTGTTTCGCTACTTTAAAACCCTATAACACAAAATTTCAAACTGAATTTTTGTATTCAATCTATCAAGTTTCATAAGCCTTGCTGTGTCCTCTTTTGAAGTTTTATAGTAGTATGGTGTCATCATAAACAAGTTTTTGATATCTTCTTTGTTGTTGATTTGAATTTGTGAAAAAACTTCAGTTTTATTAATTAGGGTGAATCCCTCTAATTTGTAGTCTTTCACTTCGTTTTTATAGGCATTTTCATAGATTGCGTTCTTTAACTCATATAAATGCTCCTCGGACGGTATTACTAGGATTAGCACTCCATCTGGCTTTAGCGCACGGTGGAATTCTTCGCCACAATAAGGAGCAAAAAGCTCAGTAACAATATCGCAAGAGTTGTCTGGAATCGGCATATCAAACACACTAGAAACTCCAAAGTGCACATCTTGGGTGCTTTTTGCCGCAATATTTAACGCAAACTTTGAAATGTCCACACCTAAGATATTGGCTTTAAGGTTGTTCTCTTTAAGAGTATTCGCCATAGCTGAGGTGTAATAACCCTCACCACATCCAGCATCCAACAAATCTATAGACTCTTTGTTGAAACTTTTTGCTATCTCTACTATTTTTTTGCATAATTCCTCTTTTAGGACGTTATAATATCCCTTTGATAAAAACTCATTTCTTGTATCTACCATAAGCTTATTGTCCCCTGGGGTTTTTGAGTTCATCTTGTTTGGTAGCAACAAATTAACATATCCACTTTTTGCTTTATCAAAACAATGGTTTTTCTCACAAATAAGGCTGTTTCCCTGTTTATTTAGTTGTTGTTTGCAATTTGGACAGCAAAAGCTTAACATATCGCATTCTCCCTTTGTGGCTTGCTTCACCTATGTCGCAAACAAAAATTCAAATAACCAATTTGTTTGCGCTATAACTTTACATTTATCATTTTACTATTATTTCTATATTACCATATTACATATCTGGTTGCAATTTCAAAAACGCCCATAATTCCTTGTATTTAACATATAATTGTGGTAAAATATAATATTAATGGCGACTATCGTCAAATAACACACTACTCCCTACAAGAAAGGTGGCGACGTGAGCATACAGGTTGCTAATCCATGCGGTTTTTGTACACTTCATGGGCAGTATATCTCGCTCCAAAGATGATTACAGTTTCTGATGTTAGCCTGAATTTTGATGGCTCAAATCTATTTTCTAACGTAAATTTAAAATTTCTACCTGGCAACTGCTATGGTATAATCGGCGCAAATGGCGCTGGAAAATCTACATTTTTGCGCATTCTATGCGGTGAGCTTGAACCATCAAGCGGTGACGTTATCATCCCTCCCACCGTAAGGATGTCTGTGCTAAAGCAAGATCACTATGCATTTGACGAATTTACAGCTCTTGATACCGTTATTATGGGCAACAAACGCCTTTATGACATTATGCTAGAAAAAGAACGTCTGTATTCTAAAGAAGATTTTACTGATGCAGATGGAATCTTGGCTGGCGAGCTTGAAGCTGAATTTGCAGAGCTTAACGGCTGGGAAGCTGAATCAGATGCATCTAAATTAATACAAGGTTTAGGTTTATCTGAAAGCGTTCTCTACTCCCAAATGGAAACTCTTGGTGGCAACGAAAAGGTTAAAATTTTGCTTGCACAAGCACTATTTGGTAACCCAGATATTATTCTTCTCGATGAGCCTACCAACCATCTTGACATTGCGGCAATCGAATGGCTTGAAGATTTTATCATGGACTACCACGGTACAGTTATTGTTGTATCCCATGACCGTCACTTTCTTAATACTGTTTGTACCCATACCGTTGATATCGACTACACAAAAATTAAGTTGTATGTCGGAAACTACGAGTTCTGGTATGAATCAAGTCAGCTAATGCAACGTTTGCAAAAACTTCAAAATAAGAAAACTGAAGAAAAAGTAAAAGAACTTCAGTCCTTTATTGAACGATTTTCTGCAAATAAATCTAAATCTAAGCAAGCGACTTCTCGCAAAAAGCTTATCGATAAGCTAACGATTGATGAGATGCCTGCATCAAGCAGGCGCTATCCATTTATTGGTTTTAATATGGATCGTGAGGCTGGCAAGGATATCCTTTCAGTAACTGGAATTTCCAAGACCATTGATGGTGTTAAAATTTTAAATGATATCACATTTATTGTTAAAAAAGGTGAAAAAATTGCCTTTGTTGGTGAAAGTGAAGTGGCTGCCACTACCCTATTTAAAATATTAACGGGAGAAATGGACCCTGATGAAGGTAGCTATAAGTGGGGCGTTTCAACATCTCAAAGCTATCTGCCTAACGATAATACAGAATTCTTCGAGGGTAATAAGCTAAGTATCATTGATTGGCTAAAGCAATACACAAATGATGAGACTGAAACATTCCTACGTGGTTTCCTTGGTCGTATGCTGTTCTCTGGTGATGATGTTTACAAGCCTGTAAACGTGCTATCTGGTGGAGAAAAGGTTAGATGTATGTTCTCCAGAATGATGCTATACGGGTCAAACGTATTAATTTTAGACAGACCTACAAACCACCTTGACCTTGAATCAATTACAGCTGTAAACAACGGGCTATGTGATTTTAAAGGAAATATTCTTTTCTCTTCCCATGACCATGAGTTCATGAACACCGTTGCAAACCGCATTATCGAAATAAACGAGAATGGTATTGACGACCGTTTCTCCACTTATGAAGATTATGTTCAGAGCAAGGGCGGACGCATTACGTTAGATTAGTTTTTATCCTATATAAAAAGTGGAGAATGAAGTAACACTTCATTCTCCACTTTTATTTTTATTTATCCTCAGCC
Organism: Ruminococcaceae bacterium UBA866; assembly: GCA_002295325.1. Classification (GTDB taxonomy): domain Bacteria; phylum Bacillota; class Clostridia; order Oscillospirales; family Ruminococcaceae; genus Paludihabitans. The sequence continues at coordinate 82,158 of DBGA01000070.1, read as the reverse complement.
ACTATCTTTTCACGATATAATCTCGCTGCTTGCTCGTTTTTATTTTGGGCAAACTCATAGTAAACTGTACCTGCCAATTCATCTGGAAGATACTGCTGTTTTACATAATGATTCTTAAAATTGTGTGGATACTTATATCCTGATGCACCTGAAAGTTTTTTCGTTTCAGCCTCATAATGTGCATTTTGCAAATGCTTAGGGACATCTCCAAGCTTACCTGCTTGAACATCTGCCATAGCCGCGTTCATGCCATTATAGGCAGAATTTGATTTAGGCGAAGTGCAAAGTAGCACCACCGCATCAGCAAGAGGAGTTCTAGCCTCGGGTAGCCCTAACTGAACTGCAATGTCACATAGAGATTTTACAATAGGAATAGATTGGGGATAGGCAAGTCCAATATCCTCACAGGTGATTGCTAAAATTCTTCTGCAAGCTGAAATCAAATCTCCAGCCTCAAGCAATCTTGCGAGGTAATGGAGTGCTGCATTTTCGTCCGAACCACGCACCGACTTATGCAATGCTGAAAGAACTTCATAATGCTGGTCACCATCTCTATCATATTTCATAGAGCTACGTTGGGAAAGATCCTTTGCCAAGTCAAGAGTAATCTCTCGTTTTCCGTCCTTTAACTCTGCTGATAAATAACAGAGCTCAACTGAGTTCATTGCTTTTCTAACATCTCCGCCACAGGTGAGCGAAATATGTTCCACCACATCTTCTTGGATAGTTGACTTTTGGCCATATTCTTCTTCTAATTTTGCAAAGCCACGCTTCACAGCTTTTTGAATTTCAATGGGTTCAACCGACTTAAACTCAAATACAGTGCTACGGCTTAAAATTGCATTATAAATATAAAAGTAGGGGTTTTCGGTTGTGGAGGCAATTAAGGTAATATCGCCATTTTCAATATGTTCCAAAAGTGATTGCTGTTGTTTTTTATTTAGGTATTGTATCTCGTCGAGATAGAGTAAAATTCCATTATAGCCCGCAATCGAGTTTACTTCCTCAACGATAGCCTTAATTTCAGCAGTAGAGGTAGACGTTCCGTTAAGCTTGTGCAGTCGCATATGGGTTTGGTCTGCAATAATTCTTGCAACGGTAGTCTTTCCAATTCCTGAAGATCCATAAAAAATCATATTAGGAATTTTTCCAGACTCAATAATTCTTCTAAGTGGCTTGTTTTTAGATAGCAGATGGGTTTGTCCTACCACCTCATCTAAGCTTGTTGGTCTAATTTTTTCCGCCAATGGTACTGACATTCTCTCACCTCCCCCAGCTTGAAGCTGGACACAAATCGTTACGATGATATTTATTTAAGTGATACTTTAGTTCCCGATAACGGTAATTTTATTATTCATACAACAATGGACGTCCACTGGACGTCCATATGTTTATTTTAGCCCTCTTCTGTATCAAAGAAAAAGTCAAATGCAAGCTGAATAGAGATATCCCAAAAACGCCAATTGTGATCATCTTCCCATTCTTCATACTTATACTCAAAATCAAGCGATTCCATATGAGCTTTCATCTTCAAGTTTTGCTCATATAAAAAATCCTTTGTTCCACAAGTCATCATTATTCTAGGCTTTAGTACTGATAAATTTGCCTTAGTGGATAAAACAAATAGGTCATTTTCATCACCAACCTTTAAGTCTTCCCCAAAAACAGCCTTTATTTCGCCTGACTCATCTGAACCAAAAGTCCTATCTGCTACACTAGCTTGCATATCACAAACAGCAGAAAATGCAGCACATCCTGCATAATTTTCTGGAAATGAAAATGCACATTTTAAAGCACCATATCCACCCATTGATAGTCCGGCCACAAATGTATTTTCACGTTTCGTTGAAACGTTGAAAAGCTTATTCATAATCTTAGGCAACTCAACTGCAACGTAAGAAAAATACTTAACACCATATTTCATATCAGTGTAAAAACTTCTTTGAACCTCTGGCATTACAACAATGCAATTTGCCTCGATTGCATAGCGTTCAATTGAAGTCAATCTTGTCCAACCTGTGCAGTTATCGGAAAGCCCGTGTAATAGATAAACAACATTCATTTCGCTGTTTGNNCTGTTTGGTTTTGCATCTGGAATGATTACATTTATGCTTGTATTCATTCCAAGCATACCAGAAGCGAAATCTCCTCTAAAAAAAGCCATATATAGCCACTCCTTAATTCATAAATTATTGCATGTAGGTACTACCCACGCAAGCACAATATTGATTTTTTAATCAACACTTTGCATGCGACATAATTGTGGCATTATGCCACCTATTCGTATAACGGATATTTGCCACATAGTGTGTCAATAGCTGCTCTAATTGCATCTGCAGAATTCTCGAAATCAGTTGCAGCCTTATGGATACAATCTGCAATTACTTCCATATCAGCAGGAACTAACCCTCTGCTTGTGATAGCTGGAGTACCAACCCTGATCCCGCTTGTAACAAACGGACTTTGTGGATCGTTTGGAATTGCATTTTTATTAACAGTGATATATACCTCATCAAGACGCTTTTCAAGCTCTTTTCCAGTTACATCAAAGTTTCTCAAGTCAACCAATATTAGATGGTTATCTGTTCCACCAGAAACTAGGTTAAAACCTTTTTCATTTAGTGCTTTTGCAAGCGCTTGTGCGTTATCAATAACTGTTTGTTGGTAGTCCTTAAAATCATCGGCTAAAGCCTCACCAAAGCAGACAGCTTTTGCCGCAATGATATGCATCAAAGGTCCGCCCTGTGTTCCAGGGAAGATTGCTTTATTAATCTTTGCAGCTAGTTCTTCTTTACATAAAATCATTCCACCCCGAGGCCCTCTTAGTGTCTTGTGAGTAGTCGTAGTAACAACATCTGCATAAGGAACAGGATTCATATGAAGTCCTGCCGCAACAAGTCCTGCAATATGAGCCATGTCAACCATGAAGTATGCTCCAACTGAATGTGCAATTTCGCCCATACGTTTAAAGTCAATTGCACGAGGATATGCTGATGCACCTGCAACAATCATCTTAGGCTTATGTTCTTTTGCTAATGCTTCAATTTTATCATAGTTTAACGTTTGTGTATCATCATCAACCCCATAAGGAATGAAGTTGAAATATTTACCACTCATATTTACTGGCGAACCATGTGTTAAATGTCCTCCATGAGCCAAATTCATACCCAAAATAGTATCGCCATACTCAAGTAACCCAAAGTAAACTGCTAGATTTGCTTGTGCACCAGAATGAGGTTGTACATTTGCGTGTTCAGCACCAAAAAGTTTCTTTGCTCGTTCAATTGCAATATTTTCTGCAATATCAACGCATTCGCAACCGCCATAGTAACGTTTTGCAGGATAGCCCTCTGCATATTTGTTTGTAAGAACAGTGCCCATTGCAGCCATAACTGCTGGTGAAACTATATTTTCACTTGCGATAAGCTCAATATTTCTACGTTGACGTTTTAGTTCTAGTTGCATTGCATCTGCAACCTCTTTGTCATAATTTGCAACGTATCCAATAGTATCCATCATTTCTTTATACATTCTAACTCTCCTTTGATAATATATTATTACCTTAATTATACAACAAGCAGTTTTGTTTTACAATATAAAAATATGTAAAGGATCTTAGTAGAATTTCAATTCGTTGAGTAGTTCTTCTTCTTTTTCAGTTATATTTGGTTTAAATAAAATACTATCCTTATTTTTAGTATACCAGTGGTATGAAGTTTGAAGTCCCACTATAAAGTCAGTTTCTTCACAATACACGCTGTTAATTTTTTTGACATCAAAAACATTGTCATAATAAAAAGCTGAAAGGGTGAGCTTTCACTTACCCTTTTTCTACTATTCTACTTCGCCATACCCAATAATGCCGCACCAATAATTCCTGCGTCATTACCCAATGATGCCACAACTATTACAGTGTTTTTGGCACTGTCTCTTGAATATACCTCTTTGGCAATAAGCTTTTTCATCGGCTCTATCAGATAATCACGCTCGTGGCTAATTCCACCGCCAACGCATAAAATATCTGGCTGAAATGTGTTAATTATATTTGTAATGCCACAAGCTAGATACTTCATATATTCGTCTACTACAGTAGTTGCTGTGATATCACCTTCACGCATTGCATCAAAAGATGTTTTTCCATTGACTTCGTTAATGTCACCCTCACATAACTTCCACATGATGGAGTTTTTGTCAGCATTCATATGCTCCTTAGTGGTTGCAATTAGCCCAGTTGCACTAGCGTATGCCTCAAAACAGCCATTTCTTCCGCAAGTGCAAGGTCTACCATCAACTACCATTACAGTATGACCAAGCTCTGCACCTGCAAAGTTAAACCCTGTATAAATCTCATTTTCTATTACAATTCCACCACCAACACCTGTTCCAAGTGTTACCATTACGGAAATTTTTGCATCTTTTGCCGATCCAGCTACATACTCTCCGTAAGCCGCCGCATTTGCATCATTTTCAATGAAAACAGGACATGATAGTCTTTCCACAAGCATAGCCACAAGTGGCACATCATGCCAGTTTAGATTGTTTGAATACTCAATTGTTCCAGTTGCTTTATTTGCAGTTCCTGGTGCACCAACCCCTACCCACTCAATGTCAGCCATAGAAATGCCAGCTTTTTCGACCGCCAATTTTGCCACCGCTGCCATATCATCAATTATTTGCTCTGCTGGGCGCTCGCCCCTAGTTTTTACGCTACATTGTGCAATGATTTCATTCTTTTCATTTACAACTCCAGCTGCAATGTTTGTTCCACCTAGGTCAATACCAATATAATATTTCATTCCAGATTTCCCCCTATATAAATTTAATTTTATACTGTTGTTTTAATTACTTCGCCTGTTCCAGTTATGGTGTATTTTCCGTAGCCAGCCTCAAGGAAGATGCTTTCTCCCTTATTAATTTCAATGTTACCATATTCACTTTCGAGTAAAACTCTTCCCGATAGACATAAAAGAGAGTGAAATGAGTTATCATCAACCAATAGCTCTGCCATAGTTTCTACTTCAATTAAATGAACAGTAAAATACTCACAGCTAGAAAGTAGAGTTTTTGCATAACCTCTATACGCTTCACGCACAGACTGTGGAGAATTATCTCTTGTTGGTGGAGTAAGTTCAGTTACATCTAGTGCCTTTTTTATGTGCAACTTACGAGGGTTTCCATCGTTGCCAACACGTCCATAATCATATATCCTGTAGGTTGTGTTTGAGTTTTGTTGTATCTCTGCAATCAAGATACCACTGCCGATTGCATGGAGTGTGCCTGCTTCAATAAAGAATACATCACCCTTTTTTACTTCAACTCTGTTTGTTACTTCGAGCAGGGTATTGTTTTCGATACGCTCTGCAAATTCGTCTTTACTAATGCTTTTTGCAAAACCATAGAGCAGACTTGCTCCCTCTTCACAATCAACAATATACCACATTTCAGTTTTACCATATTCGCCCTCAACACACAAGGCATATTCGTTCTTTGGGTGGACTTGCACAGATAAATTATCTCGTGCATCAATCAGTTTGATTAGCACAGGAAAATTGTCAAACTTCATGCAGTTTTTGCCTAGTATTGATTTTCCTTTGAGTGCAATCAATTGGGCAAGGGTTTTTCCCTCGTATTTTCCATTTGCAATCAACGAATTACCGTCTTTATGACAACTAAGTTCCCAGCTTTCGGCGACCTTTTCCATATCAGTATGTTTATTATATTCAGTTATCAGCTTTGTTCCGCCCCAAAGGTAATCTTTTAGTGGTGCCGTTAGTTTTATTGGGTACATTTTAGTTCCTCCAATATGAAGTTTTGGTTGCGTTTTTATAGGGTTTTTAGTAAACCCTTTTCTACAACCTATTTTATCACAACACCCCCAAAAAGACAAGCACCACTACTCCTTGTCACCACGCAACAATATGATACACAACAAGCACCTAACACTCTTGTCACCACGCAACAGTATTATACAAAACAAGCACCTAACACTCTTGTCGCAACGCAACAGTATAATACATGATAAGCACCATAACACTCTTATCGCCACGCAACAGCGTGGTGGCATAAAAAAAAGACAAGCACCGAAGTGCTTGTCTTTGATTTGTTTTATAAACCCTTAACTTGTCATTCTTAGAATGAGAAGAAAGAAACGCCTGTTTTAGGAACGTCTGTTGGTTTAGTTGGGTCAACTACTGCAGGAGCAGCTTTAACAATTACGTTAACGTAAATTACTTCTGTTCCAACAGTTACTTTAACAACAGCGTTACCAGCAGCAACAGCTTTGATTGTACCATCAGCAGTTACAGTAGCAACTTTATCGTTTAGACCTGCGAATACAGGAACTACATTTGCAGGAACGTCTTTGATAGCAATCTTGTGAGTGTTGCCAACGATCATGTTAACATGTAGAGGTGTAGTAGGTTTTTTGTCAGTTGGTTTAGGCAATGTGCCTTTAGCAACAACGTTTACAATAATAGTAGCAGCTTTAGAAGTGTCACCATTTAAAGTAGCAATAACTTTGTTTGAACCAACAGCAACACCAGTGATGTCACCACCGTCAACGATAGCATAATCATATGAAGTAGCTTTGTCGTTTAGGTAATCAAGTGACCAAGTAACAGCTTTGCCTACGTTAGCAGCAGAAGGAGCATAAGCTAATTTCTCGCCAGCTTTGTAAGTTTCGCCAACTTCAATTGTGATTGTGCCAGGTCCGCCAACAGCGATTGCTTTAGTAGCAGCAATGTTTTGGAATGAAGCAGCAGCTTTGATTTCTCTTGGGTTGATACCATCTTTATCAGTGATTGAAGCAGTAGCTTCGATTGCTTTTCTGATAGAAGGTAGTAAACCAGCAGGAGCAGTAACTGTATACTTCATGTCTTTGCCGTCCATTGCATAACCAACAACTGGATCTACAGCTGTACCGTCTTTTGCAACAACATTACCAGTTTTTACTTTAAGAACTGTTTTGTCACCAGTAGTTTTAACAAATTTAACGCCTGACATAACTTTAGCTAACTCAGCATTAGCAACGTTAATATTGATGGTTTCAACTGCAGCAATAGTTGTAAAACCAGAAGTCAAAACAATAGATAATTTCTTAGTTGTATCATCTTTTGTTACAATAACCTTGTTTTCATCAGTAGTAGCTGTAGCGTCTTTTGCTTCAAAATTAACTGTCCAATCAACTGGAAGACCAACTATAGCTAAGTTTGCATCTTCTGAATCAATTTGATCAGCAGTCTTATAATGTCTCATTGCTTTAGCAACTGCAGCCTTAACAGCAGTGTCAATAACGCCTCTGTTAATATCAGTCAAAACAGCGCCTGCAGGCATTGGAGATACTTTAAAAGAAACGTCCTCTGCATTTGCACCAACTGCAATGTTGTTAATGCTTGAAGCAAATCTGAAACCAGTTGCATATCTGTCAGCAGTAACAGGAGTAGCTTTTAAAGGAAGTTTTGCAATAACTTTACCGTCAGCTGTTTTAGCAACTGCAGTAGAAGTACCAGAATTATCAACTGCAACTACAGTTGAACCAGTGATACCAAATGCTAGAGAGTTACCCTCTAGTGAGTACTCAATTGTGCTAAGATCAAGAACCATTTTCTCTTTGCTCTCATAAGCTTTTACAAGCTCAGAAAGGTTTTTCTCTTCGCCATTAGCAAGTGTCAATTCTTTTTTAGTGAACTCAATGCTTGTAATTTTTGTAGCATCGCCTTCAACGGAGCTATAAGCAGCGAATGCTGGAACAGCCATTCCAACAAACAAGCAAACAGCTAATAGGGAAGCAAGAATTTTGTTTTTCATGTTTAAATTACCTCTTCTTTCATCATACATTTACATAACGTATGTAATTACGATACAATAATACCACACAAATACTGGCATTGCAAGCAAATTTTTAAAAATTATATGGGNNGTAGTAATTGCGGGGTGATATTTCACATAACCAAGTAATGCGAGCACTTTTTGCAGTTCTTATCTATTTTTAGCAAACGACAAAAACCACAAGCACTGAACTTGTCACATACTATTATGCCCTCGTTTAAACTGATATTGTTTAAACTTAACTGTAATATAACATATTCTATCCAACATTTCAAGCATTATTTTTACTTTCTTTGAAAAATAATCCGATTTATATAAATTACTATTTAAAAATGTGGATTTTATATGTATTTGAGTAATAAAATGTCATTTGTCATTGTTTTGTCATTAAATTTGTAGGGTTGATGCCCACATCAACCCCAGGGCAACCACAGAGGGTTGCCCCTACAATGGTTTCATTTAATTTGCCTGCAGGGATGCTACTACCTCACGCAACAATGCGATTGCATTTAGTTTCTCACCTTTTTTTGGTTTTACTGTGATATATGGGCGATTTGAGGCATTCACCAAAATGCGAGTTTTCATATTCCCAATCAATGCAGACACAACCTCCATATCAAGTTTATTGGGATAGAGCAAAAGTGCCCCAGATTTTTCGTTGATTTCCTCAAACCCATATGAGGCAAGGGTATTTCGCAAAAACGCAACATCTAGCAGTGAAATAACTGCCGCAGGTGGGTCACCGAAACGGTCGATAAGCTCATCGGTGACGTCAAAGGCATCTTCTTTGGTTTTAATTGCAGCAATTTTTTTGTAGACGTCGATACGTTGCGAGGTTTCGTCGATATAATCCTCTGGAATATGGGCATCAAGTCGCAAATCAATTAAACATTCATAGGTTTGCGGGGTAGGTTTTTCACCTTTTTTCTCAGCTATGGCATCACTTAGCAAACGGAGGTACATATCATAGCCGACAGCCTCCATATGCCCATGTTGTTTTGCACCGAGAATATTGCCAGCACCTCTGATTTCCAAGTCACGCATGGCGATACGAAATCCAGAGCCAAATTTTGTGAACTCACGAATTGCCTCAAGACGTTTGCTTGCAATTTCAGTTAATACTTTGCCCCGAGTAAATGTGAAATATGCAAAGGCACGACGATTAGAACGTCCTACTCTACCTCTAAGCTGATAAAGTTGAGATAATCCCATATGGTCTGCATTTTCAATGATTAGGGTGTTGCAGTTTGCGACGTCAACACCAGTTTCAATAATTGTGGTGCAAACTAGGACATCTATTTCACGTTCAAGGAGTTGCCGCCAAATTTCAGAGAGTTCTTTTTCGTCCATTCTGCCATGTGCGGTTGCAATGCGAGCCTCTGGAACTGCGGCTTGTATTTTTGCTGCAACTTGATCCATGTTTTCAATTTTGTTGTAAATATAGTAGCTTTGGCCACCTCTGCGAATTTCCTTTTTAATGGCGTCTGCAACAATGCCCATGTCAAATTCAAGCACATAGGATTGAACAGGGTGGCGATCTTGTGGGGCTTGCTCGATGGTAGACATATCTCGTATACCCGAAATTGCCATATTTAGCGTTCGTGGAATTGGGGTAGCTGACAAGGTTAACATATCCACATTGGTGAACATCTCTTTGAAATGTTCCTTGTGCTTTACGCCAAAACGCTGTTCCTCATCAACGATAGCCAAGCCAAGATCCTTAAACTCGATATCCTTTTGAACAAGACGGTGTGTACCGATAACGATATCAAGCTGTCCAGTTTTCATTTTTTTGATAATTTCCCTTTGTTGCTTTGGAGTGCGAAAACGAGATAGAACTTCTATGTTAATAGGAAAGCCGTCAAAACGTTTTTTGAAGCTTTGATAATGCTGCCATGCGAGTATTGTCGTTGGGCAAAGGATTGCAACTTGCTTGCTGTCCATTGCGGCTTTAAAGCAACCACGCATTGCAACTTCGGTTTTGCCAAAGCCTACATCTCCACAAAGCACCCTGTCCATTGGTTGTGGTTTTTCCATATCAGCCTTAATTTCCTCGACACAACGAAGTTGATCGTCAGTTTCAGTATATGGAAAACGCTGTTCAAAGTCCTTTTGCCATTCTGTATCTTCTGAAAATGCATGTCCTTTTATCTCCATACGCTGAGCGTATAGAAGTATCAGTTCATCAGCCATATCCTCGACAGCTTTTTTTACACGCTGGCGAGTTTTTTGCCACTCAACTGAATGGAGCTTGTTTAGTTTTACCTTACTATCGTCACGAGGACCGATATACTTAGAAACCAAATCAAGCTGCGTGACAGGAACATAGAGGGTATCTGCACCTGCATAGCTTATTTTGATATAGTCTTTTACAATCCCTTGCATTTCAAGCTTGTTAATGCCCTCAAAAACACCGATACCGTGAGAAATATGCACAATTAAGTCACCTTTCACCAAATCTGTGAGGCTTCTTAGCTGTTTGCCTTTTTTAAACTTCTCACTGCGTTTCTTTTGGCTTGCAGGTTTTCCTGTTGTAATTAGATTAACCTTAATTTCGGGATACTCAAACCCTGAAGAAAGGTTGTTTGCTAGGACTACAAGTTTGTTATGTGCAATTTCTTTGCTATCTCTTATATATTCTGCCGGTAATGACATTGAATTTAGGTCGCTTGCCAATGCTGTTGCTGATTTTGTTGTGCCAGCAAGGACTATAACAGCATAATTTTGCTCTAATAGTGGAGTTACATCTTCACAAAGTAATTTTAGTTCACCACTGAAACTGCTTGTCTGGATTGGATTGATGGAAATCAAGTCTGCAAACTTGACATCATGGTTTGTACGAGCAAATGTATCAAGGTAACAACATGGCAGATCCTTAATTGCATTTAACACATAGGGCATAGCTTGATCAAAGTTGATAAGTCCCTTTGTAATTTCGCCATCTTCCAAAAGTTGCTTGATATCCTCCTGCCCTTGCCATAGGTATGTTTTACTTCTCTCCTTAATAGAGGAGTACTCGCTGACAAAAACAATTGGCTCATCAAAGTAATCAAATATTGTTGCAGGTGTTTCATATGCAAGGGTTAAGTACTTGTCCAATGAATTGAGCGAAATTCCAGATTTAAGTCGTTCAAGGTCACGGGAATAAGTCGCTTTAGCTTTGTCGATTTTAGTCTTATCTATAAAGGAAGATAATTTTTCAATTAAGTCTTCTGGGGAGTCAAAAAGCACCTCATTGGCAGGGGTAATATCTATTCGGTCAATACGCTCTGTTCTACGCTGGGTTTGTATATCAAAATGAGCCATGGTATCAATTTGATCGCCCCAAAGTTCAATACGAACTGGGCTATTATAGTTTGGTGGGAATATATCAATTATTCCTCCACGCACACAAAACTGAGCAACTCCCTCAACTTGAGATTTTTGCTCATATCCCGAACGCATTAGCCTTTTGGATAGTTCACTTGTGGAATATGTCCCTCTTGAAGTAATTGAAAATCTGCGTTCCTTTAGATATTCTGGTGGAATTGTGTGCTGTAGCACTGCATCAATGCTTGCAACCACTATTTTACATTCACCACTTTGAATTCTTGAAAGCACACCGAGTCTTATTTGTTCATATTCTCTTGATGCGACTTCGACCTGTCTTAATGTGAAATCTCTTGCAGGGTATAAAAACGCAATTTCGCCACCCTCCATTGCATTCATATCCTCAACCAACACCCTTGCAGATGGTTCGTCGTGGGTTATAACTATTGTTTTTTTGTTCATCTCAGAATTTGAGGCATAGATAAAATGTGCTTTATGAACCTCAGACGCACCTACAAGTAATGTAGGTGTTTTATTCTCTTTAAAGTTATTCATTAGCTGAACAAACTGTGGCATTTCATTTGCTATCTGTTTAAATAGTTTCATCTGATTACTCCACTAATCCACTTATTTTTGGTGCATAGCCATTGGCACTATCTATATAGATTGTTAACGATATCTTAGTTATACCTATTCATTGCCTCATCGATATTATCCTGTATTATTAGAGATACGATTTCCTCGCACTTATCATAAGACTCGCACATTTTTTGCTGTTCATCCTTTTTAAAGTTTGAGAGCACCCAATCAGCCAAATCATAATCAGGGTGTGGTTTTTTGCCTACACCAAGTTTAATGCGAGGAAACTCGTCCCCTCCAGTTAACTGTATGATGCTTTTTATCCCATTATGTCCACCATGAGTTCCTTTTCGACGCACCCTCATCTCGGACGGTTCAAGCGAAATGTCATCAAAAATCACTATTACTTTGTTTATTGGAACTTTATAAAAATTCATTGCCTCGACCAATGCCTCACCGCTGTTGTTCATATAGGTCATAGGTTTCATCAAAAGACACTTTTGATTTGCAATTTTGGCCTCACCTACAAGAGATTTGAATTTCATCTTTTTCACATCAACGCCTAAAGATTTTGCGATTGTATCAATCGCATGAAAACCTGCGTTATGACGAGTATTTTCGTACTTTTTATCTGGATTGCCCAGTCCTACAACAATATATCCTATTGCCCCTTGTCTTTCCTTATTAAATATCATAATATCCTCCATCAGGCTGTACCAACATGGCACAAGAACCTGCTATTATAAATAACGTGGTTATGGGGGTAGAACTAAATCCTACCCCTTTACCAATATATTCTATATAGTAGCATTTCAATTTCTAAGTGTCAATTATATTTTCCCTCTTCCTTTAATATATATACTACTATACAAAAAATCACAAATCACCCTGCTAATATGTCCTCTAACCATTGCATAAAGCGTTGAAATATGCTATCATAATTTTATTTAAGGCTTAACATAGGAGTGTTGTATTTATGAAACAATCAATAGGAATTATCTTTGGCGGTGCATCAAGTGAATACGAGGTTTCCTTGATGTCTTCTACATCAGTTTTAAACAATATTGATACAGACCGCTACGATATATATAAAATAGGAATTACAAAAAAAGGACAAATGTTTTACTATACAGGCGATGTTGCTAAAATCATATCAGACGAGTGGCTTTCTTCCGATTGCGTTCCATGCGTAATCAGTCCAGATCGCACACATCATGGATTTATTTTATTAAACGGTAGCAATGAAATCATAAGACTAGATGCAGTTTTTCCAGTTTTACACGGAAAAAACGGTGAAGACGGTACGATTCAAGGACTTTTTACTTTAGCTGGAATTCCTTATGTTGGTTGCAACACCCTTTCAAGTGCCGCTTGTATGGATAAAGGCGTTACCCATACAATCCTAGATAGCGCTGGAGTTTCCACTGCAAAATGGCTTGGTATCTTACAGCACAGCTACAAAAATAATTCCGATACGTTTTTAAAGGAAGTTGCTGATAAGCTTGGTTTCCCTTGCTTTGTAAAACCTGCAAATGCTGGCTCCTCGGTTGGAATAACAAAGGCAGTTGATGAGAACACTTTAATAGGTGCTATGGAACTGGCTTTTTTACACGATAAAAAAGTTATTGTTGAAGAAATGCTTTATGGAATTGAGATAGAATGTGCAGTGTTAGGAAATGAAGAGCCAATCGCTTCTGTTTTAGGTGAAATTGAGCCTTGCAACGATTTTTACGACTATGATGCAAAATATCTTGCGAATAAAACAAAGACCTACATCCCTGCAAGAATTGATGATAGATATACAGATGAAATCCGTACAACAGCAATAAAAGCTTATAAAGCAATGGCCTGTGAAGGGCTCACTCGAGTTGATTTCTTTTTGACTAAGGATAACAGGGTTATGCTAAACGAGCTTAACACCATTCCTGGTTTTACAAGCATTAGCATGTATCCACAGCTATTTATCAACAGTGGTGTTTCTTATAAAGAATTGATTACAAGACTAATTGACCTTGCGATAGAGAGAAACTAGAAAAGTTATAGTCCATAACAATATCCAGCTACGAAAGGGGTGTAAATCATTTCAATGGATAATCGTCCGATTGGCGTATTTGATACAGGACTTGGTGGTCTTACCACCGTTGCAGAGTTGAAACGAATTATGCCTAGCGAAAATATAATTTACTTTGGTGACACAAGTCGTGTTCCCTATGGAACACGAAGTCGAGACACCATTCAAAAATACACAAAACAGGATATCCGTTTTTTATTGTCACATGATGTTAAAATGGTGATTGTTGCTTGCAATACTGCAAGCACGGTTATTACTCCCGATATGGTGGAAAACCTTCACGTTCCCTTTGCACAGGTACTTACCCCTGCGGTAAATTCTGCTGTATCTAAGACAAAAAGCGGAAAAATTGGCATTATCGGAACCACCGCAACAATTCGCAGTGGAGCATATGAAACTGCACTATTAAATCTAAATCCAAATTTACAAATTACAACCTCAGCTTGCCCTTTATTTGTTCCCCTTGTTGAAAATGGATATACAAATCGTGATAACGAGGTGACACGATTGGTGGCTCAAGAATATCTTGCCCCTTTAAAAAAGGCTGATGTTGATACCCTCATTTTAGGCNNGCTGTACTCATTACCCTATTATAAAGGATATCATTGCCGACATTATGGGTGAAGGCGTAACCTTGATTGATTCGGGACGTGAGGTTGCCTCTGCTGTCTATGATATATTAAAGGAAAAAGATATTCTTAATCTCACAAAAAAGCTTGGAGATTGCCGTTATTTTGTGAGTGACAGTGCAACTGATTTTACATCAAGTGCCGCTATCATACTGGGCGATAATAAAATTGAAAATGCTATTAAAATTGACATAGAAAGTTACTAAAGTCACAATACCCCAATATTCATACGAGGCTATTATTAAAGTGGCAGATTTAAAATTTGTGCTGTTACTTTTAATCTAATTGAAGGAAGTTTTTAACTATAATGAAAAAAGATGTTTTTATAACAATAAAAGGGATACAAAAGGTAGACCATGAAAAAGATACTACCGAACTTTTTACACAAGGAAATTTCTATAAAAAAAATAACAGCTATTACATTACATATGATGAAAGTGAGGCAACAGGCTTTCAGGGCAGTACCACTACCCTAAAGGTTGAAGGCAATGATAAAGTTACTCTGATTAGAAGTGGAAACATTCGTTCTCACCTAATTGCACAAAACGGGGAACGAAATGTCGGGCACTATGGCACAAGCGAAGGCAACCTCTCTGTTGGGGTTTATACAAAGCAAATTAATTCTGAGCTTGACGAAAATGGCGGAGATTTATTCTTTTCATACTCACTTGACATAAACTCAAACCTTATCAGTGAAAACGAAGTTTATATCAATATAAAAAGTAATTAATCACTAATACACATATAAATAAAATTAAGATAAAAAAAGATGTAGGCTGGTGTCTGCAGTTGGAGGAATGTAAATGCAAAACCCTGTACTAGATGCAAAAGAACAATTAAAAGAGCTTATTTTATCAGCCCTTGGAAGAGCGGTTTCAAGTGGAACACTTATAGCCGAGCCTATTCCATCATTTTCAATAGAGATTCCTGCCGATACAAAAAACGGTGACCTTGCAACTAACGTTGCTATGGTGTCTGCAAAGGCATTTAAACTTCCTCCTAGAAAAATTGCCGAAGCGATTGTTAGCGAAGTGATACTTGACGGAAGTTATTTTGAAAAAGTAGAAATTGCCGGCCCTGGATTTATCAATTTCTTTTTAAGCAGAAACTGGTTTAGCGGAGTTGTTGCCTCTGTACACCAAAACAAAGAAAACTATGGTAGAACTGACTTTGGTAGTGGCAAAAAGGTTATGGTTGAATTTGTTTCAGCAAACCCAACAGGCCCAATGCACATCGGAAATGCTCGTGGCGGTGCAATCGGCGATTGTCTGGCTAGTGTGCTTGACTGGAGTGGGCATAACGTAACCCGTGAATTTTATGTAAATGATTCCGGAAATCAAATTAATAAATTTGGAATTTCACTGGAGGCTAGATATTTACAGCTTTACCTTGATAATATTGAAATTCCTGAAGACGCATATCAAGGCGAGGATATCATAGCCCATGCAAAGGAATTTTCAAAAATAAACGGTGATAAATTTGTCAACGTCACTTCCGAAGAAAGACAAAAAGCGTTGGTTGAATATGCCCTCCCTTTAAATATAAAAGGCTTAGAAAACGATTTAGGCAAATATAGAATAAAATATGATAACTGGTTCTTGGAATCAACTTTGCATAATAACGGCGAGGTTGACAAGGTAATTGAGCTGTTAAAAAGCAAGGGACATACCTATGAGTCAGAGGGTGCTCTTTGGTTTAACGCAACAAAGTTTGGGGCTGACAAAGATTTTGTTCTTGTTCGCTCAAACGGTGTTCCTACCTATGTTGTTCCTGACATCGCATATCATTACAACAAGTTTGTTACAAGGGGGTTTGACAAGGTAATCGACGTTTTAGGCGCTGACCACCACGGATATATTCCTCGCCTAAAAGCTGCTATGGAAGCTCTTGAAATTGATCCAACTAGACTTGACGCAATCTTAATGCAGATGGTTCGTCTAATCAAGGGGAACGAGATTATCAAGGCAAGTAAGCGTTCTGGTAAATCCATTACCCTAGTAACCCTCCTTGAGGAAGTTCCAATTGATGCAGCAAGATTTCACTTTAATTTGCGTGAGGCAAATTCCCAAATGGACTTTGACCTTGACCTTGCAGTAGAAGAGTCATCACAAAACCCTGTTTACTATGTACAGTATGCCCACGCTAGAATTTGCAGTATCTTGAGAAATCTTGAAACTGAAAAAATCCTACCAAAGGCTTATTCTGATTGTGACCTATCCCTTCTTAATGCAAATGAAGAAATTGAACTAATACGTCATTTGTCTATTCTACCTAACGAGATTATTGAGTCTGCAAAGACATATGATCCTGCTAGGGTGACTCGCTATTCAGTTGAACTTGCAACACTATTTCACAAGTTTTACTCTGCTTGTCGGGTTAAGTGCGACGATGTAGAATTGATGTATTCTAGGCTTTGCCTATGTATTGCAGTTAAAACTGCACTTAATAACGTTTTAACACTATTAAAGATTGAGGCTCCTACTTCAATGTAGGTAATTATATTAAAGTTTTTTAACAAAAGAAAGGTGGCGACACAGGCTTTACAAACTGCCAATTTGGTAAGTTTATATTGCTTTTGCTATGGACAACGACAATCCCCGAAGTATGCTCTTAGATGGAGCGACAGGAACAAATTTATATCTTAAAGGAATGCCGCAAGGCGTGTGTATCGAGGCGTGGATATTAGACCACCCGGAAGTTATCAAGGAAATTCAAGCTGAATTCATTAAAGCTGGCAGCGATATTATCTATGCTCCAACCTTTTCTGCTAACCGTGAAAATCTTGGTTTATATGGCTATGCTGACAAGGTTTCAGAGTTTAATCATCGTTTGGTTGCACTTTCAAAAGAAGTTGCAAACGATAAGTTGGTTGCGGGTAATATGTCACCCACCGGGCTTTTGGTGGAGCCATTTGGCGAAACAAGCTTTGATGAATTGGTATCAATTTACTCACAACAAGCACAAGCACTGAATACCGCTGGGGTTGATTTGTTTGTCATAGAAACTATGATTTCCTTGACAGAGGCTCGTGCCGCGGTTTTGGCTTGCAAACAGTACAACAAACCAATTTATGTTACAATCACGGTGAATGAACGAGGAAAAACCCTTTCGGGTGCATCTGCTTTCACCTGTCTTGTTGTATTGCAAGAGCTTGGTATTTCAGCCTTTGGATTAAACTGCTCCTTTGGTCCTAAAATAATTGCAGAACAATTAAAAGAGATTGCCCCTTTTGCAAAAGTCTCTCTGATTGCCAAACCAAATGCAGGGTTGCCAAACCCTTTACTTGACAATATTTATGAGCTTTCGCCTATGGTTATGGGTGAACTGATGCCAGAGGTTTTAGATGCAGGTGCAACAATTATTGGTGGTTGCTGTGGTACAACGCCCGAACATATTAGCGAGATGAGAAAACTGCTCGACAGATATACTTACACTGAAGATAATACGCCTTATCATGAGCAATCAAATGATATGCTCCTTGCAAATGAAACTGAAATTTTTGCGTTGGATAATGACCGTATTGAGTTTTCCGAGCCAATCTATTGTGAGTTTGACATGGCTGATGCTTTGCTCTCTTGTGAGGAAGAAAGCTATGACGTCATTCAAATTTATCTTGAAACAATTGACGAGGCTCTCCAATTTTCGTTGAATGCGCATTTTTCAAAGCTTCCTGTGTGTTTTCATTCTAGTAGCATCGCTACACTCGAACGTGCATTATACCTTTATTCCGGTCGTGCTATGATTGATTGCCAATGTCCTATTGAAAGGGAAGAACTAAATAAACTAGCACAAAAATACGGTGCTATTGTATATTAATAAAATGCACACCATTTAGGTGTGCATTTTTGATATCATATTATCTATAGTTTGGCTAATATTTTTTTTGCAGCTTTATAAACATCTCCACAGCCTAGTGTAATAATCAAATCGCCTTCTTTTGCAATGGAGCAAACATGATCAGCAATCTCATCAAAGGTGTCAAACCATACACAACCCTCAATTTTTTCTGCCAAATCCTTTGAAAAAATATTGTAGGTATTCTTTTCTCTTGACCCCATAATTTCTGATAACACAACAATATCAGCAATCTTTAGCACATCTGCAAAATAATCGAGATGCTGTTTCGTGCGTGAATAAGTAAATGGTTGATGGACAGCAATTACTCGCTTAAAATCCATGGTCTTTGCTGCATCGAGAGTGACTTTAACCTCTGCTGGGTGATGTGCGTAATCATCTACAACGGTGATACCATTCTTAACTCCTAGCAACTCAAAGCGACGACCTGCTCCCTTAAATCCCGAAAGACCGACTTTCACTTGCTCAAAGGTAGCGCCCCCACTGATTGCGGCTACACTGGAAGCCACTGCATTTAAAATATTGTGCTTGCCCGGTACATAAAGGTCAATGTTTCCTAAGTTTACTCCATTATGCATAAGGTCAAAGCTTGTGTGAATTCCTGGATGGAAAACTATATTTTGTGGATAATATTCGTTTATATCACTATATCCAAATTTTATTACAGGTACCTTGGCATCAGCAACTGCGAGTAAAACCTCGGGGTCATCTCCATTTGCAACAATCAAACTTGTTGTCAAATCACAGAACTTTTTAAATGAATGAACAAGATTATCCATGGTCTTAAAATAGTCCATGTGATCTTCGTCAATATTTAAAATAACCGCTGTGTCAGGGGTTAACTTTAAGAATGTATCAACAAACTCGCAAGCCTCACATACCATTAAATCGCTCTTTCCAGCCCTGCCATTGCCACCAATTGCAGGTAGCTTTCCGCCTATTACAGCAGTTGGGTCAAGCCCTGCGTCAAATAAAATTTGAGTTATCATTGAAGATGTTGTTGTCTTGCCGTGGGTTCCACTCACGCAGATAGCATTTTTATATCGCCTTGTAATAACACCAAGCATGATACTTCTCTCAATAACAGGTATTCCACTTGCCCTTGCAGCAATTAATTCCTCGTTATCTATCATAATTGCCGCAGTATAGATAATAAGGTCTGCGCCTTCAATATTCTCCGCTTTTTGTCCCATTTTAACCGGTATCCCAAGATTTTTCACAAGCTCTAATGTGTCTGAAGGATTGTTATCTGAGCCCGTTATATAGTATCCCTCGGAATGTAATATCTGTGTAATCGGAAACATTCCAGAGCCGCCAATTCCAATAAAATGTATGTGTTTTTTTCCATTTAAAATGTCTTGATTTATTTCCATAGGTAAGATCCCCTTTTATGTTAATTTAAGATTAAGCCCTAATAAAAATTATGATTTAATCGCTATAAATTTTTGTACATATCTATTATATTGCAAATATTGAAATAAATAAACAATAATTTAAAAATATTTCATTATTTTACATAATTGCTTGAATAACTGTATTAATTTGTGACAAATATACTTTTAGACAACTTGCATTCATTTTTATTTAACATTTTTTGTTGAGAAACGGAGTTAACACATGAACATAACAGATATTAAGATTAGGAAGCTATTATCAGAAGGCAGACTACGGGCTATCGTTTCAGTCACAATTGACAACACAATTGCACTTCACGACATTAAAATCATAGAAGGCCCCTCAAGATTGTTTGTGGCAATGCCAAGCAGACGGGATGACAATGGTATTTTTAGAGATATAGTCCATCCAATTTCTGCAGAAGGCAGGGTGGCTATTGAGGAAATTATTCTCTCTGCTTATAGTGACTATCTAGCAGAGCACGAAGACGTCCTCAATGACCAATAAAAAACAAGAGATAGCAAGGTAAAAACCTTACTATCTCTTGTTTTTTTGTGTAGGTTAGGTTGTTTTATTCCTTCTTTGGAATTGTTTTAGAAAACATAACGGTAATTGCATTCACCACATCGTATTCCTCTAATTTTTCCGTATCATGAAAGGCATCCATCCCATATGACGTCATAGAGTACTTACTGCTTTTGCACAATATCGAGAGTGGTATCAATTTTAATTTTATTCTGACGGAGGTGTTTTTTCGAAAAGTTTAATGTTCTTCTTCTTCAATACTCTTCTAACAATTAAAAGAACTACACCTATAACGATAAGATATGGAAATAGCCATACGATTGCATAAATAGTATTTTGAATTAAAGTTAATCCTGAATGCAAGGAATCTTTTATCGTTTTTACAATTTTAGCAAAAAATCCATCATTCTTGATTATATAATCAGTTGTTTGATAGATGCTAACATTAATTGTTGAGTAAGAAATTAAATCGTCATAGCGTTTTATTACGGTGGTAAGCTGTTCTATTTCTGCACGAATTCTAGTAAGTTCAGCCTCAATTTTCAGTATATCCTCAATGGTATCTGCCTTTGCAAGAAGCTCCAGCACACGCTTTTCCTGTGCTTTTAAAACGTTAAGCCTTGCATCTTTATCAAAGTAATCACCTGTAACATCTTCTCCACCCTCAGAGGAAGATATCACATTTCCAAGTTCTTGTATATCAAGTTTAAACTGCTCATAGACATTTGATGGAACACGAATTAAAAGGGTAGACCTAGCGTTGCCCTGCTCTTTATCTCCATAGGTAGTGGAACTTTGTATGTAGCTTTTAGTCTGCTCAATTTGTGTATTGAGGGCAGCTATTGTCTTATCATAATCCTTGGTTTGTACCTCGAAGTTTGAGTTGAAAATAACCTTGCGATCAGACTGTGCTGCTGATATAGATGTAGTTGATACGTTCTTTTCCTGTATGCCAGCCTCATCTTTCATCTCATTTGGCGCACCAAAAAGTTGTGGGCTCCCGCCATTAAAATCTGAGTTTTTTTCTGATTTACTAGATTGGCAAGCTGTCATAGAAAGCGTTAAAGCAATTGCTGTGAAAATTAGTGCTACTTTTTTAAACATAGTATTCCTCCCCTTTTCCATATGCATATTACACTTTAATACCATTATATTATCATATTACTAAAAATACATCAAGTTTTATATGATTATAAGTAATACCAATCAAACTTCAAAAAAGTTTCAATTTACTTAAATTTGGGCAAAAAGAAAGTAAGGCGGTAAGCCTTACTTTGAGTGGGGGTAGTATATGAAAAAGAGTCATGTATAACTCAGAAACTATCCTGTACCTAATTTTATTACATATTAACTGTAATGTCAAGTGTTTACGTTGTATTATTAATATATAGTTAACTAGCTTTGTGATTTCCTACAGAATTGTGTCATTTTATTACAATTATATTACATTTTCTAACAAGCTAGCTATTATGTGGTTAGATAACAAATAGCCGTTTTTTTCAAGAGACAATCTATGATCTAAAATCTTTGCAAATCCACCCTCACAAAATCTATTGGCAGATAGCATAAATTTTTCAAAATCAACGCCATTGCTTGCTTTAATTTTGTCTAGGTCAATCCCCTCTGATAATCTTAATCCTAACATAACAAACTCATCGATGCCACCTGCATTGTCATCAGTTGTAATGGAATTCGTCCCTTTGCTCTCAATATATTTTTGAACACTATTTTCATTGTAATATCTGCGGTTATCAAAAAATGAGTGTGCAGATGCTCCAAACCCCAAATATTCCTCACAACGCCAATATTTAAGATTGTGTCTACTCTCCATGCCGTTTTTTGAAAAGTTTGAAATCTCATATTGCGAAAACGCATTTTGCTCTAGTATATCAATGGTGTTCAAGTAGATATCGGCAAGCTTGTCATCATCTGCACAAAACTGCAAAATATCACTTTGATAATAAGGAGTTCCTTCCTCTACCTTTAACATATAGGCTGAAATGTGAGAAAGCGGCAGTTTTGTTATTACATCAAGGGTGTTTTTGACAGAAGCCATCGTTTGATAGGGTGTGCCTAGCATAATATCCACCGAGATATTTTTTATCCCAGTCTCATACGCGTTGTTGACTGCCTCAATCGCTTGGGGCAAATCGTGCAGTCTGCCCAATGCTTTAAGTTCCCTTTCGTCGGCAGACTGCATTCCAAAGGATATTCGGTTAATTCCTGCTTGCTTTAACTCTTTAAGCTTTACTTTTGTAGTCGAATTAGGATTCGCTTCTAATGTTATTTCCCCATTCAAATTAAAAACATCTTTTGCGGTTTTGATAATGAGTGCTATATTTTTCGAGGACATCAAAATAGGAGTTCCACCACCAAAATAAAGGGTATCAGCGTTAATGTTTTTTCCAGTATAGCTTAGAATATCGGAAATGATAGCTTTTGTGTAGTCTTCCTCTAGCAAATCGTTATGAACAATTGAGTAAAAATCACAATAGGGGCATTTTTTAACGCAAAATGGAATATGCACATAAAGTCCAATATCTCTTTTCATTATTTCATACCATTCTCAAACATTTCGTTTGAAAGGGTAATAAATTGCTCAAAAGAAAGCTCCTCAGCACGTGCAGTTCTCTTTAATGAAACTTTCTCTAGCAAATCCAACAAATCAGATTTTTTCACGCAAAATGCAGCTGAAACAGGGTTTGCAAGAGTTTTTCGTCTTTGTGAAAAGGAAGCCTTGACAAGCTTAAAGAAATGTTCTTCTGAAACTACATTTTGAGGCGTTTGTTCTCTCACATCAAGACGAATTACGCTTGAATCTACATTAGGAGATGGCATAAAACTTTCTCTTGATACTTCAAAAAGTATTTGTGGCTCGCTAAAGTAGCGTACAGCCGCAGTAACTGCACCACAAGCACGAGTTCCCATCTGGGCACAAAGTCGTTCTGCTGCCTCTTTTTGAACCATCACAGTGATAGATTTTATCGGCAACCTTTCTTCAAGCAGGCTCATAATAATTGGCGACGTAATATAATAAGGAAGATTTGCACAAACGCAAACCTCCATGCCTTCAAATTCCTCTTTGATAAGCTCGTTCAAGTCTAGCTTTAAAACGTCAGCATTTATTACCTTAACATTATTATATGGCGAAAGGGTTTCTTTTAGGACGGGCAAAAGCTTTGTATCAATTTCAATTGCAACAACCTTTTTTGCATTTTTGCAAAGTTCAGCCGTCAATACACCAAAACCTGTGCCAATCTCAATGACACCTGTATTCTCATTGATATTGCCCATATGCACAATATCAGGGCAGACGGTTGGATTAATTAAGAAATTTTGCCCTAGCGATTTTGAAAATTCAAAACCGTATCGTTTGCATATATCTTTTATTGTTTCTATATTTGAAAGGTTTTTCATATCATTCTCCTTGATGCTCTTTTACACTATTGTACCATATATATATATATTTATAAAGTTGGAATATAGCAATTTCTTTTATAAAAGAAATTGCTATATTATATCCAATAATGTATAATAGTACTATTATTTTTAATTAAGGAGCAATGTTTTTATGAGTAGACGTGACAAAATCAATTATTACCTCGATATAGCTCAATCTGTCTTGGAAAGAGGGACTTGTATAAGACGCAACTTTGGTGCGATCATCGTTAAAGATGACGAGATTGTTTCAACGGGATACGTTGGCGCTCCTAGAGGAAGAGCAAACTGCTCTGACCTTGGCTATTGCACAAGGGAAAAACTAAATATTCCTCGTGGTGAGCGTTATGAGCTTTGCAGAAGTGTACACGCAGAGGCAAATGCTATTATTTCTGCATCAAGAAGTCATATGCTAGGTGCTACTCTTTACCTTGTGGGCATGGACTACAAAACCAAGGAGCTTGTTCCTGATGCATCTGCCTGTTCCATGTGTAAAAGACTTATCATTAATTCAGGCATAAGTACGGTCATTGTGAGAAACACACAAGACAAATACACCACAATCAATGTGAATTCTTGGGTTGACGACGACGAATCACTGGATGCAAAATTAGGATATTAAATCAATTTACCATAAGTTTAGAGGTGTTACTATGTCTATTCTGAAAGTCGCACTTGTACAGCAAAAAACAATCCCAAATGATATACATAGTAATATCCAATTGGGTTTAAAATATATCAGGGAAGCACACAAAAAGGGCGCTGATATCGTCTTGTTTCCTGAGATGTGGTCGAATGGCTATGCCGAACCTTTTGATGGCGCCTTTGATAATCCATTTGATGCTGACTTTGAAAAAGAACGTGCCAAGTGGTTAGATGATGCTATTGATAGGGATAGCGAATATATCAAGGCATTTCTAGCAATTGCAAAGGAGCTCCATATTGGGGTTGTTTGTACATATTTATCTAAAACAGCAGACAAACCACAAAATACTGCCATTGTAATCGACCGAAATGGCGATATCATATTGGAATACGCAAAGGTTCATACCTGTGATTTTTCACTCGAAGGGTTACTGCAAAGTGGTAGCGAATTCAAAATTTGTGAATTTGATGGAATTAAGCTTGGTGTGATGATTTGCTATGATCGTGAATTTCCCGAAAGCGCAAGAATTTTAATGCTTAAAGGAGCAGAAATCATCCTCACTCCAAATGCTTGTGATATAAACCCTGCGAGGCTTAATCAATTTTCTACAAGAGCCTTTGAAAATATGACTGGTGTCGCTATGTCAAACTATCCTAATACTGGTTGGGGCGCTTCTTGTGCTTTTAGCCCGATTGTTTTTGACCAAAACGGTGCTTATGTAGACAATGCTATTGTTATTGCAGATGATACTTCAGAGGAAATTATAATTGCTGAGTTTAATATTGATAGCATTAGAGCTTATCGCAAAAGCGAAACTTGGGGCAATGCCTATAGAAAAGTTAATACTTACGGCGACTTGCTAAGTGACGAGGTAAAAGAGCCATTTATACGCAAATAGTAGGGACAGCGATACCAAAAAAGACACTCCATATGGAGTGTCTTTTTTTATGTTTATAAAGGACTAAATTACTCTAACTTTAATTACACCCTCAATTGCGTTTACTTTTGCAATCGTATCGTCGGTAATTCTTCCGTCAACATCAAGCATTGTATATGCATAATCTCCACGAGATTTGTTAAGCATATTCTCAATATTACTTTCTTCTAAAACAGTTGAAATTTGAGAAATGATAGTTTTAATATTTTTATGTATAATGCAAATTCTAGGGAATTTACTCTTTGCAAGTATTGCTTCTGGAAGGTTTACAGAGTTTTTAATATTACCATTTTCTAAGTAATCAATAATCTGTANNAGTTGGGAAGTCAGTGATATAAACCTTTACTTGTTTTTCGTTAAGAGCTTCAATCATATCAGCCTCTTCAACCAACTCGCCACGAGCAAAGTTTAAAATGCGAACTCCGCTTTTCATCATAGCGATAGATGACGTATTAATAAAACCTTTTGTTTCCTTGTTACAAGGAACATGAATGGTAATAAAGTCACAGTTCTCGTAAATTTCTTTTAGAGAGCTTGCGTGGATAATAGATTGTGATAGTCCCCAAGCACCTGCAACGCTGATATATGGGTCATAACCGTATACCGTCATACCAAGCTGCTCAGCGGCATTGGCAACCATAATACCGATTGCACCAAGGCCGATTACACCAAGCTTTTTGCCCATAATTTCAGGGCCTACAAACTGGCCTTTCCCTTTTTCAACAAGCTTTGAAACATCAGCGCCTGAACCCTTTAGGGTTTTTACCCAGTCCATAGAGGCTGAAACTTTTCTTGCCGACATAAGCAAGGATAAAATTACAATTTCTTTTACAGCATTTGCATTTGCACCAGGAGTGTTAAATACAACAACACCTTTATCCGAGCATTGCTCGATAGGAATATTGTTAACCCCAGCACCTGCACGAGCGATTGCTTNNCAATTGCTTTCACGCTTTCATCTAGCTCCATATCATGCATCGAGGATGAACGCACCATAATAGCGTCAGCGTTTGTTACATCACTGCCCCATGTGTATTTATTGCGGTCAAAATTATCAAGACCAGCTGGGGATATTTTATCTAATGTATTAATATTAAACATTGCCATACCACCTTATTAAATTAATTTTCCGTAGTAGGGCAACCTCGTGTGCCCTGTGGGTATTGGTCGTCTGCTTGTAGACAGGAAGGTTTATTAGTTATTTACCTCGAACTCTTTCATAAATGAAACTAGTTTTTCAATGCCTTCAATTGGCATTGCATTATATATTGAAGCACGCATACCGCCAACACTTCTATGACCCTTTAGGTTAACAAAGTTAGCCGCAATTGCCTCTTTGATAAATTTATTGTCTAATTCTTCATTTCCAGTGATAAAAGGAATGTTCATTAGAGAACGGCTAGACTTTTCAACAGTTGCCTTAAACATTGTTGAATTGTCAAGGAAGTCATAAAGCATATTTGCCTTTTTCTCATTCAATTCTTTCATCTTCTCTAGTCCACCAATGTCCTTTTTAATCCAATCAAGCACTAACTTGCAGATATAGATTGCATAAGTTGGAGGAGTATTGAACATAGACTCATTTTTTGAGTGAGTGGAATAGTTGAACATTGTAGGTGTAATATCCATTGCATTTCCAATTAAATCTTCACGGATAATAACTACAGTCAATCCAGCAGGACCCATATTCTTTTGAGCACCGGCATATAAAATCCCAAACTTTGATACATCAATAGGCTCAGACAAGATGCATGAGCTAACGTCAGCAACAAGAGGAACATCTCCAGTGTTTGGCAATGTAGCAAACTTCGTGCCAAAAATTGTGTTATTTAGGCAAATGTGGAAATAATCTGCATCTTTATCGAATTTGCTCTCATTCAGTTCTGGTATGTAAGAAAAAGTCTTATCAGCTGAGGATGCCACAACATTGGTTGTGCCATATCTTGCTGCTTCCTGATGCGCTTTTTTAGCCCATTCACCTGTAATTACAAAGTCAGCCTTATTATTTTTATTCATCAAGTTCATAGGAATCATTGCAAATTGAGAGGATGCACCACCCTGTAAAAACAATACTTTATAATTATCCGGAATATTCATAACCTCTCTAAGTGATGCTTCACAAGCATGTATGATTTCTTCATACGTTTTAGATCGATGCGACATCTCCATAACAGATTGACCGCTTTTGTTATAATCTAGCATCTCTGATGCAGCTATTGTCAAGACACTTTCTGGCAATACTGATGGGCCTGCACTAAAATTGTAAACTCTGCTCATAAAAACACCCTTTTCCGTCGCTGTACGCCGACATATAAATAAAAAACGTGCACCTGTCACGTACAGTTGTTTCTGACAGGTAATATATCTTCTATTATAAATTTTTGTTAAATAATAGTCAATAGCAAAACTATATTTTTCTAACAAAATTTTTATATGTTAAAGTAATAAAGTGTAAAAGTGTATTGTTAATTTTCTCCTACTAAAAATTTCAGCATAAAGCAAATTAAACTTGGCAACAATAACACTATATCATCTGAATAGATTCTAAAGCTTATTATTTTATTCATATGACATAAAATCATAATATATATTATTTTTTTGGAGGTTATAATATGAAAAAAACGCATATCGGTTCAACTAAAACACAACGCTTTTTTTCTGGTAAAGGCTTTTATATTGCGCTTGCATTAAGCCTTGCTGCTGTTGGAGGTGCTGCATGGCTTGGTGTTAATTCAGCAATGGACAAGCTTGAAGCTCCACCACCAGATTTGAGCAACAACACACAAATCGAGGAGCCATCTGAATGGACTCTTCCACAAACTCCTGCTGAAGTAAAGCAAGAGGATGTCAAAGCAGACACAAGCTCTGCTGTAGTCGAAGAACAAGCTAACACTTCTGTTGTACAGGGTTACATTCTTCCTTTAAAAGGAAGCGTATTAAATGCTTATAGTGGTGACAAGGTTGTTAAGTCAAAAACGCTTGACGATTGGTTAATGCATACAGGTATGGACATCGCTGCTAAGGTTTCAACTCCGGTTAAATCTATGAGTGGTGGTAAGGTCAAAGAGATTACAAACGATAGCCTTTGGGGAACAACCGTTACAATCGAACACGCTAACGGAATAATGAGTTACTATGCAAACCTAAAATCAGCTGTCAATGTTAAGGCAAATCAAACCGTAAAAATGGGTGATGTAATTGGTGCTGTTGGTGAAACCTGTGATATTGAGCGTGCTGAGGAAAGTCATCTTCATTTTGGCGTGAAAAAAGACGGCGAATGGGTTGACCCAATGAGCGTAATAAAATAAATTTTGCTAATTCAATTCAATAATCATTACAAATAAAGCCACCTTATTAAAATACANNTGTATTTTAATAAGGTGGCTTTTAAGTTTACAAATTATTCTTAAAACTCTTAATCGTCTAGTTTTAGTACCGCCATAAATGCTTCTTGTGGAACTTCTACGTTTCCAAGAGAACGCATACGTTTTTTACCCTCTTTTTGCTTTTCAAGGAGTTTCTTCTTACGGGTAATATCTCCTCCGTAACATTTCGCAAGTACGTCTTTACGCATTGCTTTTACCGTTTCACGAGCGATAATTTTTCCGCCAATCGCTGCTTGAATAGGAATTTCAAACATCTGACGAGGAATATTGTCTTTTAATCTTTCAGCAATTTTTCTTCCGCGGGCATATGCCTTTTCGGTATGAACAATAAATGAAAGTGCGTCAACCACTTCTCCATTTAGCAAAATATCAAGCTTAACAAGCTTAGATGGAACAAAGCCTTTCATTTCATAATCAAATGAAGCGTAGCCTTTTGTACGTGATTTTAGTGCATCAAAAAAGTCATACACAATCTCATTTAAAGGTAAGTCATAATGCATTTCAACCCTTGTTGGGTCAAGATAGGACATATTATGGAAAACTCCACGTCTTTCTTGACAAAGGTCCATAATGTTACCAACATAGTCATTAGGTGCTAATATGCTTGCTTTTACCATAGGCTCTTCTGCAAGCTGTATCAAGGATACATCAGGGTAATTTGAGGGGTTATCGATGGTTCTAACCTCACCATTTGTCATTGTAATTCTATAGACAACCGACGGGGCAGTTGTAATCAAGTCAAGATTGAACTCACGCTCTAATCTTTCTTGAATAATTTCCATATGAAGTAGCCCTAAGAAGCCACATCTAAATCCAAATCCCAACGCAAGCGATGTTTCAGGCTCAAAAGATAGAGAGGCATCATTTAAATGCAATTTTTCCAATGCTTCACGCAAATCGGTATATTTTGCACCATCTGATGGGTAAATACCCGAAAACACCATTGGATTAACTTTCTTATATCCCTCAAGTGGCTTAGTGGTAGGACGAGCCACATTGGTANNTTTCTTTTATATTCTTAATGGCGGCTGCAATATATCCAACCTCACCAGCCATAAGGAACTTTTTAGGAACTACCGCTTTGGCTCCCATATAGCCTACTTCAACAACGTTATATTCAGCACCAGTCGACATCATCTTAATATTGTCACCAACACTAACCTTGCCATCCATAACACGGATATACACAACAACACCTTTGTAGGTATCATAGTAGCTGTCAAATATTAGTGCCTTTAATGGGGCATCCTCATCACCGCTTGGAGGAGGTATTTGCTTAACTACTTCCTCTAATACAGCTTCAATATTTGTGCCCATTTTTGCAGAAACACGTGGCGCATCCATTGCTGGAATTCCCAATATATCTTCAATTTCCTTACAAACTGTTTCAGGGTCTGCTGAAGGTAAATCAATTTTGTTTACAATTGGAACGATCTCAAGATCATGCTCTAATGCTAAATAGGTATTTGCAAGAGTTTGTGCCTCTATTCCCTGTGAAGCATCTACTACTAAAATTGCACCCTCACACGCAGCAAGGGAACGTGACACCTCATAGTTAAAGTCAACGTGACCTGGTGTATCTATTAGATTAAGTTGATAAACTTCATTGTCCTGTGCCGTATAACTAACTGTTACAGCACGCGCTTTAATTGTAATACCACGCTCACGCTCGATATCCATATTGTCCAAAAGCTGCTCTGACATTTCTCTGTTTGTAACAGCACTGGTCTTTTCTAGCATTCTATCAGCAAGCGTACTCTTTCCATGGTCTATATGTGCAATAATACAAAAATTTCTTATTTTTTGTTGTCTATCCGACAAACAAATCACCTCACGTTAATTTTAGGTTTACTTATACAATAAATATAATTTGCCATCTTTGCCGATAAGGCAAAGGGCATCTAAAAACAATATTTGCTACGCAAATATTATATCATATACTTCAAGCTATATCAAACAAATTTAATTGGTTATACTTTTAAAAATAAATTTAATTATTTTATTTTTAAAATAAGTGTTGACAATTAGCTTGTCCTTTGCTATAATAAATAAGCGCTCAAGAGACAGGCACTAAACAGTTTCATGAAAGCGCGTTAATATTGACCTGATTCACTAGCTCAGTTGGCAGAGCATTTGATTTTTAATCAAAGGGTCCGGAGTTCGACCCTCCGGTGAATCACCAAAAAAGACCTTGTCGGTAATAATCGATGAGGTTTTTTGTTTTGCCTAGTTTTTTATAATTAGATATATTGTTATCCTCCACTTATCTGCTTATGCTTAGCAAAACCCACAATGAAAATATTGTGGGTTTTTCATTTTCTACTCCTCAATTTATTCGCGAGTAATAAAATGCTTTATATTGTCAGACAGATTGGATAGTTCATCTTTTAAAAATACAGGATATATTTTGTAATTCCCAAGTTCATTAATATCAACCCATTGAAATAGTAACCTCGATACATCTGTATCTAAAGACTTGAAAACACCTTTTCTTGGCAAATGAGAGTTCGAGGATAAATCAATCAAATGATAATGACAAATTGTGTGTACATCCCATTCACTCCATTTCCAAAAAACTTCTTCAACCCATATCAATCTACCAACTGTAACATTCACGCCAAGTTCTTCTTTATATTCACGAATAAGGGCTTCGGCACTTGTCTCTCCAAAAGCAACACAACCTCCTGGAAGGGCAAATTCTTTATCCTTTATACCCCTTTGAATTAATATTTTATTACCGAGTATGAATACTCCAGCGGTCCTAAATCCAAATCTTTGGTTCGCGTCGACAAAAGAACAATCTCTATTTTTCAAATGAAACACCTTCCTCTACATCATAAAATATTAATCATTTTATCTCAGCTTCCAATTGTGTTTGCTGCTTTAACAAGTCTTCAAACTCTTCTATCCTCATAGGTTTTGCATAGTAATATCCTTGGGCAATGTCACAACCTGCTGCCTTTAGGAAGTTGACCTGTTCAAGAGTTTCTACGCCCTCTGCAACGGTGCATAACCCCAACTCCTTTGTCATCTTTATTAGGCTAGTTAAAATCATTTTGCCGCGTTCATTGTCTGTAGTCTGGTCAAGAAAACCCTTATCCATTTTTATTACGTCTGCTGGCACATCTTTTAATATATTTAGTGAGGAATATCCGCTACCAAAGTCATCAATTGAAATAGTAAACCCAACCTCTTTGAGCTCTTTCATAACTTCAATTAGCATACCCATATTATCAAAAACGGCCGTTTCAGTAATTTCAATTTCAAGCATCTTAGGATCAATCCCATACCGTTTTGCAATCACCAATAAATCTTGTGCCAACATATCATCACTTAGATGTATTCTAGAAAAATTCACAGAGATAGCAATTGGGGTTAAATAATTATTTACTGTTTTCCAATTGTTTAGTAAAATACATACTCGTTCAAACATATACTTATCAAGACTTCTCACAAAGCCATTCTTTTCAAATAAGGGAATAAAGCTATCTGGAGATAGCACCCCCTTTTTAGGACGATTCCATCTCACAAGAGCCTCTGCCCCTACAATTTTTCCCGTTTCAATAAAGTATTTGGGTTGCAAATATACCTCAAACTCGTGATTTTTCAAGGCGAATTCCATACAATTTTCAATTTCATTTTCTTTTAATATTAAATTTCTTGTTTCTTCATTATAAAAGCTGAAATCTAAATCGGTTTTTTCTTTAGTCGATAATCTTGCTATGTTTGCCCTGTCACTTAAAGATCTAATACTGTGCATATTCGTTCCAATTTTATATATTCCAAAGGTCAACCTAATGGTATAACCCTCTATGTAACTCGTTACCTGCTTCTTTATTGCATTAACCCTTGCAATAATATCTTCATTTTCTTCATACCACAGCAAAATATTAAAGTTGTCAGCAGACGTTCTACAAAACGTTTCAAGCTCATCAGTTGTTTGCATTAAAACATCAGCTATATGTTGTAAAACTTCATTTCCTCTCTTGTGCCCGTAAATATCATTAATTACCTTAAATTGATCTATATCAAAATTGATCATAGCATACTTTCGATATGAATTTTTCTTTAGTAGTGTCGCACAATCTAGTCCAAACTTATTCCAATTGGAATAGCCTGTAACAACATCAATGTAAGCCATATTTTCAAGCCGTTTATTTATCCTTTTAAGAAATCTAACTAGTAGATATCCTATCAGAATGATACAAAACAACACCGTTGTAGCAGCAGCCACAATGCTATTCACCAGCCTATCAGAACTGTTAGAAATAGCTTTTGTAGGAACAACGGAAATGATATACCAATCATTTATGCCTACCTCTGTGTATCTTGCCTGCCTTGGAATTCCATCTCGATGAAAACTAAACGTACCCGATTTTCCATTTTGCATATTAACTTTGAAATCTTCTATGGTCTGTTTGTTGGACGTTGAATCCATCATGGCATCAAACAAATTATCATATCTTCCAATGCTATTTTTATGGGAAGTATAGATAACAGATGTACCATCTTTCCTTATAACATAAGAATAACCCTCTGAACCAAAACTTTCAACTGACAGCATACTTGAAAATTCATCTATGCTCTCAGTCGCAAACAAAACTGCCACAACTTCTCCACGTGTTTCAATAGGAGTAGCAAAAACATTTATTTCATGCCCATCCACCTTGTCAATCAACAAATCAGAAACAACACTTTTACCTGTTAATGCCTCTTTAAAATACTCTCGCTCAGAAAAATCAAAGGTATACCCATCTGTTGTCCTAGCCGTTCCATTCAAAGAAATAATACCCATTCTTTTGAATTCATTTTTTTCAGCTTCAACTTTTAAAGTGTTAATGGTGTCTTCAATATCAAAGGTTTCACGTCCACCAATATAGATTGCTATTGACTCTAGTGTGTTTAGGTAGTCATCCACCTTACTTTTAATTAAATCAGCACTTTTTGAAGAGACCTCGTTTAAATATTGAACTTTTTCTAAATACAAATCTTGCTTTGCAGACCTAACAAAAAAAACTGATATTAAACATATTGTCACAATAAAAACTATCATGCCGCCAAAAATATATCTAATTAACTTGTTTTGATTATTATCCATCAAGACTTCCCCATTTTTTCCGCCCAACAGCATGCTTACGTGCACCTATTCCGGCTATTTAGATAAAATTTGCTATTCTATTCCTTAATTTAATACAAATATTTTAAATATGTGGCAATTATATCATATTTCATAAAAAAATAATATATAAAATATTAATTAAAAAATATTTTATATATTATTTAGGTTTATGGTTTTATCAAAGTCTTTCAGACCAGATATTCGACAGCTGTTTTTTATATAAGAATCTAAAGCATTTTGTTAGTTCATTATAAAATACGAGCATCAAGTTTTATAAAACTNNTCCGTCAATAATTTTGGCAACCTCTTTCAAATAGTCCTTACGAGTTTCATCTGTAACATAAGGGACAGCTCCAAAAAACGTGTGCTTTACTTGTTCAATTCCGCAGAAATTTAAAATTCCTTGATCTGCTACTTGCTGCATGGAGGCTTGCATTCCATTTTCAATAAACAATGCACTTGGCGAGCCGGTGGTAGCGAAAATCAATCCTTTTTTCCCTGTCAGCAGTCCATGAGAAACTCCTTCAACATATTCATATGCAAAGCCATATGAGAGTACACGATCAATATAACCTTTAAGAATAGCGGGTTGCGAGGCCCACCAAACAGGATGAATAAAAGTAATTAGATCCGCCCACTTAATATTTTCCTGTTCTGTCGCAATGTCTTCAGGGGTTTTTCCACTCTGCAAAGCTTCAAAATCAGCAGGTTTAAGAACTGGATCAAAGCCAATTTCATAAAGATCCCTAACTCTTACATTTGCCCCTTTCTCCTCTGATGCCTTAACGACAGTATCCAAGATACCTTTTCCAAAACTCTTTGGATTTGGATGCGCAAAAACAACTAAATGATTCATATCGAATGCCTCCTTAAATTATTACACCATGTTATTGTTTGTACTTATTATAATAAAAAGCTGTCAAAAAATCAATTCACGGATTTGTCGACAGCTTTTTTACATTGGCGGAGAGTTAGGGATTTGAACCCTAGGTCGGCTCATCACCGACACGAAATTTCGAGTTTCGCACCTTCGACCACTCGGACAACTCTCCAAATAAATATACAGCATATTCTGCTATAAAATTATAACTCAAATCTATTTTATTTGCAAGTCATTATTCATATATTTGTGTAACCAAAGCATTCATCATGAATAAAATGGTAGTAGCGATATTTTCTATACAAAAGCATTTGCAATTCAGAACATATTAATTTGTAAAATTTAAAACGAAAGGTGGTATTGCGCAGAGGTGCTTTTTCTTCATTAGTCGGTTGAGCATCATGCTCCTTAAATATGGAAAATTTAAATACATTGACGGATCTTAAAATCGGTCAAACTGCAAACGTGTCAAGGCTATTGTCCAAGGGAAGTATGCGAAGAAGATTACAGGATTTAGGGGTAATTGAGGGTACAGAAGTTGAATGTTTACACAAGAGTCCATCTGGCGATCCTATCGCTTATCTTATAAGGGGTGCGGCAATTGCGTTACGTTCAGAGGATTCAAGTAACATCTTAGTTTCTATTTAGCGAAATCTAACATATAAACTTATTTTAAGATAGGACCAATATTGGTCTTATCTTAAAGTACAAATTGGAGGTAGTTTTTAATTGAGTGTATCATCTAAATTTAAGTCTAAAGGGCTTTTTAGTATGGATAGTAGTCTATCCATACTAAAAGAAAACCCCAGCGACAGAATCATCGCTCTTGCAGGAAATCCAAACGTGGGAAAGAGCACAGTTTTCAATGAACTAACTGGCATGAATCAACACACAGGAAACTGGCCTGGAAAAACGGTTAGCACAGCACAAGGTAACCACCATTTTGACGGCTTAAATTATATTATTGTAGATTTACCCGGTACATATTCCCTAATTGCACACTCAGCAGAAGAAGAAGTTGCCCGAGATTTCATCTGCTTTGGTAATGCAGACGGTGTAGTCGTTGTATGCGACGCCACCTGCATTGAACGTAACTTAAATCTTGTTTTGCAAACGATAGAAATTACTCAAAACGTAATAGTCTGTGTAAACCTGATGGATGAAGCTAAGCGCAAAAAAATAACTGTTAACATCAATCAGCTTGAAAAAAATCTTGGAGTTCCTGTTGTGTCGACGAGTGCAAGAAGCGGAAAAGGGCTCAAAGAACTCATGCAAAATGTTAGCTCTATTCATATTCCAAAGGAAAAACTAACCCCAATTACAGTGAAATACATTAAACCTATTGAGGATGCTATTGAAATTGTTGAGCCTGCTATTTTAGATAAACTAAATGGTAAATTAAGCTCACGATGGGTCGCACTAAAGCTGATTGATTCAGATGACACACTTAAAAAGTCACTCTCAGATTTTTTAGGGTTTGATATTAGTTTAGACGATGATGTCATGGTTGCCGTAGAAAAAGCACATGTTCTGCTTAAAGAAAATAACATAGATCTTGAAAATATAAAAGATAAGATTGTATCCTGCTTGATACTTACAGCTCAAGGAGTTTGTGAAGAGGTTGTAACCTGTGAGCATTGCAAAATTAACACCCATGACCGAAAACTTGATAAAATTCTAACCAGCAAATGGACCGGTATTCCAATTATGATTGTGCTTCTTTGCATAGTATTTTGGATTACCATTACAGGTGCAAATTATCCCTCACAACTAATTGCATCTGGGTTGTTTTGGATACAAGACCGATTGACTGATTTCTTTATTTGGCTTGGCACACCACCCTGGTTACATGGGATTTTAGTTTTAGGTATTTATCGTGTTTTGGCTTGGGTCGTAGCGGTAATGCTACCTCCTATGGCAATATTTTTTCCTTTATTCACTCTGCTTGAGGATTTTGGATACTTGCCGCGTGTTGCCTTTAATCTTGATCATTACTTTAAAAAAGCCAATGCCTGTGGCAAACAGGCGCTTACAATGTGTATGGGATTCGGTTGCAACGCAGCAGGAGTTGTTGGTTGTAGAATTATTGACTCGCCACGCGAAAGGCTTATTGCAATCCTCACTAACAATTTCGTACCCTGCAACGGACGATTCCCTACGTTAATTGCAATTATTACAATGTTTTTTGCGGGAGTAGTTGCCTCGCCGTTTCAATCGTTTCTTTCTACAATCTTGCTTACTGGTGTCATTTTACTTGGTATCTTTTTAACTTTTGTAATATCCAGACTATTATCCGTAACAGTATTAAAGGGTGTTCCCTCTTCTTTCACCCTCGAACTTCCACCCTATCGCAAGCCTCAACTTGGCAAGGTTATTGTACGCTCTATATTTGACAGAACTCTGTTCGTACTTGGCCGTGCGGTTGTGGTAGCTGCACCTGCCGGAATGATTATATGGATAATGGCAAATGTTACAATAGGCGATCTAAGCTTACTTGCTCATTGTTCAGGTTTTCTTGATCCATTCGCAAGGTTGCTTGGTCTTGATGGAGTCATTCTACTTGCTTTTATCCTTGGTTTTCCTGCAAATGAAATTGTTGTTCCTATTATTATCATGGCATATATGTCAACTGGCTCTATCATTGAATTGGATAATCTAAACTTACTAAAAACCCTTTTGTTAGATAACGGTTGGACTTGGGTTACAGCAGTCTCCACTATGTTATTTTGTTTAATCCATTGGCCTTGTTCAACCACCTGTATTACAACAAAAAAGGAAACTCAAAGTCTAAAATGGACTTTTCTTTCCTTTTTGTTACCCACTGTAATTGGTTTAACGGTATGTTTTATTTTTACTAGCGTTGTTCGTGTTTTAGGGTTAGTCTAAATAAATCTTGTTGTTTTTTATCATTTGTGCTAAAGTAAAGCTATGCTTATGGTTTATTCAACTCATAGTTTGCATAAAAGAACAGGGCTTCAATATAAGAAGCCCTGCTTTTCCAAACTAGTATTCACCCTTTTTGTGAGAAATTAAGAAGTCCAACTTAACCATCCCCCATCTTTCAAATGCTATACTGCACGTATCATTATAGGTTCAAATATAGATCGATTCAACAAAATCATCTCCTAATCAGAACTAATCCCAGCTTGTTTAATTTTTTGTTTGCTATGGACACATATTTATAAAATAAATCTATGTCCAATATTATTATAGCCTTTTGGCGATTTTATATTCATTTATTTTTTTAAGTTTTTTGAAGTTTCATTATTAATTTAAAATGGTGTTCAATACCTTTTCAATTAATAATGGCTGAATTAAAGGATATGTCCATTCGTTTGGACATTCATCAAAGAGCTCTATTTTTTCTATTTCAAGTTCTGGAAGTTCGCCAAAACTTGAAATTTCTGAAAAATACAACATTCCAAAAGTTTCAGTAATATTATTGTGTACATTGTCATTTCCTATTACTGAATAAACGCATATAGGTACTAGCGAAAAATCCAATGCACTGGTTTCTTCCCAAAGTTCTCTTTTGGCCGNNCCATTTGCCATTTGACCTAGCAATAATTACAGCAAACTTTAATAGTTCATCATCTACACTGTCATAAAATTTAACCTTTGTCATTACAAACTCCTTAGTATTCTAATTTAATTAAATGCACACAGCCTAATTGGTTTACTCTATTATACGAACAACAATTATAAAAATCAATAGACAAACAAGAGGCTATTATATGAATTTTATAGACATCATTTCGATGATTCCAAACTTACTTTTTAGTTTATTTTTTCTATTATTGTTCATCGGAATTATAATGCGGGTTTATAAAAATTACTTTAAAAAAGCCGTTATTGTTAAGGCTAAAGTAATAGATAAATATGAAACAAGCTATGAAAAATCTAGTCGTAGTGAGCCTGCTCGTATTATTACGGATTATGTGGTGGTTTTTGATATAAATGGACAAACAGTCAAGTTTAGAACTACAGTATGGATTTATAACTCAGTTAGAAAAGGCGATAACGGCATTTTAAAATATAAAGGAAATCGCATTATCGAGTTTCAATCATAAAAAGTTTACAATTAATATTTTAATAATCCTTTACTATTCTAAAAAATTCTATATAATTAAAATGTTTGTGCATAGGCACATCATTTGAATATTTCACACTTAAAAGAATAGAAAGAACAATAGGAGTAATGATATGAAAAAACATTATGACGTGGCAATAATCGGCGGTGGTATTGGCGGAATTATGGCAGCATACAGGCTGGTCAACGAGAAACCCTCTATTTCTGTGGCAATTATTGAAAAAGGCAAGGATATAAAAAAGCGTGTTTGTCCTATCGTAACCAAAGCTGTTCCGACTTGCATTAAGTGCAAATCCTGTGCAATTATGGAGGGTATGGCTGGCGCCGGCGCATTTTCTGACGGTAAGTATGTAATCTCTACTGAATACGGCGGTTGGCTTACTGACTTTTTACCTGATGAAACTGTGATTGATTACATTGAGCAAGCAGACAAAATCATGGTATCATATGGCGCAACAACTGAGCGTTTCATGCCTAATAATGAGCTAAAAAAATTGTGCTTACAACATGATTTGCATATGGCACAAGCACAATTAAAACATCTTGGTACTGATTCAAACTTTGATACAATGTTAAAAATCATTGACTCTTTGCGTGATAAATGTGACATCATAACCGAAACTGAAGTTACTGATGTAAATAAAGAAACCCACACAATCTATACCCTGGCAAAAGGAGTTGAAGCCGAGGTGAAAGCTGATACTATTTTATTTGCTGTAGGACGTGCTGGCTCTCGTTTCTTCTCAAAATGGTGTACAACTAATAAAATTCCACTTACGAACAATCAGGTTGACGTAGGTGTTCGTGTGGAATTACCGTCGGCCATTTGGGAAGATTTTTCAAAGAAAATATATGAGCCAAAAATTTGGCATCGCTCTAAACAGTATGGTGACACAACAAGAATGTTCTGCTTTAACGAGCGTGGACAGGTTGTAACTGAAAACACAAGTGGAGTTTTGACGGTAAACGGCCATTCCTATCGTGATGAGTCAAGGAAAACTCAAAACTCAAACTTTGCATTGCTTTCTACAATTCGTTTTACTGAGCCATTCAAAGAGCCGATTGAATACGCTAGAAGTGTTGCGGGTCTTGCAAATCTAATCAGTGGCGGTAGTGTATTGGTACAACGCTTTGGAGATTTGATTAACGGCAGACGTACCGATGCAACTCGTTTGAAAGCTTCGACTACTAGGCCATCATTGAACGCTGTTCCTGGCGATTTAAGCCTATGCTTGCCAAAAAGGCAGCTTGATAATATCATTGAAACACTATATTCACTCGACCGTATTGCTCCGGGTACTGCAAACTATGATACTTTACTCTACGGCATTGAGTGCAAATATTACTCTGCTCGTCCAGCCTCAACCGACTTTGAACTTAATGGTTGTAAGGATATTTATGCACTAGGCGACGGCGCTGGGTTTACACGTTCGCTTTCCCAAGCTGCTGCAAATGGTTTGTATATCGCAGATAATCTACTAAAAAAGAAAAGTAATTAGGTAATATCATGGTAAGTTGTTAAATTATCAAATTACGATAACGTTAAGAGCGTTGCGAAAATTTCGCAACGCTCTTAATTATTTTTACTATGCAAGAACAGTTAAATAGTTTTACCCCTTCGTCAAAGCCCTTTTACCTAACTTTCCTGTTAGCTTATTAATCTCAATGAAATACTTAATTGCGAGTGGTACTGCCCCACCAATCCATGCAATCGGCTCTGCAAAGCAAACTCCCACATAGCCAAGTGTTCCGACTACAGCCATAACCACGGCTACCCTCATCACAAGTTCACTTACACCTGATATCATAGGCACAAATGCACTTCCAATTCCCTGCAAGGTGTTTCGATAGATAAACAAAACGCCTAGTACAAAATAGAAGCCTGCAATAATATTAAGATAAATTTGTGCTTGAGCAATCACATCTGGTTGCGCATCCTTGATGAAAAATTGTACAAAAGTTCCACCAAAAAACACGACTATAATCCCTGCGGTAATACTAAAAATTAGTGAGATAATTGTACATTTTCTAACACCCTCACGAATACGCTCCATTTTACCTGCACCAAAGTTTTGTGCCGCAAAAGTTGCCATTGTAACTCCTAAAGAACCGAGTGGCTGCGCCATAATATCACCAAGCCTTGATGCCGCAGTATATGCCGCAACTGTGGTTGTCCCAAGCTTGTTCAGCGCACTTTGAACCACTACTACACCAATTGCAGTAATAGAAAATTGAAATGCCATTGGCAGGCCAATCTTTAAATGGTTTCCACATAAGGACAAGCTTACAGCTTTCCAATCCTCTTTTTTAAGTATTAAAAATGGATGCCGTTTGACTGTGTAAATTAAACACATAACACCAGCACAAACCTGTGCAATAACAGTGGCATAGGCAGCCCCTGCAACTCCCATATTAAATGTTACAATAAAAAGTATATCAAGCACGATGTTGATGATGCAAGAAATAATTAAGAACACGAGAGGCGTTCTGCTATCTCCGATTGCTCTAATAATATTTGCAATGAGATTGTAAAAGGTTGTCGCAATGATACCAGCAAAAATTACAATAAGATAGGAATAAGCATCCTCAATAATATCTGGGGGAGTACTCATTGCAACAAGCAACCGTCTTGCTCCAAATGTACTGGCTAACGTAATGATGACAGATATTATTACACTAAGGAGTATAGAAGTTGCAACAGAACTTCTAACCCCTGCCTCATCACCTGCACCATAGCGTTGTGCGACGATTACACTAAATCCACCTGTTAGCCCTTGTACNNATTACTAAAAACATCAGTGCTCCTGTTGAGCCAACTGCTGCAAGTGCGTTAACACCGATTGTGCGTCCTACTATAATAGTATCAACAATGCTATAAAATTGTTGAAATATATTTCCAATCAAAAGTGGTATTGAAAAAAATAAAATTAACTTGGTTGGGTTTCCTTGGGTCATATCGTTTTTCATTGTTTCCTCCAAAAGCAAAACGAAATTTGCTTTGCGTTACATAGAGTACATAATAGCACTTAATCTAACAATTTTCAAGGAGTTATGCCAAAGCATCTAAAAATGCAGAAACTGATATAGAATGAAAATATCTCGCTATAATGGAATTTTCATATCTACATTTAAAAACACCGACTGGTTTTTATATCAGTCGGTGTTTTTCTTATTAATTTATGCGCTTTGAGTTTTTTCAAACTGCGAATTATAAAGATTTGTATAAAAACCATTGTTTGCCATAAGCTCTTGATGATTTCCTTGCTCGATAATGTCTCCCTCATTCATAACAAGAATTAAATCAGCATCTTTTATTGTAGACAATCTATGTGCAATAACAAAGCTTGTTCTGCCCCTCATTAAATTGTTCATTGCTTTTTGAATTCTTATCTCTGTGCGAGTATCGACGGAACTTGTTGCCTCGTCAAGAATGAGTATCTTAGGATCAGCCAAAATTGCCCTTGCAATGGTTAAAAGCTGTTTTTGTCCTTGAGAAACATTGCTTGCCTCTTCGTTTAGCACCATGTTGTATCCATCAGGCAAAGTCATAACAAAGTGGTGAACATGGGCAGCTTTTGCAGCAGCGATAACTTCTTCATCAGTTGCATCAAGTCTACCATAGCGAATATTTTCCATAATTGTACCGTTAAACAGCCATGTATCCTGTAATACCATTCCGAACATCTGGCGAAGCTCTCCCCGATTGAAACTCTTAACATCATGTCCATCAATCATAATTGCACCAGCATTTACATCATAAAATCTCATTAATAGCTTAATCATAGTAGTTTTTCCTGCACCAGTTGGTCCAACAATTGCTACCTTTTGGCCATCATGCACGTCAGCATTAAATTTCTTAATAATAATTTTATCTTCGCTATATCCAAACTTAATATCTCTAAATTGAACATTACCATTTAAGCCATTAATAGAGGTAGGATTTTCTACTGTCTGATCCTCTTCCTCTTCATTTAGGAACTCAAACACTCGTTCAGCTGCTGCAATGGTTGACTGAAGCATATTTGAAACCTGAGCCACCTGTGTAATAGGCATTGTGAAACTCTTTGTATACTGGATAAACGATTGAATGTTACCTACTGTGATTGTGCCCTTAATTGCAAGATAACCACCCGNNTACCGGATAAAAACTGGGATTTCCAAGCTGAGTTATAAAGTTTTTTGTTTGCACCATTAAAATTCTCAACGACTTTTTCTTCGCCGTTAAACACCTTAACAATGGTGTGGCCCCCATAAACTTCTTCAACCTGTCCGTTAACATTTCCTAAATATTCTTGTTGTTGTTTGAAGTATTTTTGAGATTTCTTCATAATTACTGCAATCATTAGAATTGATATTGGAAGTATGAGCAGGGCGATAATAGTCATCGAAAAGCTTATTCTAATCATCATAACCAATATACCAATAATAGAGCAAACTGATGTTATAATTTGAGTCATACTTTGGTTTAAACTCTGGCTAAGGGTGTCTACATCGTTTGTAAATCTTGATAAAACTTCACCATGTGTTTTAGTATCAAAGTAATTCATAGGCATGCGGTTAATTTTACTTGCAAGTTCTTTTCTAAGCCTATAAGTCATTTTCTGTGACACGCCTGACATTGTATATCCTTGTATAAAGGAAAACACCGCACTTATTAAATACAGTCCAATCAGAATAATTAAAATTCTTCCGATAGAATTAAAATTAATTCCTGAACCGCCACCAATTTTCCCAACAATTCCGTTAAAAATTTCAGTGGTAGCATCACCCAAAATTTGTGGACCTAATATTGAAAAAATTGTGCTTCCAATAGCAAATACTACTACAAAAATAATTGCTATTTTATATACTGCTAAATATTTTACAAGTGTTTTAAATGTTCCTTTAAAGTCTTTAGGCTTTTCGACCGCCATTCCCATACCGCCCATTGGTCCATGTCCACCCATACCACCTTTGGGTTTCTTTTCATTATTACTCATTATCTAACTCCTCCTTTGAAAGTTGTGAAGAAGCTATTTGGCTGTAAACCTCACAGTTTTTGAGCAACTCTTTGTGAGTTCCAATGCCTACAATTTTACCTTCATCAAGCACAATAATTTGCTCTGCTTGAAGGATTGTGCTAATACGTTGAGCAATTATAATAACTGTGCTCTCTTTTGTGGTTGCCTTAAGTGCACTTCTTAGTGCAACATCTGTTTTATAGTCAAGAGCAGAGAAACTATCGTCAAACACGTAAATATCAGGTTTTGTTGCAATCGCTCTTGCAATTGCAAGACGTTGCTTTTGACCGCCAGAAACGTTTGAACCACCTTGTGAAATCTCGCTATCGTATTTCTCCGTTTTTTCCTCTATAAAGTCAGTTGCCTGTGCAATTTGAGCAGCATTTCTCATCTCTTCGTCAGTTGCATCTTCGGCGCCATATTTTATGTTTGATTCAATGGTTCCAGAAAAGAGTACTCCTTNNTGTGGAACAAAGCCAAGTTTTGCACGTAGGTCATGTTGATTTACCTCACGTACATCCACACCGTCAATTAAAAGCTCACCACCAGTAACATCAAAAAATCTAGGTATCAAATTAACCAAAGTTGACTTTCCGCTACCTGTACTTCCAATAATTGCTGTAGTTTTCCCAGGAATAGCGGTAAATGTAATATCACTCAAAACATCTTCCTCTGCTTGGGGATATCTAAATGAAACATTTTTAAACTCAACATAACCTTTTTTATCTCTTTTAAATGATTTTGGAGTCTTAGGGTCGTGAATCATAGAATCTGTTTCAATAACTTCAATAATTCGGTTTGCAGAAACTGATGCACGAGGGAGCATTATTGACATCATCGAAATCATAATAAATGCCATTATAATTTGCATTGTATATTGNNAATGCCATTAGGTTTCCGACTTGCATTACACCG
Source organism: Ruminococcaceae bacterium UBA866 (assembly GCA_002295325.1). Taxonomy (GTDB): domain Bacteria; phylum Bacillota; class Clostridia; order Oscillospirales; family Ruminococcaceae; genus Paludihabitans. The sequence continues at coordinate 37,557 of DBGA01000070.1, read as the reverse complement.
CCGTCTATATTTTTAGCACCAACCCATACAATAAGCACTGTTACACCATTCATTATTAACATCATAACCGGCATCATAAATGTCATAAGTCTATTTACAAATAAATTTGTTTTTGTGAGATCTTTGTTTGCGTCATCAAAACGCTTTTCTTCATGTTTTTCGGTGCTGAATGCACGAATTACCGAAAGACCAATTAAAATTTCACGAGTAACAAGGTTTAATCTGTCAATTAACTTTTGAACTATCTTAAAGCGTGGCATAGCAAGTGCAAATAGTGTTCCCATTACAGCAAATACTACCGCCAATGTAAGCGCAATAATCCACACCATAGATGTATTCGTCTGTAACACTTTTATAATTCCACCGATGCCTATGATAGGAGCATATATTACAATTTTAAACATCATTACCATAACAAGCTGTATCTGCTGAATGTCATTCGTGCTTCTTGTGATAAGTGATGCGGTAGAAAATTTATCAAACTCTCTATTTGAAAATCCAACAACTTTGTTGAACACCATTCCACGTAAATCCATACCAAGCAACGCTGCAATTCTTGAAGAAAGAAGCACAACTATAACTGCTGCTACCATACTAATAAGGGCTAGACCTAGCATTTTGAGCCCAGCGAAAAAAATGTATGTTGTCTGCATTTTATCAACATCCATACCTATGGCAGCATATTCACCACGAACGTAGACTACCGCAGTTTGCTCTATCAGGCTTTCTGGCATTTTTTCAAACTGCTTATTAATTTCCACTGTCATAGCATCGACCTGTCCTTGCGGCATCATCTTTAGCACATCAAACAGATTTGCAGACTTAGGAATTGCGCTTGCTGGCATTCCTTGCATCATCTTAGCTGCCATTGCCTCGACATCTGCTCCACCCTGAGACATTTTATAAACAATCAGCTCAGGTTTGGCAAGGGTAGCGTTCAAGCTTTCAAGTGTTTCCTTGTCAATCTTATTAAGCTTATATAGTTCCTCCTGCTCTAGTGACGGATATTTTTTGGCATAACTATTGTAATCCTCTTGGGATAGACCTTCCTTACTGATTGCAGTGTAGCTATCTAAAACAGATTGCCTTTTATTTGCATCTACAAACAAAATAATTTTATCGAACTCTGATTTTCTAATAATTTCAGGTGTGGCGTTTTGAATACCACCCTGTTGAATACCTACATTTACAATGCCAGATGTATAATCAGGCAAAGATAAATCGCATATTGCCTGTATAAAAAGCAGTGCAACAATGGCTATAATAGGTACAATTGATTTCTTCATGTACTTTAGTAACTTTAGCATTCTTCCATTTCCTTTCTATGTTTTGGTGTTATGGCTTTAGTACCCCATTTTGTATCATGTTTAGCTTATATAAAAAGCTTTGTCTTGCTACCTCTTTTGTGGAATTTTTTGACAATGCTTTTCCAAGCGATTGTTTGAGGGCAACAACAAGTAATTCTAAAAGGTCTTTAAGCTCATCATCACTCGAAACTGCAAGCTTTTTCCTATCTATCTTTCCCAAAATATAAGAAAGATGTTTATTTTTTGTTTCTTCATGATACATGATAGGGCCTTCAGACTCACTAGTTGAACGCATAGCTCTAAAGAGTGAATGAAATAACTCCACATCATTTTTAAATTCGGTATATTCAAGGGTGATATCAAACAACTGCGTAAACATAGAAAAGATATCCCCATTTCCTTGTTTTAACGCATCCTGTATTTGATTTTCTATAATTTTGAAATATTCATCCATTAAACATCTTGCCAAATCCGATTTAACGTCAAAATAGGTATAAAAACTACCACGGGAAATTTGTGCATCCTTTATTATTCTATTGATTGATGCCTCGTTGTATGAAGTGCGTATGAATTCCTTTTTTGCCGCACAAATAAGTCGATTTTTTTTCTCCTGTGGCAAATTATAGAATGTCGACTTAATCATTTCTTGCCTCCTTTTATGAGTTTTTCGCAGAACTGACACCCTGTCATTAATTATATGTGACACCCTGTCACTTGTCAATACAGTAATTTTTAAGTTACAAAAAATTCACACTATCTCTATAAAATCAACGCAATCATTACCTACTAAATTTACCAACTAACCACGGTTTATACAGACGGACAGACGAGGACAGCCTTACGGTTGCCCTCGTCTAAAGATGTTATTTATCTTTCTTTTTAAAGCGTTTTTTGTAAAACCAATATGAAAAACCTAGCAAGCAGATTACAATAGTTGCAAGCACAACCGTAGAGTAAATCCCAATATAATTGACGACACTTTCCCATGAAGCGCCGGCAATTGCTCCAAGCCATACAAGCACAATGTTCCAAATGCTTGTTCCTATTGTCGTAAGCAAAAGAAATACCCACATATTCATTTTTGACATTCCCGCGGGTATGGATATTAGGCTTCTAACGATAGGAATAAACCTACAAAAGAATACTGTTGCTTTTCCTTTTTTTCTAAACCAAATGTCCGCTTTTTTCACATCGGATGGCTTTAAATGCAGTATCCTTCCCCATCTACCACCAAGCCACTTTTCTAATCGTTCTTCGCTTAATATTCGACCGATACCATAAAGCACAAATGCACCGACAACCGAACCTATGGTTGCAAAAAATGCAACAAGCCATATATTCATATCGGTGTATGTAGTCATAAACCCGCCAAATGTTAAAATTACCTCTGACGGAATTGGTGGGAAAATATTCTCGATTGCAATTAAAAGCGCAATTCCCCAATATCCGAATTGGTTCATGGTTTCAATAATCAGTTCCTGCATATTGTCGTTCCTTTTCTACTTCATAAAATCTGTCTTTTTTAATAGTATACCAACGTTATTATTATTTAGTATGATATCACAAAAAATATTTACCCGTAATGAAATGCTCTCGTTATAATTAAAATCTCTAATTTCGGATACCTTAGAGGTTATTATATCAGAAAAATAATTTTTGTTCTACATAAATTCAAACTATTCATTCTTTATTTACACAAAAAACCACGAGACCAAACTGGTTACTCGTGGTTTTTTGCTATTTAAAATCTATTAGAACGCTTTATTTGTCATAGCCGTTTGGGTTGTTTGACTGCCAACGCCATGAGTCCTCGCACATTTCTTTTAAACCAAGTTTTGCTTCCCAATTAAGTTCAGCTTTTGCCTTGCTTGCATCTGCATAACAAGATGCTATATCCCCTGCACGACGAGGTACAAATTTATATTTAATTTCTCTCTGTGTGGCATTTTCAAAGGCTTTTACCATTTGAATTACACTGTATCCAACCCCAGTACCGAGATTATATGTCAACACGCCTTTTTTCTCTTTTAGTTTTTCAATCGCTCTAATATGTCCAAGTGCTAGGTCAACAACATGGATATAATCACGCACGCCACTTCCGTCAACAGTATCATAATCATCGCCAAACACACTCAGGCATTCAAGCTTTCCAACTGCAACTTGAGTAATATACGGAGTTAGATTGTTTGGAATTCCCTTAGGGTTTTCACCAATTGTACCACTTTTGTGTGCACCAACCGGGTTAAAGTAGCGAAGTAAAACTATATTCCACTCATTGTCTGAAACATATAAATCTCTGAAAATCTCCTCAAGCATCAACTTTGTTCTGCCATATGGATTTGTAACAGAAAGTGGGAAATCCTCTTTAATAGGAACAGTATGTGGGTTACCATAAACAGTCGCTGACGAGCTAAATACAATATCTTTTACATTGTGTTTTCTCATAACATCACAAAGAACCAAAGTTCCCGTAACGTTATTTTGATAATATTCAAGCGGTTTGTAAACCGACTCACCAACTGCTTTAAGCCCTGCAAAGTGAATAACTGAGTCAATTTTCTCTTTCGTAAAAATTTCTTCCATTGCTTTTTCATCGCCGATATCCGCTTCGTAGAACTTTATAGTTTTACCTGTAATTTTTTCTACTCTCTTAATTGACTCTTCTGAAGAATTTACAAAGTTATCAACTACAACAACGTCATAACCAGCATCTAACAACTCAACACAAGTATGACTACCAATATATCCTGCTCCACCTGTAACTAAAATTGACATAGGTTTACCTCCTTTAACATTTAGCGATATTTTTCAATCACTGCTTTCATTTCAGACCATTTATTTTCCATATCAGCAACTAGCTTTAGTTGTGTGCGACAACGGTCTAGGTTGTGTCCTTCTCTGTGGATTTTGAAGTAAACATCCCCTTGAAGATAGTCAGTTAAAAATCTCATTCCACACTCAAAAGTCATTATTTTTGCGCCAAATGGTAGCATATTAATTTCATTTTGGGTCAAAGCATCTCCGCAAGCTTCCAAAAATCCTTTTGAAAAAACATCAAACAGATTAATATCCATAGTAACTTTGCTTAAATCCTGCTCATCCTCTTTTGCTGTGCTTGCACCAAAACGAACAGAATCACCAAAATCATTGATACTCAATCCTGGCATAACTGTGTCAAGATCTAAAACGCAAAGTCCTTTACCGGTTGCATCGTCAATCATTACATTGTTAAGCTTTGTGTCGTTATGAGTAACCCTTAGAGGTAGCTCAGATTTTTTAAGCATATCACCACAAACTGTTGTATCATTTTCACGAGCCATAATAAAGTCAATTTCTGCTTGAACATCTTTTGCGCGTCCTAGCTTATCTTCTTTTACAGCTTGTAGGAAAGTTTCATAACGTTTGCCAGTATTGTGAAAATCAATAATTGTTTCATGTAGTTTTTCTGCTGGGTAATCACTAAGTAGTTTTTGGAAATTTCCAAAAGCTACACCACTTTGATAAAAATGTTCTGGCTTTTCAACTAAGTCAAAGCAAGTTGCATCAGCAATGAAATAATACATGCGCCAGTAACAGCCAATTGAATCTTTATAGTAAAACTTTTTGTCTAAGGTCTCAATCATATTTAGAGTTTCACGCATATAATCGCCACCATTTGCAACGATTTTAGCCTTTAGATGACGGGTTACACCCGAAATGTTTTCAACAAGTTCCTCTGGTGATTTGAAAATCTCATGGTTCATTCTTTGAAGCACATAGCGGTTTTCTTTACCATCTTCATCTTTGCATTTTACTAAGAAAGTGTCATTGATATGTCCACTTCCATAAGGATTGCGCTCAATGCATTCGCCCTCAATTGCAAAGTTAGCGATTGCCTCCTCTATTTTTGAGCAAGCGTATTTTCTATCCATTCTTACTTTTCCTCCCATAGGTTTGTTGGGTAAACACCCTTTGCTTTCAACTCTTTTATTGCATTCATTACAGTTTCTTTGTCTTCTTTATAAGTAACGCCATACCATCTGTCATCTGAATGAAGTACTTTTACTGTCGCTTTGCCTTCTTTGAGCAACTCTCCTACAATTGTTGGAAGAAGATACTCGCATTTCATTGGATTTTTCTCAAGGTTTTTATCTAGAAAGTCTGCAAAACGCTCATTAAGAACATTTAGAATGCTTGATTGGAAGCCCCACATATTCATTGAAACTGGGCTACCTTTAGGAATTGTTATCCAAGTTGCTCCGTCATCCTCAGTATATGCTGTATGGTCTGACTTTTTCTCAATACGAATTCTCTCGTCGATGCAAGTTAGATAGCCATCATCACTTGTTGTACAAACACCCCTTGCAACGTGACCGTTATCAGTCAATGTGTTCTCTAGGATGTATCCAACCATTGCATAATCGAACTCATTTTTTGGTGTTTTTATAAGGTAATCATACAACACTTTGTATGCGTCAGCACCGTAGCAATCGTCTGCGTTAATTACTGCAAAAGGACCGTCAATCTTGCCCAAGCAGCTCAAAATTGCATGGCTTGTGCCCCAAGGTTTTACTCTTCCCTCTGGAACAGTAAAGCCCTCTGGAAGATTTGTCAAATCTTGATAAACATACTCAACTTCAATAAATTTTGAAATTCTGTCCCCGATTACTTCTTTAAAGTCTGCTGCAATTTCATGCTTGATAATAAATATAATCTTCTTAAATCCTGCTCTGATTGCATCATATATTGAAAAATCAATAATGATATGACCTTGCTCATCTATTGGGTCAATTTGTTTTAGTCCACCGTAACGACTTCCCATTCCTGCTGCCATAATCACTAATACTGGTTCCTTATTCATAAAAAAATCTCCTTACATATTTAATTTCTTTTGTTACTTAGATATTATCCTTTATCACTTGCAAATACTATAAAAAATAGTATAATAATTAGTAATATAGTATAATAATTTTGATTTTACACTGTTTAGTTAGAGCTGTCAATACTACATCCTTTCATTCTTCATTCACTATTTACCAAAAGAGGTGATTATTATTCCAAATCAAATTGAGCTTTCAACCGTTTTAAAGGAACTTCACAATATTTCTGGATTTAGAATTTCAGTCTTTGATACCGAATTTAACGAGGTTGCTGCATATCCAAAAGATCAAAGTCCTTTTTGCAAGCTGATGAAGCAAAATGAAAAAGCAAAAATGAGCTGTCACGAAAATGATATGAAAGCGTTTAAAAGAGTTCAAGAAACAAACCAGGTCTATTTGTATCAATGTAGTTTTGGGCTTTATGATGCGGTGGCTCCTCTTTACAGCTTTGGCAAGCTTACAGGGTATCTGATGATGGGACAAACCCTTGATACTCTAAACTCCAGCCCATCTTTTGTTATAAGTGCTGCCTCACCCTTCATTGCTGACAAAAAAGAGCTTTCAGATGCAGTTTCAAAAATTCATATTCGAGCCAAGGAAAATATCGTTTCATGCCTTTCTATTATGGCTATATGTGCTGAATATATTACATTGACAAACCGTCTTAACTCAACGAAGCAAGATCTTTCTCATGAAATAAAACGTTATATTGACCAAAACTACAAAAGTAAAATTACGATTGAGCTTCTATACGAACGATTTTTTTGCAGCCGTGCAACCCTCATTAATACCTTTAAAAGAGCATATGGTGTTACCATAAATGAGTATTTGACAAAGGTGCGCATCAACCATGCAACCGGACTTCTTACCATGACAAGCAAGTCAGTTAGTGAAATAGCAGAGCTTTGCGGATTTTCTGATCAAAACTACTTTTCAAAGGTTTTTTCTAAGATAAAAGGGAAAACCCCATCCGAGTTTCGTCGAATGGGGTGAGGAAAAGGATAGACTGCAGGGTCTATCCTTTTTTGCACTGATATTTACTTGTTTAATTTATGATAATAATTATCCTAAAAATAAGTTTAATTATTTATTTATTTTCACACAAAATACTATCCCATCATTGCCCTTACTATGTATTCTAAAATCTCAAATGGAGTTGATGCAATAATATCTGCGCCATATTCCTCAAGCTCTTGTCTATCTCGAAAGCCCCAAAGCACACCGATAGTAAACAATTTTGCATTATGCCCTGTTTGCATATCGGTTGAAGTATCTCCAACATAAACACACTCGTCAGCAGAAACTCCTAGTTCTTTTAGAATGCTAAAAACAGCTGTTGGGTCAGGCTTGCGAGGAATATCCTCTCTTTTCCCATAGCAGATATCAAACTGTTCTGGGAACAAAGCCTCAACAATTTTTTTCGTAGTCGAATGAGGTTTATTTGAAAGGACAGCTAGCTTTATTCCCATCGCCCTTAGGGAGGAAATCAATTCAGAAATTCCATCATAGGCAGTTGTCAAATGCATAAAATTATCATCATAGCTTTTGTTATAAAGTGCCCTCACATTTTCAAATCCCTCCTCAGTATACTTGTCTATTGTTTTAAGCATACCACGAACAAGGTTATCTGCTCCATTGCCTACTAGATAGCGATATTTTTGGGTTTCAATCTCATCGTATCCGTAATGCTTCAACGCACTGTTTGCAAAATGTGCGATTGAGTGTAGTGTATCTACAAGTGTGCCATCTAAATCAAAGATTACTGCCTTTATCATCTATTTATTCTCCTATATTATTAAGAACCTATGCAAGTGCAACGTCGAGCACCATCATAATTACAAAGCCAGCCATAACACCTGCTGTTCCTAAGTGGGAATGCTCCCCTAGCTGTGCCTCTGGAATTAATTCCTCGACAACAACGTAAATCATAGCACCAGCTGCAAAGGCTAAGAACCATGGCATAAGCGGAGTAATTGTGCCCGCAATTACAACGGCAATTACGCCGAAAATTGGTTCTACAACACCGGACAATGCTCCATAAATAAAAGATTTTTTGTTTGAAATTCCCTCATTTTTTAAAGGAAGTGAAATCGCAGCACCCTCTGGGAAGTTTTGTAATCCTATTCCGATTGCAAGCGCCATAGCAGATGCCACGGTAACTACAGAAGAATTTCCTCCCGCTAGTCCAAATGTAAGCCCTACTGCCATGCCCTCTGGAATGTTGTGAAGAGTTACGGCTAGCACTAACATTGTTGTACGTTTAAAATGAGAAGGCATACCCTCAACTCGGTTTGTGACCGCGTGCAAATGGGGTAGCAATTTATCCAGCAGGAATAAAAACAACCCACCTAGTATAAATCCACCTGTTGCAGGAATCCAACCAATTAGCCCTTGTTCCTCTGCCATCTCAATTGCTGGAATGAGCAAAGACCAGATTGATGCAGCAATCATAACGCCTGCTGCAAACCCTAAAAATACACGTTGAAAATGTGGTGGAACCTTTCCTCTAAATAAAAATACAGTAGCCGAGCCAAGCACTGTTGCCAAAAAGGTAATTCCTGTTCCGATTAACGCAAGTATTACTGGATGCAATTCACCCATTTATAGTCCTCCTTGATTTTAATTTGCCATCTGCGGTGAGCCCTTAGCGAAACCGCAGGGCATTTATAATTCAATAAAACAAGAACTGTTTTATTGAATTTGCATTACCATTTAAAATTTTTTTATTTAAATGATAATATAAGCACATTATAACACAATTTTAGTATAATTAAAATATGAATGCCATTTGACTTTCTAAAATTAAAGTCGCATAATAAGTATAGCATTTACATCAAAATTCACATAGTAAAGGAGATTGTTACCATGACAAAAGACACTATTATTACAATCAGCCGACAGTATGGAAGTGGTGGACGGGAAATAGCAAGAAAACTTGCAGAGGCTTTAAGTATACCTTTTTACGATAACGAACTGATTCAAAAAGCAGCCCAAAAAAGTGGATATTCAAAAGAAATGTTTGAACAAGCAGATCTAAAACCCACTGGGAGCTTCCTTTATACAATGTCAATGTTTTCGACTAATGCAATCGGATTTGACCTACCACTAAGCGATAAAATTTTTCTGGCTCAATCTGATATTATAAAGGAAGTTGCCGCACAAGGAAGCTGTGTAATTGTAGGCCGCTGTGCCGACTATATATTGAAAGGGCACCAAAATACAATAAACATTTACATTCATTCTAATATGGATGCACGCATTGAGCGGGCAACAACACTTTATAATCTTCAAACCGATAAAGCAAAGGAAATTATAACTCGCAATGACAAGCGTCGAGCAACTTATTATAATTATTATACCACCCTAAAATGGGGCAACGCAAGCAATTATGACCTTTGTATCAACAGCAACACTGTTGGTATTAATAAAACCGTCGATGCGATTAAAAAGTTTGTTGAGCTTTGCTAGACATATAATAGTAATAAGAATATGAAACAACCATAACGCACAAAAAGCGTTCACAGTTTTACTGTGAACGCTTTTTATTACTCTTTTACTTTGCCAATCTTTCTAACACACTAACGAGCAGTTTGTAAAATCGCTCACAGGATGCAAGGTCAAGATATTCCTGTGGGGTATGGCATCCAACAATTGTTGGTCCAACAGCAATAGCATCAAGTCCCTCTAGTTTCTCGCAAAACAATCCGCATTCAAGTCCAGCGTGGATAGCCTCAATTTGAAGTTGCTTTCCGTATTGCCCTTTGTAACATTCTTTGAATACAGTATGAATTTTAGATTTTTCAGCATAGCTCCAACCTGGGTATTCGCTATCTACCTGAAACTCAAAACCAAATAATTCACTTAATAGTTTCAGCTCTTTTTTTGTCTGGCTTTGCAAAGAAGCAATCGAGCTTCTTGGTGCGAATGTAATAGCAAGCTTTTTCTCATCAGTTTTTACCACACCCATATTTATGGAGCATACAGTAAATCCACCAGCTTTCACATTTCGATTCTTCACTCCATTGGGAGCAAGATATATACACTTTATAATATCCGATGTTGTTGCCTTATCCATTGCTCTTTTGACTGAAATATTCTCAGTATCTATAGATAAGTTTTCTTCCACTGAAGAAAATTCTGAAATGATGTCAGTAGCTTCACAATTTACAATTTCTATAGCCATATCAAGTTCTTCTTGATTTATAAACAAAACTTCGGCATCAGCTTCACGAGGGATTGCGTTGTCTTTGCTCCCACCATTAAAAGAAGCAATTTGCATGTCGACTTGCTCATATAATGCGTAAAGAACTCTACCCATAAGTTTATTTGCATTTGCATTTTCTTTATCGATATCCATACCAGAGTGGCCACCATTTAGTCCCCTAACACTAATTTTAAGCCCAAATTCTCCGCCATTTTCCCATATAATATCCTTATAAAATCTGGCTCTCATTCCACCAGCACAGCTCACAGTGGCAACACCTTCCTCCTCGGAGTCAAGGTTAATCATTGTGCGTCCTGAAATATTACTCACATTAATATTGATTGCACCACTAAGTCCTGTTTCTTCTTGTACTGTGAAGATGCATTCAAGTGGTGGGTGAATGATACTGTCATCATCTAAAAGTGCAAGCATGATTGCGACCGCAGCACCGTTATCAGCACCAAGTGTGGTGCCTGTTGCCATAAGCTTTCCATCAATTACACGCAGTTTTAGACTATCCTTGTCAAAATCGTGAATGGTATCATTATTCTTTTCACAAACCATATCGATATGTCCTTGTAAAATAATTGCTGGAGCATTTTTAGCTGACATACTTCCTGCCTTTTTTATGATAACATTGTATATTTCATCTTGATAATACTCAAGGTTATGCTGTTTTGCAAACTCTACTAAAAAATCGCTAATGGCTTTTTCATCACTCGATGAACGAGGTATTCTGCTGATATCCTCAAAATAGCGAAAAACTGATATTGGGTTGTAACCCTCTATAATATATGACATAAAAGGAGCATAGTTTAATTGCCTATCGCTATGCTCATATCCCACCTTTCCTAATGAATTATTATAACTATATACAATAATTTTATCACATATTTCTGTGCTGTCAACTTGATAGATAGACTTCTATTTTCAATGGTTAACTACTTGCAGTATATTAATTGCTTTATACACACTAGGTATACTCTTTTTTGTTGCAATTTATTCTTTAAAGCGATATAATGTATTTTGAAATATTTTATGGGGCATTAGCGCAGTTGGTAGCGTACAACGCTGGCAGCGTTGGGGTCAGGGGTTCAAATCCCCTATGCTCCACCAAAATAAAGTCATGTATGGGATTCAAACTCATACATGACTTTTTTTATTTCGCATGATAACATAGGGTAGATGAAAATTATTTATGTACCCTTTAGCAGACTTGAAATATAGTCTGCTATTATTTTAAGCAGACATGGAAAGCATACTTGACATTTAGGTCTGTATTTGTTATATTTTAAATGTAAAGCAAGCTTGTTATTTGATTAGGAGGTGACTTGTTGAAAAATAGGCTCGAAGAAATACGCAAGTCGAAAGGTATTCGCCAAGAGGATTTGGCAGATATTTTGGAAGTATCACGTCAAACAATTGGCTCACTTGAAAACGGAAGGTACAATCCTTCAATAATACTTGCATTTAAAATTGCTCGATATTTTAATATGAGTATTGAGGAAATATTTATTTATGAGGAGGAATCTTATGAAAAACAATAAATACACCTATATAATTGCCCTTTGTGTTGGTGTTACAACTGCAATTATAAGTATAGCAATGGATATCTTATTCCCGCAATTTGCTGAAACCTTGGGTGCGTTTAGGTGGATATTTACTGGGGTAGTAGCCGGACTTGTTGGTGCGGCTACTTCAAAGATTATCAACACACAATTATACAAAACTAACCCAGAACTCGCAAGACAAGCAAGAATAAATGAAACTGACGAAAGATATATTCAGGTTAGAAAAACTGCTGCCTATTATATGTGGCATATTACAATGTTTTTACTTTGCACATCATCACTCATTTTCGTAATACTCAATTTAACTATAGCCACATGGATATCTCTCGGAGTTTTGACAATTCACATTGTGCTTTATTTTGTTTTATTAGTAAAGATAAATAAAAAAATGTAGTGTAGATTATGAGCATTATCTCTGGTAATGATAGTTCAAATTCCAACTAAAAATTGAATAATATCTTTATACAGCGGGGCTCGCAAAAGAAAAGTCATGTATGGGAATTTAAACTCATATATGACTTTTTGTTTTATATGTGGTAAACTTTAAAGTAGATTGCTCATATTTTACACAGGAGAGATGATGGTAGTACGTCACAATGGTGGTTAGACAAACGCATTGGTAAGCCAATAAAATAAGCATAACTTGCAGCCATGTTGGTTCAGACTCCCTATGCTCTTCTATATAAATCAAGCGAGATAATGTCTCAAATCTACAATATTTGCTTAGACTGTTTATATATGCTATACTTGTTATGTAAACAATAGATAAATTTTTAAAACAACAAGTTTTAAAAATTATAAGGTTAGGAGGAATTAGCATGTATAGTTTAATAGCTAAACGAAGAGACACAAGTATGAAAGCCAAACAGTTACGGCGTGAGGGCATTATTCCAGCATCAATTTATGGACGTAATTTAAAAGAGTCCATTCATATTCAGATTCCTTTGACTGATGTCAATCGTTTTCTCAGCAAGGCATCAAAAGGAAACACTCTTACCATCGAAATTGATGACAATAAATATAATGTTCTTTTTAAAGAAATTACTCATCAGCCTGTTAGCCAACAAGTTGAACAACTTGAATTCCAGCACATTGTCGCTGATGAGACGGTTAACAGTGTAATGAAAGTAATTTTGGCAAATCGAGAAAAGAATCAAAACTTAGTACAACAACATCTTGGAGAAATTCCCTATAATGCACTGCCAAGGCACTTTATACAAGAAGTTACCATCGACCTAGATGAAATAAAAGTTGGAGACTCTGTTAAGGTAGGGGATTTAGATATTGCTAAAAATGAAAATATTAAAATTACAATACCAGAGGACACTATGATTGTAAGTGTAGTTGAACTTAAAAGAGTAGTTTTACAGGAAGATAAAGATGCCAAAGCAGGTAATGAAGAATAAAGCTTTTAAAATAATTTAAGCAAAATATTAATCGCTGATTTGGTAAATCCAAAAAGTTTTAATAATTTTCAAATATCATTTAATACCCATTGTACATTTTAATCAATATGTACAATGGGTATTATTATTTATCCTATAATGTACTCTTCTACTTGGCGAACTGCCTTGATGTCAAGGCTAACGGTCACCAAAGTTCCGTCATTTTGATATTCCTCCGAAAGTATTTTTCCATTTTTCCGAATGACATCAAGCAAATTCCCTTTGCTATNNTAATAGTGTCAATTTTCTCATTGACTCAGATAAGCATTTTGCAATCCTATTCAGTAGGACATCTATTCCTTTATTTTCCGTTGCAGAAATAAAAACTGAAACATCGTTAATTGGAGTCACATTTTTATAATCAACCTTGTCAATTTTATTAAAAACGGTAAGCGAAGGGATATCTGCTCCCCCAAGTTCTTCTATCAAGCTCCTTGTAACCTCAAGCTGCATAGAAACATTTTCATTTGATATATCACACAAATTGAGGATAAGGTCAGCGTTGGCTGCCTCTTCCAAAGTTGATTTAAAGGCATTAATCAGTTGGTGAGGCAATCGGCGCAACAAACCAACTGTATCAATAAGCAAGGCGGTTTGTCCATCTGGTAGCGTGAGCGCCCTAGCGGTTGGGTCAAGGGTTGCAAAAAGCATATCTTTTACAAGAACACCTGCATCCGTCAAAAGATTTAAAAGTGTTGACTTGCCAACATTCGTATACCCAACAATTGCAATCGTTGCAATATTATTTTTGGCACGTCGCTCACGAACACGCTCTCGCCGTTCACTAAGCTCTTTCAGTTCTGCTTCAAGACTATCAATTCTACGTTTAATATGACGTCTATCGCTCTCGAGTTTACTCTCTCCAGGGCCTCTACTTCCAATACCACCTTGTTGTTTTGAAAGCTGTTTTCCCATTCCATACAGACGTGGGAGCAAATACTTCTGCTGTGCCAGTTCAACCTGCAACTTACCCTCATTTGAGAGAGCCCTCTGTGCAAAGATATCTAATATCAACATTGTACGGTCAATTACGTCGATTTCTACAATATCTTCAATGTTACGAATTTGTGACCCTGTAAGTTCATCATCAAAAATAAGAAGATTTATCCCCTGTTGGTCGACAAATTGTTTGACTTCCTGTAGTTTTCCTTGACCAATATACGTTGAGTTGTTGGGTGAGTGCAGATTTTGCACCACTCTGCTAACAACCTCAGCTCCTGCGGTTTCAGTTAGCTCCTCTAATTCGTCAAGTGACTCATCAATATCATAGCCACTTGTATTAACTGCAACTAGTATCGCGCGTTGTTTTACTTCTTCATTTATATACAATTATAACACCTCCATTAAAAACTTTTTAACAATAAAAAATCTCTGTTTGTTGTCAAACAGAGATTACAAAATCCAAAAGAATATAAAAGTCCCACAATAATAAATACAGTGCAACAATAATTATATAAAATGGTTTTACATCTAAGTTTCAACAACAAACCAAAGCCTGTAAAAACAGACCACAGCTTATGAAAAAAATTAGACTATAAAATCATCTCAGCACCTCTTTAAAACTAATGTAAATATAATAACAAATTATAGCAACTATGTCAAGAGGTTCTTGTTTATCTTAGTTTACACTTATAGGTGGGATCTTGCTTTTCACAGGTTTTGTGCAGGCACTCGGCTTTTTTTGTTCCATCATCACTATGAGAATATTCTACCCCTACGTTCCTCTTGCAATTTGTACAGTATCGCTCTTCTATATACGAATATATAAACATATTAATACTCCTCCACATTTTTTATTATTATATGAATATAACGATTGAAATAAACCAAAAACTTCATAATTATTTTTGAATAAAATACAGTAAAATTTCCAATAGTATAACATAAAGTATTATTAAGGAGGCATATACATGGAAGGAATAGTTAATTTAATCAATCGTCTACCTATGCTAAAATTCAAAGAAAAAGTAGTAATTGATACAAAAAAGATAGAACTAATGCAGCATATTAAAGAAACTCATACTCGCCTTAAAGCTATGCGTAGTGCATTTGAGTGTGAAACAAACTTTGACTTAATCGAGGTTTATATTCTAGAGATTGATGCATTAGAACGCAAGTATTCCTATTTAATTAAGCAGGCTAAAAATCAGCATATTGCTGCTTTTTAGTATATTAAAATGACAGATTTGGGGTAAATTTATGGACATAAAAGAAGTTCTTTTAACAATAAGTATCATTGCAATTGCAATAATCATGTTCACATATTATGCAAAATGTAAGAGAAAATTCACAAAGCTTTTATTTGGATTATTCTCGGGAATTGCAGTTTTATACCCCGTTCAAATAATGATTACTGCCATGGGTGGAATCTTATATGTTAATATCTTTACCCTTTGTGTTTCGGCTATTTTAGGAATTCCAGGAGTAGTACTATTGGGCATAGCATCGTTTTTATAATTACAACCAACTATAGGGAACGCTCTTTGGGCATTCCCTATAGTTGGTTGTTGTAAATTTAATAAAAAATTAAGATGATTATGTAACTGTAATACTAACGCAATCACTTAAGATATTGAATACTTGAGCAAATAATATATAACATAAAACCAACCTAAAATACCATGAAAAATTGCCCAAGGAATCGATTGCCAAGTCACATAAGAGATTACCATCGCAAGACACGTTCCAAATGTAATGCCCGACTTTACAGTTTTATTTGTAATGCTTTTAATATGAGTTGCCTGCATATATTGTTTTTCACCATATATAATTTTGTTTATATCAGTCTCCAATATTATGGCAATTTGATGCAATGTTTCAATGTCTGGTTGGGTTTTACCTGTTTCCCAATTTGAAATTGCTTGGCGGGTTACATTCAATTTTATTGCCATTTCTTCTTGTGTCATATGTGCATTAACCCGAAGTTGCTTTATTCGATTTCCAATACTGTTTATGTCAATCACCTCGCCCATATTATATCAATATTTGTAAAAAAAGTCACGCAACATTTCATTGCATGTGCAAAAGGCGTTTACAGGTTAACTGTAAACGCCTTTTAACATATAATTACGGTTGTACTGAATAGTTTGGAGCCTCTTTAGTGATATAAATATCATGAGGATGACTCTCTTTTAATCCTGCACCGGTGATGCGAATAAATTGAGCAGTATCATGCAAGTCATCAATTGTATGACAACCAACATAACCCATACCAGACTTAATTCCGCCTACCAACTGGTAGATTGTATCAGAAAGAAGACCTTTGTAAGGAACGCGACCTTCAACGCCCTCTGGAACAAGTTTTTTATTGTTTTGTTGGAAGTATCTATCTGTACTGCCCTTTGCCATAGCGCCAAGGCTACCCATTCCACGGTAAACCTTGAACTGTCTGCCTTGATAGATTTCGCTGTCACTTGGACTTTCTTCACAACCAGCAAGAAGTGAGCCTAGCATAACAGTATTTGCTCCAGCAGCAAGTGCTTTCACGATATCTCCTGAATATTTAATTCCTCCGTCTGCGATAACTGGAATATTGTATTTTGCAGCAGCCTCAGCAGAGTCGAACACAGCAGTAACTTGTGGAACACCTATTCCTGCAACGACACGGGTTGTGCAGATAGAACCAGGTCCTATGCCGACCTTCACGCAATCAGCACCGGCTTTGATTAAATCAACGGTAGCTTCTGCAGTTGCGACGTTTCCAGCGATAAGCGCAACATCTGGGAATGCCGCTTTGACTTTTTTCACGCAATCCATAATGCCTTTTGAATGTCCGTGTGCAGAGTCAAGTACCAATACGTCAACTTGTGCTTCCACCAATGCTTTTGCTCGTTCAAGCACGTCTTCAGTTACTCCGATTGCAGCGCCACAAAGCAATCTATCATTCTTATCTCTCGCAGAATTAGGATATTGAACAGCTTTTTCAATGTCTTTAATTGTAATAAGTCCTTTTAGTATACCACTTTCATCAACAAGTGGAAGTTTCTCAATTTTATGCTGTCTTAGGATTTCCTGCGCTTGTGCTAAATTTGTAGTGATAGGAGCAGTAACAAGGTTATCCTTTGTCATTACATCCTTAATTTTTATGTTAAAGTCAGTCAAGAAACGCAAATCTCTGTTTGTCAAAATACCAACTAGTTTACCTGTACCATTTTCAATAATTGGCACACCAGAAATTTTATATTTTGCCATAAGCTCATTTGCATCATATACAAAGTGCTCTGCAGTAAGGGAAAAAGGGTTAATAATAACACCGTTCTCGCTACGTTTTACTTTATCTACCTCTTCAGCCTGTTGTTCAATTGACATATTCTTGTGGATAATTCCAATACCGCCCTCTCTTGCAGCGGCAATTGCCATTTTTGACTCGGTAACTGTATCCATAGCAGCAGTAATAAATGGGGTATTCAAATATATGTCCTTTGCCAAACGAGTCTTTAGTACAACATCACTTGGTAATATGTCAGATTTTGCAGGGATTAGCAAAACATCGTCAAAGGTTAAGCCTTCCTTTATAAACTTGTTCTCAAAACTGGTTTTCAACATCAAGCACACGACCTTCCTTAAATTTTTGTATTTCTCCTATTTTATCACTTGCGTCACTTTTATTCAAGTGATGTTAGTCTTAAAAATATATGCTGTTTCAAGAGTTATTTTGTACTTATTGCATATCTGCTAGATAGATTTAATAAAACAGTGCCTGTTTTATTAAATTATAAATGCCCTGCGGTTTCGCCAATGGCTCACCCACAGATGGCAAATTAAAACTGTCTAGGACAGTTTTAATAAATATACCTTATTTAAATATAAATTCACATTCAAAAGAAATTCCATTCTCAATTTCACCTACTACAGTTGCGTTATTATCCTCAATTTTTGTTTTAATAGTCATCTCTTTGTCTAAAACAGCCTCCTGTTTAAAATTAATTCTAAAGTCTGCAATTTCTCTTTGCATAAGCTCTGAGGGAATATAATCACAAGCAATTCCTGCATAAACAGCATTATAAACATGGTTGTTTGCGTCAATGTCGGAGTAACGTATTTTGCGTTTTCCAACCTCATTTAATTCTTCAGTAATTTTAAGTCTTGTCGCAGGCAAGCAATCTGCTTTTTGGCCATCATATGGATTAATTTCTCCAGTGAATGTAGAGGGTTTGACTATAGAGCGTGTATGTGGGTTTGCAAGCACCCATGCAGATGTACACTCTACTAGTGAGTTTCCATACTTATCATAAAAAATAACATCTCTGTAGAAAAGCACACCCTTAACCTCACGTTCCCAAGTTTCAATTGTGATGAATTCATCTGAAACAGGCATGCGGTTAACATGGATTGAAGCACGAGAAAGTAAAAATACAAAATTATTCTCCCATAACCAAGTGTGAGAATATCCCTTTGCAGCGTAGGCAATGCCACCAATGTCTGACATATACCGCATTATTGTTTCTAGTCTTGACCGTTTTTTGTTGTCGCAATCATAAAACCTTATTTCTATGTCTTTATAAAAGCAATTTTCATTTTTAATCAAACCATTACCTCATTTCACGAATATCAAACTTCAGATAAAATACAACCAGTATAATAATACAATTATTATACTGGTTAATATGTTTTTGTGATTATTTTCCTAGTTTCGTTTTTCCACCCATATATGGTCTTAACGCTTCAGGAATGCTAACAGAACCGTCAGCATTCAAATTGTTCTCTAAAAACGCAATCAACATACGAGGCGGAGCGACAACTGTATTGTTTAAGGTATGTGCAA
This sequence comes from Ruminococcaceae bacterium UBA866, assembly GCA_002295325.1. Classification (GTDB taxonomy): domain Bacteria; phylum Bacillota; class Clostridia; order Oscillospirales; family Ruminococcaceae; genus Paludihabitans. Next base: position 18,407 of record DBGA01000070.1, on the reverse strand, counting down.
AATATCTGCCATCTGCACCACCATTAACACGGATTTTTAGACGGCGAGCTTGTGCATCACCAAGGTTAGAGCAACTTCCCACTTCAAAATACTTCTTTTGACGTGGTGACCATGCCTCAACATCAATTGATTTCACCTTCAAGTCAGCCAAATCTCCTGAACAGCACTCAATAGTTCTAACTGGGATATCAAGTGTCTTGAACAAATCAACTGTATTTTTCCATAGTTTCTCAAACCAGATTGGACTTTCTTCTGGCTTACAAACAACTATCATTTCTTGTTTTTCAAACTGATGAATACGATAAACGCCTCTCTCCTCAAGCCCATGAGCACCCTTTTCTTTTCTAAAGCAAGGAGAATAGCTTGTAAATTTCTGTGGCAATGTTTGTTCGTCTAAGATTGTATCGATAAACTTACCAATCATGGAGTGTTCGCTTGTACCAATTAAGTACAAATCCTCACCCTCAATTTTATACATCATTGCATCCATTTCAGCAAAGCTCATAACTCCAGTTACTACGCTGCTTCTAATCATATAGGGAGGGATACAGTAGGTAAACCCACGGTCAATCATAAAGTCACGTGCATAGGAAATTACTGCTGAATGTAATCTTGCAATGTCACCCATTAAATAGTAAAAACCGTTTCCGGCTACTTTTCTAGCACTTTCAAGGTCAATACCGTCAAAAGACTCCATAATTTCAGCATGATAAGGAACATCAAACTCAGGTACAACTGGCTCTCCAAACCTCTCAAGCTCAACGTTCTCGCTATCGTCTTTACCAATAGGAACACTATCATCAATGATGTTTGGAATAGTCATCATGATTTCTCTTATTTTTTCTTCAAGAATGGTTTCTCTTTCTTGAAGTTTCTTTAAATCGTCAGCTTGGTCAGCCACTTGACGCTTCATTTCTTCTGCTTCTTCTTTTTTTCCTTGAGCCATTAAGTTCCCAATTGTTTTTGAAATTCTATTTCTCTCTGCTCTTAGAGTTTCTGCCTCCTGCATGGTATTTCTATTTTCCAAATCAAGTGCTATTACTTCATCAACCAATGGAAGCTTTTTGTCTTGAAATTTTTTTCTCATGTTTTCTCTTACTAATTCTGGATTTTCTCTAATTAATTTAATGTCTAACATAATATTTCACCCTTTAACCAGCATAATGCTGAAAATTTTCTTAATTTAGTTATTACTTAAAAGAGGCTTCTATAAGCGCTTGCAAATCCTCTTTGTTGAAAAAGGAAAGCTCTAGCGTTCCCTCTCCATTTTGCTTTATGTTAACCTTTACCTGTCTGTGCAACTCTTCTTTTAAAGCAAGTTCCACTTCCTTGTAATAGCTATCTTTCAACTGTTCTTTGCCCGCTTTTGCAGGCTTACTAGAGACTGGATCACCATGTTTGGTCAATTTCTCAACATCACGCACGCTAAGCCCCTGTTCTACTGCCTTTTGTGCAATGAATAACATTTTTTCATCGTCGTCAAGTGCGAGTAATGCCCTTGCATGGCCTGATGAAAGCTCTCCTGATTTGACAAAATCTACTACGTTTTTAGGTAGATTTAGTAGCCTTAGGGTATTTGCCACAGCTGATCGAGATTTTCCGACACTTTTTGAAACATCAGCCTGTGTCATATCATAGTTTTCCATTAAATCTTTATAGCCAAGTGCTTCTTCTATTGCATTTAAATTTTCCCGTTGTAAATTCTCAATCAATGCAAGCGCCATAGTTTTGGCATCATCAATATCCATAATAATGACAGGAACTTCACTTAATCCAGCCATTCGGCTTGCTCTCCAACGGCGTTCTCCCGCTATAATCTGATAGCCACCCGCTTTTAGTGGTCTCACAAGTAGTGGTTGTATCAATCCATGCTCACGAATAGAATCGGCAAGCTGTTGCAACGGCTCGTCCTCAAACGCCTTTCGAGGTTGATTGCGATTTGGTTCAATCTCATTTATCTTTAAAAACTCTGAACCGGAGTTCGAGGCTTGTGTTGAATTATCTATAAAAAGGGCATCTAAACCCTTGCCTAGACCTTTCTTAACAGCCAAAAAATCATCCCCTATTCCTTTTAATTAACTCCTCAGCAAGCTCAACATAAGACTTTGTGCCCGTTGAGGATTTATCATAATAATATACTGGTTGTCCATAGCTTGGTGCTTCCGAAAGTCGTACATTCCTTGGTATTGTAGTTTTAAACACCTTATCTCCAAAGAATTTCTTTACTTCTTGCAAGACTTGAGTGGTCAAATTTAATCTCCCATCAAACATTGTAAGCAAAACGCCCTCAACATCAATTGTTGGGTTGTACATCTTTTTCACTTGTCTTACTGTCGCCATAAGCTGTGAAAGACCTTCAAGAGCATAATATTCACATTGAATTGGTATTAGCAGTGTATCGCAAGCAGTTAATGCATTCAGAGTTATTAAGGAAAGTGATGGCGGACAATCAAATAATATGTAATCATATTTATCTTTTAATTCTACTATTGCCTTTTTTAGCACGTTTACTCTATCCGCAACCTCAACTAGCTCGATTTCTGCTCCTGCAAGTTGCGAGTTACAAGGTATCAGATGAAGATTTTGAAAAGCTGACTTAACAATAATATCCTCTGCCTTAGCTTGTCCGACAAGTAAATCGTAGGAAGATTGTTTCATTTCACGCTTATTAATCCCAACTCCACTTGTTGCATTCCCCTGTGGGTCAATATCAATAAGCAAAACTTTTTTGCGTTTCACTCCTAGTGAAGCTGCCAGGTTTACGGTAGTAGTTGTCTTGCCTACCCCACCTTTTTGGTTAGCAATTGCACTTATTTTGCCCAATTCTATCCCCCCATTCCATTTTTGTACTGTATGTTTCCTAGTATATCACAATTTAATTGAAAGATAAAGCCCTATTTAATGTTTCACGTGAAACATTACTGTGTTTCGACGTCAATTTGTTTCACGTGAAACAAAAACAAACCAAAAGAGAGATGCATTTACATCTCTCTTTTGGCTGATGGTTAGGGGAATGGTTATATATTAAAGGCTAAGCCCTTAATACGAAGTTAATTCTGTTGATATATAATCAACTAGCTAGTCCTATCTGCTATTGGAATTCTAACAATATATTCAATATATTCATCGTTTTCATTTTTTTCGCTTACTGCGTTTATCCCACTTTGTTTCATTAAACCAATGGCGTGATTAATTGTATTAAGAAAAATGCGAATATCCTTTACAATTGGATGAAACTTTTTCTTTTCTACTATTTTATTGTCCATGATTGATTCAATATACTTTTCAGTTTGAGCCACATTTAATTCCTTACTCACAATATACTCTATAGCTAGTTTCAGCAGTTCAATATCAGTAATTTTTAGTAATGCCCTTGCTTGTCTTTCATTAATATTGTTATCTAAGAGTAACTTTTGAGTTTCTTTATTATATTTTAAAAGCCTTAATTTATTTGCAATTGTAGGCTGTGCTTTGCCGAGTCTTACTCCCACTTCCTGTTGAGAAACACCCCACTCAACAATTAAATTTTTAATTGCAGCAGATTCCTCAAAGTAGTTCAGATCCTCACGTTGTAGGTTTTCAAGTAAAGCAAACACAGCTGATTGTTTATCGGTTGTATCAACAATAATACAAGGCGCAAGTTCAATATTTGCATACTTAAGAGCACGCAACCTGCGTTCCCCAGATACAAGTTCAAAGTGATCAGAATATCTCCTTACTGTTAGTGGTTGCAAAAGACCATTTGCTACTATGCTGTTTGCAAGGCTTTCGATATCAGCCTCATTAAAGGCAATTCTAGGCTGTGAGGGATTAGGAGTAATTAAATTTACGTCAAGCAATACAACTTTATTAATCGTTTGCCCTTTTAATGCAGTACTCATAAAAATAATCCCACGCTTCCTATTACATATTCATGCTTGTCCTTATGAACATATAATATCACATGGGATTAATTATTTCCACTTATTTCCATTTACATAAAACTACATAGCCACTTTATTTTAGACAATGTTATTGTCAGCAAATAGGTTGTTTCTTCATTTTGCCTTGATTTCTAGGGAACTTTGTCGGTGTTTGCGATATCTTTTTAATAATTATTATTCCACGCTTGCTGTCATCAGGCAAAATAAACTTCTGAACAGTTTGAATTTCTCCACCTAATAACCTGATTGCAGGTTTTGCCTCTTCAAGTTCCTCTTCGATGTCATAACCTTTTAACGCAATAAAATATCCCCCCACCTTAACAAAGGGTAAGCAATATTCACTAAGCTCTCTCATATGAGCTACTGCTCTAGCTGTCGCAATATCGTATCTCTCACGAAACTTGGATTGGTTACCTTGCTCCTCTGCTCTGCCATGAACGCAGTCAGCTCTAACACCTATTTGACCTACTAACTCATTCAAAAAGTTAATACGCTTGTTCAGACTATCAAGAAGTGTTAACTTCAAATCATTTCGAATGATTTTACAAGGAAGTGACGGAAATCCTGCACCTGTGCCAACGTCAATGATTGAGCTACCCTCTTTTACTTCTATACACTTCAAAAGCAAATAGCTATCAAGAAAATGCTTTACAGCAATCTCATTAGGCTCTGTAATTGCAGTCAGGTTTACTTTTTCATTCCATTCAACCAAACGCTCAGCATATAGATCTAAATCATTAAGCTGTTTTTCAGTAAGCTCAAATCCCTCATTGCTAAAAATACTTTTCGTAAATTCACGATTAATCATTGTTTGCCTCCCTATGTTGTTGCAAATATATTAATAAAACTGAAATATCTGCAGGACTAACCCCAGAAGTTCTTGATGCTTGCCCTATATTGATAGGTCTTATCTTATCAAGCTTTTCTCTAGCCTCAAGGCTAAGCCCCACTATTTGCTTATAGCTAACATCTTGAGGTAGTTTTTTATTCTCAAGCTTTCTCATTTCTGCAACCTGCGATAGTTGTTTTTTAATATAACCCTCATATTTGATTTCAATTTCCACCTGTTCACGAATTTCTCGAGAGAAATCTGGTGCATTGTCATCAAACATAATCACATCATCATATGAAATTTGTGGTCGACGTATCAATTCNNACTTGTTTCACGTGAAACAAGTAGTTCATTCAGTTCTTCACTTGGAACAATTGTAAGCTTATGCAATCTTTTAATTTCCTTGTCGATAATCTCTACTTTTTCTAAGAAGTCTTGATATCTTTCCTCTGAAATTAAACCTAGTTCATATCCATACTTAGTCAAACGCTTATCTGCATTGTCCTGTCGTAATATCAAACGATATTCACTTCTTGAAGTCATCATTCTATAAGGGTCAGAACATCCCTTTAAAATTAAATCATCAATCAGCGTTCCAATATATGAGCTTGCACGGTCAAGAATAAATTCATCTTGTCCCAATATTTTCCTTGTTGCATTAATTCCAGCCATTAACCCCTGCGCCGCCGCTTCTTCATATCCAGAAGTACCATTAAATTGACCCGCACCATATAATCCAGAAATAGCCATAAATTCCAATGTTGGTTTTAGTTCCAGCGGGTCACAGCAATCATATTCTATTGCATAAGCGTTTCGCATAACCTCTGCTTTTTCAAACCCCTTTATTGTGCGAATAAAAGCCAATTGAACATCCTCTGGTAAAGACGAGGACATCCCCTGCATATACATTTCTTCATTATCAAGCCCCATTGGCTCTACAAAAAGCTGATGACGAGGCTTTTCAGAAAACCTCACCACCTTATCCTCAAAGCTAGGACAATACCTTGGTCCGATTGCATTAATTCGTCCACCATACATTGGTGATCGATGCAAATTCTCGGTAATCACTTTATGGGTTTCTTCATTGGTATATCCCATATAACATTTTACAACATTGTGAATTTCAAATTTTGTTTCAAATGAGAATGGAGTTATAATATCATCTCCACATTGCGCCTCAAGTTGTGTAAAGTCAATGCTCCTACGGTTAATGCGTGAGGGAGTTCCAGTTTTAAATCTGCGAATAGTAATACCTAACTCCTGCAACCTTTCGGTTAGCCCAATGCTCGGTGCAACCGAATCAGGCCCACTTGAATAAGACACCTCTCCAACGTGAATCATACCATTTTGGTAAGTACCAGTACATACGATTGCAGCCTTAACCTTATAAACACCGCCAAGTCTGCTGATAACCTCGCAAACACTACCTTGCTCATCAAGATTTAGACTTACAATTTCATCCTGCTTAATATAAAGATTTGGTTGATGCTCCATAACTTGTTTCATATAATTGTGATAAGCATATCTGTCACTTTGCACCCTTAGACTGTGGACAGCCGGGCCTTTTCCTCGATTTAGCATACGGCTTTGCAGACAAGTCTTATCTGCTGCTTTTCCCATCTCGCCACCCAAAGCATCAATCTCACGAACAAGGTGACCTTTTGCAGTTCCGCCAATTGATGGATTACAAGGCAGATTGGCAATCCCATCTAAAGTAAGGGTGAACACTATCGTTTTCACGCCAAGTCGAGCGCAAGCCAATGCGGCCTCTACGCCAGCATGTCCTGCACCAATTATTGCAACATCATATTCACCCATATTATAACTCATAGCTTGCTCCGTTCTATTCTTAGTTGTTGTATGTCATGTTAATCAAAAACTCATATATTAATATTTTTTCTAACTTTATTATAAAATACTATTTTTTATTACATAAAACTAAATCACTTTTCACAAATTTTCTTAATTGCTGTAATTCCATCTAAAATTTCTTCTCTTGAAAAATCACAGAGCAAAAGACGCTCATCACTTAATTTATTTAGTTGCTCATAAAACCGCAACGCAACCTGTAACAACTCATTGGAATTATTATCTTTCAATTCCTCAAAAATTAAATTTTCAGCTTCATTGATGTTTCCCTGCTCGACTAATATATTTAGTCTATGAAAAAGAAGTCCTTCCCCTGAAATAAGTCCGTTTTCATTAATAATTTCAACCGTCGGAATTTCCTTATGAAAAATGACTTTTGCTAAATTTCTAGTGAGCAATTCAATTTGGTTCATAATATAATCTTCTCTAAACATCATATACTCCCCCAAATTATTTTCCAACACAAAAGTGTGAGAAAACTTGATTAACAATTTCTTCGGTAATGCGTCCACCAGTCAGCTCAAGTAATGCATCAATTGCCATTTCAATTGAAACAGTTACTGCATCAAGTGTCATGCCGGATTTTAATGCAAAAATTGATTCCTCAATATATTGTTTTGCATTCGTGGCACATTCACGTTGACGTTCTGTTGCAATCATCCCTGCCGACATATCAAAATCATACAGTTTCACTTGTTCTTTTATTGCAGTTTCAAGTTCTTTGATACTACCATCCTCTTTTGCTGAAATTGAAATCACGGTTTCAAAATGACTTCTTATATATTCGCTATCAATTTTGCTTTCAAGGTCAGTTTTATTAATAATTGCAATGGCTGGCTTTCCTTGGAGCTTTTCAATGATTGCTCTATCCTCATCATCAATTCTAGTTGAGCAATCAAACACTGCTAAAACCAAAGCAGCTCTATCAAGTCTTTCCTTGGCAAGTGCTACCCCAAACTGTTCAACAGTATCTTTTGTTTCTCGAATACCCGCAGTATCAGAAAGTCTTAACATCACATCACCAAGATTTATAGTTTCCTCAACAATATCACGAGTTGTTCCCGCAATTTCAGTTACAATACTCTTTTGGCAACCAGCAAGAACATTCATCAAAGTTGACTTACCAACATTGGGCTTTCCAACAATGACGGTGTCAATGCCTTCTCTAATTAACTTTCCTGTGTCAAAGGTTTTAAGGAGTTCATTTACAGTTTCTTCAGAAACTATAAGACTCTTCATCATATCTTCTTGGTCAATAATATCAATATCTTCTTCTGGATAATCAACCCATGCCGCCAAATGTCCTGCAATTTTCAACAAATTTTCTTTAACTTGTTGAATTCTTCGAAAAAGTGCACCATCAAGCTGAGACTTTGCAGCATTTAAAGCTTGCACATTTTTAGAGTTTATCACATCAATGACAGCTTCTGCCTGTGTCAAAGTAAGCTTTCCATTTAAAAATGCACGTTTTGTAAATTCCCCTGCTTGTGCATTTTGAGCCCCACTGTCTATAACAGCACGTAGCACTTCTATTGTAATAAAAACTCCACCATGACAAGAAATTTCCACTACATCCTCACCGGTGTAGCTTTTTGGAGAACGATAAACCACAGCAACCGAGGTATCAAGCTGAGTTTCCCCATGATACACTGCTCCATAACTTGCAGTATATCCTTTTTTATCGCAAAGCAAAGCTCCGCTCGCCGACTTAAAAACCTTATCAGCAATAGCGATCGCATTTTCGCCTGAAATTCTTATAATTGAAATTCCGCCAACTGCCAATGGTGTTGCAATTGCGGCTATCGTTCTTTCTTGCATCAAGAGTACGACCACCTTTGGTTAAAATAATTCATATATTCTTTCTACTCAAAGACTTAACTCAAAAATTTAATCTACATAAACAAAAAAGGTCTGGGCAATGCCCAGACCTTTTAGGAATCGGCAATGCCGACAATATTTTACATAACAATATGTAATTTAATTACTATATATACTTTTAGTATATATAGTAATGCAATATTGACCTAGACCTTTTTGTCTATAGTTCTATTTTAGAGTAAAGTTCTGCACTGATTTCTTTTTGTTTGAAATCTTCTTTCAAAATTTCTTCCATCGTTCTCTCTGGTTTATGAACATATGGTTTCTTCTCTTTGAAATCATTTCTTTTATTGTTATTAAAGTCCTCTTTGCGATTTGTATTTTTNNTTCGCTTAAAATAACAACGCGTCTATTTGGCTCTTCACCCTTAGATTTAGAATAAACACCCTCAATATCAGATACGATAGCGTGAATAATTCTTCTCTCATAAGGATTCATAGGCTCAAGAAGTTGGCTTCTGCCAGTCTTTTTAACCTTACTTGCAATTCTTGTAGCAAGCCCTTGTAGAGTATTCTCTCGTTTTTCACGATAATTTCCACAATCAAGAGTAATTCTATAATAATCCCCATNNTTAAATATTGAAGTGCATCTAATGTTTCCCCGTGGTGGCCAATTAACGCAGCCATTCCATCACCATTAAATGTAATTACTGCACCGTCTTCTTTTTCAACAATCTCCATTGAAATTGTTGATAATCCCATTGCATTCAAGATTTCTTGCAAATACTTTGTTGCAATAGTAAGTTTACTGCTATTCACTGAAGATAAATTAGATTCTGCTGTTACAGGCTCTTCTACTTCAATTGTAGCTTTTACAACCGCCTCTTTATGTCTGCCAAAAAGGGATTTTTTTGGTGTTTCCAAAACTTCAAATTTACAATCAGATTGAATTGCTCCTAATTCTAACGCTGCTTTTTCCATAGCCTCATCAATAGTCGCTGCTTTTGCAATAACTTCTCTTATCATAATTTTAGCCTCCTTGCAGGCTGTGCCTGCACCCACATCACTAAACAGCAATGGGTTAATTAAATTTTAAAAGTTACGAATTTAATTTTTCATTTAAAATGTGACCAAGTTTAACAGTAGCTTTATTGCCTAAGTTTGAAATTTTGGCTAATCGTTATATCCTACTCTTCGTTGTATGTTTCGCCATACTTTTCAGCCATACGTTTTCTTGCCTCAGCAAGACGAACACGCGTCATTTCTTTTTCTTTTTGCAATGCTTCTTTATCTATTACTTTAGGTTCTGCAAGCTTTTGAGGAATAGGCTTTGGAGCCAACCCTCTTTCTTCCATCATTTTATTATATGCTTCCATTTTTTCACGTTTTTTTCGCATTTTTTCTCTTGCTTTTTCAGATGATTTACCATTATGCAAAGCAACTTTTTCTGGTGGCCACATCCACTGAACCAATAAAGTCTGGGCAATCATAAGTAAGTTTGAAATCGTCCAATAAACACCGGCACCTGCTGGCATTGTAAACGCAATCCAAACAGACATCAATGGCATAAACATCATCATATATTTCATAGAGCCTTGCATTTCTTGGCCATTCTTTTTTTGAATGTTCATCGAAATCATGGTAGATGCAAATGCAGTCAAACCAGATAAAATTGGAATTAATATCAGAAGATTAAATGCAACTGTTGGCGTATCACCTAAATTAATAGGGCCAAATTTCATATCAAAATTATTAATTTGAGTTAATATTTCTGGTGTAAAAACATTATTAAATTGTTCAGAGCCACTCTGAATGAGGGTAATAACTCTAATCTCAGCAAGCGAACCAGCTGTTTTTCCTAATATATCTGTTGCTGCTTTTATCATCTCTGCCGGAACTCTAATAAGATGCTTTAAAGGTTTATAAATAACGTCAATAATACCAAACAATAAAACCATCTGAACAAGCATCGGCATACATCCACCCATTGGGTTGACGCCTTCTTCTTCATAAAGTTTCATTTGCGCTTCGTTTAGTTTTGCTTTATCTTTTCCATATTTCTTTTGCAATTCTTTTTGTTTTGCAGACATAGATGCCATTTTTGCACTACTTTTTTGTTGTTTTATTGCCAGTGGAAATAAAACAACTTTTGTAAATAAGACAAATAATATCAACGACAAACCATAGTTATGCACAAACGAATCAATTGCATACATAATCCAACCAAGTGGTGTACCCAAAATTCCCATATAAACCTCCAACATATTGCCAGCATTTAGGCAGTTTTATTTTAAGCGGAAACAATACCGCATGAGTTCTAATACTAATTTTGTTTGTCCGTTTTTTTTCTAAAAAAAGAAAAATCTTGTGGGACGTAATCAATTCCACCCTTAAAAAACGGGTTACAACGAAGTATTCTTTTTATTCCAAGGTAACTTCCCCTAAAAAATCCAAATCGAATAATTGCCTCCCTTGTATATGCTGAACAGCTAGGATAATATCTGCAACATCTGGGAAAAAGTGGCGAAATAATTCGTCTATAACAATCAATTAAAAATATTGACAAGAAGGGCTTGCATCTATTAGACACATTCATTTTTTTCTTCATATTAAGTTATCCTAGCAACACACCAATTTGCTTTTTCATTATGCGTTTTATGTCATTGGTATTTTTTGATGGAGTATCATTTCTTGCAACAAACACTAAATCATAACCATTAAAATTAAGTTCTTTTTCAGATAAAATTTCTCTGTAAGCTTGTTTTATAATTCGTCTTGCACGATTTCTTTTAACAGCGCAACCAATTTTTTTTGAGGTTGTAATTCCAACTCTCGGAATTCTTGAACGATTTTTAATCAAATAAGTAACAAGAAAGGGATGTGCTTTGAATTTTCCTTGATAGTAAGCACGTTTAAATTCCTTATTAAGCTTTAAAGAAACAACCTTTTCCATTCTTTTTACACCCAAGCCTTGTTTTAATAAAAATAAAGACCACTATTGATAAGTGGTCAGTCATTTTTTAGTTTTTACACAAAAACCACACCACGCAAATTATATTTAAGTGGTTGTTAATTAGTGTGATAGTCTTTTTCTGCCCTTAGCACGACGGCGAGCAAGAACGCTTCTTCCGCTCTTCTCAGCCATTCTCTTCATAAAGCCATGAACTTTTTTGCGTTGTAATTTCTTAGGTTGATATGTTCTTTTCATATTGTAAATCCCCCTTTAATCGGACATTTTATATCCATTATTTTTAAGTCTTGCCTTTAAAGCAATAACACAAATAGCTTAAAAATTAGGCGAAACCCTGCAAGATAATATTATATATGATAATACCTCACTTTGTCAATACTTTTTTGCGTTTATCCATTTAAAAACCACTGTATTTTTCAAAGATTTAAACTTAAATCTATGGATTGTGGCAATTAATTACTTTACCACAACCCATAGTGGCTTGTTATTTTTTAAAAAACATAAGTAAATACCCTTAAAACATTTTAAAAATTTTTGTTATAAATTTTTTTAAAAACGTTTTAAATTTAATATTCTTTCATTTATAATAGATATTAAAATATCCTGTTAATAGTTTAATATCTATTGTAAAAAATCAAAAAATTTGCTATAATTAGATACATCACGTATAAATTGGAAAGATAGGCTCTTTAAAAGATTAATTTTTTATTCAACAACTTTTTAATATGCTTTAAACCGATTTTAAACAGCAATACTTATTTTCAACAACTTGCTATACCATTTGGTTTAAAAGCTGTTGATATCAATTTTGGAAATTTTTATAAAATGAATCATTTTGTCCATTATTATTATATCATTAAAGAATATATTTTTTTGATATAATCTTATATTTGCATCGTGAAATACTGGTTTTTCCTGTTTTTTGGACATTCAGAATTTCTTAATAATCAAATGTATGATTATTATAACTTAGTGTGGAGGTTTTTTCAACAATGGAATCATTTAGCGAAGTAGTTGATTTGGTTAAAGAGTATATCAAAGAGAGTGTGAGCGACGTTGCTTATAGTTGCTGGATTTCTTTAATTGAACCAGTGAAATTCGAAAACAACAACGCAATTATTTATATTAAGACTACGTTTCAAAAGGATGTCCTCTTGAAACAATATTTTGATAAGATAAATGCTGGTTTTGAGCAAGTTTTAGGTTTCCCAATCACTGTTGTTATTGCAACAGAAGACGACATAAAGCAATATATGAACAATGAGTTTCTTATAAATGCTGAAAAGCTAAATTCTATTGACTCCAATATAGAAAATGATGCTCCTGTATCTTTAGAAAATAACAATAACGGTACATATGAGTATACTTTTGATACTTTTATTGTAGGCTCATCAAATAACTTTGCTTACGCTGCTTGTAAAGCAATTACGTCCCAACAAGCAGGCTCTTATAATCCTCTTTTTATCTATGGCCCATCAGGGCTTGGTAAAACACATCTATTGATGGCGATTGCAAACGAAATCAGAAAGCAAAGCCCAGAAAAAAATATTATTTCTGTATCAAGTGAAACCTTTACCAATGAACTCATTGCTTCGTTTGCTACCCAAACTGTAAACAGTTTTCATAATAAATATAGAAAAGCAGACATACTCCTAGTCGATGATATCCAGTTTGTTGCTGGTAAGGATAGAACCCAAGAAGAATTCTTTCATACCTTTAATGAGCTTTATCAAGTGGGAAAGCAAATTGTACTTACTTCTGATAGACCTCCAAAAGATATTAAAACCCTAGAGGACAGGCTGAAAAGCCGTTTTGAGTGGGGTTTAATTACAGATATTTCGCCACCGGACTTTGAAACAAGAATTGCCATTATCAACAGAAAGGCTGCTCTTTTGCAAATAGAAATTCCAAGTGATGTTACCGAGTTTATTGCAAATCGTTTAAAAACGAATATACGCCAGCTCGAGGGTGCTGTAAAGAAGATTGAGGCATATAAACGTTATGCAGGATCTCCACCCTCTATAAGTGTTGCACAAAACGTTATAAAGGAAATCTTAAATGATAATCAACCTGTACCAGTTACCGTTGAACGAATCATTGAAGAGGTTTCTAAAACCTATTCTGTTTCAGCAGATGATCTCCGCTCAAAGAAAAGAAATGCAAATATATCTGTTGCAAGGCAAACTGCTATCTATATTATTAGAGAGATTACACAAATGTCCACCTCTCTGATTGGTGCTGAATTTGATCGTGACCATTCCACAATTGTATATGCACTTAATCAGACAAGAGATTTAATGGGAACAGATTCCCGCCAACGTGCTATTATTGATGATATTATTAAAAATATTAGAAATAAATAGATAAACTTAATTATAAAAAAATCAAAGGTGTGACATGGGTATATCACCTTTGATTTTTGGGTGTTTTTTAACTTTTTAAGTAGGATATTATTTTTTATCTTTTTTTGTTATCAACAGTTACTTATCAACAGGCAATTACTCATAAAATTATTTTAATTTTTGAGTAGAAATTTTTCACCATTTTTTTCACAAGTTTTTAGTTTTAAACGGATTTTTCTGTTAAGAGCTGTTTATAAAAAAAGTATTAAACAATTTCCACAAATCGTCCACAGGACAAAAGGAATAACTTGTAGTCGATAGATGCTTGTATAACCTGTATTTGTTGACTTTACCAACAGTTTCAACGGCACTACTATTACTACTATTTATATTATTTATTTATATTATATATAATAAAGATTTTTATTTTTTAATTCGCAAGCACAAAGTTTATCTTTTTTAAAATAACTCTGTGTGTAAAATATATTTGGCATAATAATGCTAGAAGGAGAAATTATATGAAATTTTCTTGCAACAAAAAAGATTTAAGTGAGGCTATCAATAATGTACTTCCAGCAGTTACTACAAAAACCACTTTAATTGCTTTAGAAGGTATTTTGATGCAATGCGAAAACAATTCATTAAAGATTACAGGCTACAACCTTGAACTAGGTATAGCAAAATCTGTTTTTGTAAAATCTACCGAAGATGGCAGCATAATTTTGAATGCAACACTGCTTGCAAATATTATCAATAAAATGCCAGATGGAGAGGTTTCTTTTAAAACAGATGAGAAACTACTTACAATCATTGAGTGTAATGATATAGAATTTACTATATTAGGACTTAATGCAGAAGAATATCCAGATATGCCATCTATTTCAAACGATAAAGAATTTTCTATTTCTCACCATTTATTAAAAAATATGATTTCTCAAACTTTGTTCTCTGTTGCACAAAACGATCAAAACCCTATTTTAACAGGATCATTATTTGATATTAAAGATTCTATTTTGTATATCGTGTCAGTTGATGGTGTGCGTTTGGCTTTGAGAAAAGAGAAAATTAATGTTTTAGATAATTTTCAATTTGTTGTACCAGGAAAAACACTTGCAGAAATTGTAAAGTTGTTATCTCGTCTTGGATTGGAAGATGATGAGGAAAATGTAAAAGTAAGTGTTTCAAATAAACATATTAGTTTCTCAATTAACGGTTATATTATTATTTCACGATTACTTGAAGGTAATTTTTTAGATTATGAAACAGCTATCCCAAAAGAAACTCAAACAACCATTACAATCGAAACAAAAAGCTTTCTTGATAGCATCAATCGTGCATCAATTATTATTAACGAAAGAGCCAAAAGTCCGGTAAGATGTACTTTTGCGAATAATAATATTAAGCTATTTTGTGAAACGTCAATTGGCAAGGTGAATGATTCTATTCACGCAACCATTGAGGGTCCTGAAGTGAAAATTGGATTTAATAATAGATTTATGGCAGACGCATTAAAAGCAAGTGAGTGTGAAACTCTTAAACTTGAAATTAATGGGCCAATATCCCCTATTAAAATATTGCCTATTGGTGATGATAGCTTTTTATTCTTGGTTTTACCGGTTAGATTGAAATCCTAAAAATCAAGTCTTAACTTGAAGGAGATTTTGTATGAATGAACTAGATGTATTGATAAAAACTGAATTTATAAAGCTTGACCAACTACTTAAATTTGTTGGTGTGGCAGAAAGTGGTGGCCACTCAAAAGAAATTATTGCTGAGGGAGTAGTTTTTGTTAATGATGAGGTTTGTTTAATGCGTGGCAAAAAGATAAAAGCAGGAGATAAAGTTAGCCTTGATGAAAATATCTTTATCATAAAACAACAAAAAGACCCCATAAAAGTAAAATTAACTAAAGTTGTAAAGTAATGAAAGTCAAATCATTTTATTATTTTATATCTCTGTATAAAATAATTAGGGCAAACATACGCTGGTGTTACGTATTTTGGAGGTTATCGGGTGAAACTTGAGAAAATTGAGCTTTTGAACTATAGAAATATAAAAAAAATGGAAATAATACCCTGTGAAGGAATAAATGTTTTCTATGGTGACAATGCTCAAGGTAAAACAAACTTAATTGAGGCAATTTGGCTTTTTACAGGGAATAATTCGTTTCGTGGTGCAAAAGCAAATGAGCTGATTATGTTTGAACAAGACGCTTCTAGTCTTACAATTGAGTTTTCAGATAAGCAGCGAACGCAAAAAGCAAAAATGATATTATCAACGAAAAAGAAAATAACCTTAAATAACGTTGAGTTAAAATCTATGACAGAACTTAATGGAAACTTTTATGCAGTGGTTTTTTCTCCTGCACATCTTTCATTTATCAAAGATGGTCCTAAAAATCGTAGGCGATTTATAGATATTGCTGTGTCACAAATAAAACCACAGTATGATAGTTATATGCAACGATATGAAAAACTCATTGATCAGCGCAATGCCCTATTAAGAAATGCAAGCTCCTACAAAAATCTTGAAACAGACATTGAGGTTTGGGATTCACAGCTTGCAAAAATTGGAACAATACTTTCAATTTATAGAAACGACTATGTAAATAAGCTGGAAGTATTGGCAAAAAAAATATATGAGGGGCTTTCCTCCAAACGAGAAGGCTTTTCGATTGGTTATGTTTCCACTGTGTTTGAAGATATAAAAGACGTAAATAGCTACGACGATAATAGGGTTTTAGAATATGAAACTAATTTAAAAGCAAATTTTAATGCTGATGTCAGACAAGGTTTCACATCCATTGGAATTCATCGGGATGATTTGGAGGTTTTTATTGACGGAAAATCAGTAAAAACATATGGTTCACAGGGTCAACAAAGAAGTGCAGTCATTGCTTTAAAGCTTGCAGAAGCAATGCTTTTAAAAAAAATAACCGGCGAAAATCCAATTATGCTTCTTGATGATGTAATGAGTGAACTAGACGTATCAAGGCAAGATTACATATTAAACCATGTTCGAGGGATGCAGGTTTTTATAACCTGCTGTGACGTTTCAAATACGTTAAAACTCAATAACGGGTGTATATTTAAGATAAATGACGGAACTCTTCAAGAATACTGCAACATAGAAGGACCATAGTTAGTTCTTTTGTTGCAAAATTATTATGATAAAAAGGAATGATTTTTTGTATCTCCATTTAGGGCAGGAAGTAGTCGTTAAAACTTCTGATATAATAGGTATCTTTGATTTAGAAAAAACTTCGACTTCAAAGAAAACAAAAGATTTTTTAGTGAGTGCAACAAAAAGAGACGAGGTTATCACAGTGTCCTACGAGATGCCAAAAACATTTATCATTACAAAAAATAAAGATAAAACAACTGTTTATATCTCACAGATTTCGTCAACTACGATTAAGAAAAGAGCAAAAATAAAATAAAAACAGTATCTAGCTTTTAAAAATTTTTAAGAAGATATGGCAGCAAGGTAAGCTTGCAATCTAAAAAAACATGCGGAGGTAATATTAAGTGGAAATTCCAAATAATGAGCAATATGGAGCGGAAGAAATACAGGTTCTGGAGGGTTTAGAGGCGGTAAGAAAACGTCCAGGTATGTATATTGGCTCGACAGGACCAAGAGGTCTTCACCATTTAGTCTATGAGATTGTAGATAACGCAATAGATGAGGCTCTTGCCGGTCATTGTGATGAAATCAACGTAGAAATTTTACCTGAGAATGTTATAAAAGTAACCGATAACGGACGTGGTATTCCTACCGGCATTCATGCAAAAGAGGGTATTTCAGCCGCTACTGTTGTTTATACAGTTTTACACGCTGGAGGAAAATTTGGCGGCGGCGGATATAAAATGGCTGGTGGTTTGCATGGAGTTGGTGCGTCTGTAGTAAATGCTTTGAGTGAATTCCTTGAATTAACCATTTACGATGGTAAAAACATTCATTTTCAACGTTTTGAAAGGGGTGTTTATTCGGAGCCTCTAAAAATAATGGGTGAAACAGAGCAAAAAGGTACTACTGTAGTATTTAAGCCGGACGGTGAAATTTTTGAAGAAATAAATTTCGATTATGAAGTTCTACTTAATAGGTTAAGAGAACAGGCTTTCTTGAATGCAGGAATTAAGATTGTAATCAAAGATTTAAGAGATGCAGACAATTTAATTTCAGAAAATCTTTATTACGAGGGTGGAATAAGGAGTTTTGTATCCCATATTCATGAGAGAAAAAAATTAGAAGTAGTACATGATGAAGTAATTTATATTTCAAAAACTGAAAATGACTCAATTGTTGAGATTGCAATGCAATACAACGATAGCTATAATGAACTTGTGCTATCCTTTGCAAATAATATTCATACCCACGACGGAGGAACGCATGAAACAGGGTTTAAAAATGCACTTACTCGTGTATTTAACGACTATGGAAAAAGATTTAATCTCATAAAAGAAAATGATAAAAATCTAAGCGGTGAAGATGTTCGTGAAGGACTAACTGCGATTGTAAGCATTAAGCTTACAGAGTGTGAGTTTGAGGGCCAAACAAAGGGCAGACTTGGAAACGTAGAGGCTAGATCCTTGGTTGAGGGACTTGTAACTGAAAAATTGATGAATTATCTTGAAGAAAATACTGCTGTTGCCA
>DBGA01000007.1 GCA_002295325.1 Ruminococcaceae bacterium UBA866 | reverse complement strand
CTGACCAGTACTTCCTTCATCTTTTTTCCGAAAAACAACCTGACTTAAACTGGGATAACGGGAAAGAGATGAAGGAAGTACTGGTCAGTTTCCTTATCATATTTCCATGCGGGTCCGGAAAAGCATGATCCCCAGTTATTGGGTTCTTTTCCGTCTTTTCCATCTCTCCATATGTAATAATCCCGGTAAGGATTATCCTTTGATTTTCTGCTTTCTAAAAACCATGGATGCTCATCTGAGGTATGGTTTACAACCAAATCCATAATCAGCCTCATGCCACGGGCATGAATACCGTCAAGCAACTCATCAAAGTCTTCCATTGTGCCAAACTCGGCCATGATTTTGCGATAGTCGCGGATATCATAGCCGTTGTCATCATTTGGAGAGTCGTAAATAGGTGAAAGCCATATTGCATCAACTCCAAGTTCCTTTAAGTAATCGAGTTTTTCCAATATGCCACGCAAATCACCGATACCGTCGCTATTGCTGTCTTTGAAGCTACGAGGATATATCTGATAAAACACGGCTTCTTTCCACCAAGCTTTAGTAATAGAGCAGTCATCACTGCGTGGAATGTCTGGCTCGCTGTTTAGCAGTTCAAGAAGGGTATTAATAAACCCCTCATCCACTTGAGCCTTGGAGAATTTAGTTAACGTTTTTATTTTAAGGTTGCCAACAACGGGATTATTAATAATACGGCCGTCTTTTCCCATTTGAAGTAAAACTTTTTTAATGATGTCACGTCCTATGGGATGTGAATAGATGTCTTTAATCCGACTGTTTCTTGTTAACATTCTCTTACTCCTGCTCTGCTGTATTAATGTCACCACGTTTTGCAAGGTCTGACACAATATTTTCAAACATTGCTTTGTCAATCTTAAACTTGAAACGGTATACGATATAGCCTGCCAAAATGAAAATGAGAGGCAATATCAGCATTGCTATCTTCATAATGAGCAATCCAGTATTGGTCACATCATCGGGTGTTGCAGAAGAATTGATACCCGAAATTATTAAAGTAACCCCCACAATACCGCTTGCAATTGCTCCACCAATTTTATTGATGAAAGGCTGTACCGAAAAGGTAATGCTTTCGTTACGACGACCAAGCTTCCATTGTCCATACTCGACAGTGTCGGCTAAGAACATGAGCATGAGCAACTGGATAAAAGCCTGACCTGTAAAGATAAGTACACCTGCAATGCCAATATATATCATGTTCATTGGGGATAAAAAGAAGAGGATATATCCAACCACAACTAAAATAGTGGAAGATGAGTAGAGTTGTTTGCGGTTGAATTTTTTTGAGAACATAGGAAAAATAGACAATGCTAAAAGTTGAGATATACCCAAAATTCCTGCAAATGCCGAGTACATATTCTCATCTTTAAATGCATACTTAAAAAAGTGCAGGCCAAAGGTTGCTGTGGTAGTGTATCCTATCATAAATAGACCCATTGAAATGGCAGTAAACAAGAGTTGATCGTTTTTAAAGAGTACCCTAACCATCTCTTTAAGAGATGTGTTTTCTTCCTTTTTACATAAGGAGGGGTTTTCATTAACACCAAAGAGGGTAAAGCACAAAAACAGCAATGTGATAACTACCACAGCAACAGCAATGATAAACCAAGCCTTTTTACCCCCACCAAGTGCATTTGTAAGAGGAACTATGCCTATTACAATGATGTACATTCCAATGTTTGCACAGATTCTTGCAAATGCTCCTGTTTTTTCACGCTCCTTCTGGTCTAGTGTCAATGAAGGTAACATTGACCAGTAGGCAATATCGTTAGCGCCATATGTAAGGTCCCAAATTAAATAGATTATGACAAAAGAAATAACGTATAAAGAACCTGTAAGCCCAAAATCGGTAAAGAGAAAAACTGTTAAGATGCCACCGACTACGCCCCCTATGGCTATCCATGGTTTAAATTTACCAAAACGAGAGTGGGTATTATCCACCAAAAAGCCCATAAAGGGGTCATTTACTGCGTCAAATATCCGCAGAATGGTTAGTGCACCTGTCATCCACCACATGGTAGAGTCGGGGAGATTGAGTATATCAGTTAGATAAAATATTAAGTACATACTGACCATGGCATAGAGCATATCTCTACCCACTGTGCCAAGTCCAAAGCAGTATCGGTTACGTTTTGCATTGCTATCCATCACTGTTTTCCCCCTTGTTAATTAATTCAAGAATGCTGCACTTACCAACTTAAAAATGATACTCCTGATTTTTAACATATTTTTCGTAGATTTCCTCCGTAACACCGCCTGCATAATTAACCTCAGAGTAGAAATTACCTGCATTTTTAATGCTGCGTTTTTGGGTTTCATAATCCACATGAACTAAGCCAAACCTTGCACTTTTACCTTCAATCCACTCAAAGTTATCGCAAAAACACCAGTGATAGTATCTCTCTACAGGTAAATCAGATTCGTTTATCACTTTCAGGTGATCGTAAATGTAGCGACAGCGGAATGTATCGGTGTTGTCGCAGGTGCCGTTTTCCGTAATATATATTGGGCGCTTAATAAGATTATATAGTTTTTTTGTACAGCGGATTATTCCCTCGGGATAAATTTCCCAACCTAAGTCATTTTTTGGTGACAATTCACGTACGCCATCACCAAATCCGGATATCGTGGAGCGAGTGTAATAGTTCACCGCAATAAAGTCACAGTATTCGCCACGCTTTATCGGTAAGATTTTTTTAAGTGGCCATTTAAATTTACCCAAGCACATTGCCTCGGTAACTGCACTCTGAAAAAAATGCTCCAAAAGGATTGCGCAGATGCGATGCCATGGGTTCTTTGCGTTTTCTGGATCAAAAACCCTCACATGGTTAGCAAAGCTTACCTTTGTATCATCATATCCCATTTCATTACGTATTTTGTGTATCAGCTCATATGCGCGGATATGGCATATAGACATAATTGACATGACCTTAATCGCTTTCCCAAAAGACTTTTCTCCAGGTGGCCATATTCCAAAATAATAGGAGCTTGTGGCATAAACATTTGGCTCGTTTATGGTGATATATTCGCAAACAAGATCACCAAAAGAGCGAACGACAAGAGCAACAAGGTCGATGTAATATTCGATGTTTTCAACCCTTGTAAATCCACCCTTTTTCTCAAACCACATTGGGTTTGTAAAATGATGAATTGTTAGGAGCACGGAAATTCCTTTTTCACGCAGGTAGGTGAGTTCTTCACGGTAATGAGCAACAGCAGACTCATCCACTGTGTTTTCAGTTGGACATAGACGTGCCCATTCTATACCAAGACGATAAATTTTAAGTCCCATATCGGACATAAGGTCGGCGTCCTCTTTCCAACGATTGTAATGGTCGGTTGCACGAGCAGGGTCAGAACCATCCAAAATCTTACCACGGTGATACCAGTCATTCCAGTTATGTGAGCACTCGCCACCTTCAATTTGTGTTGCAGCAGAAGCAGTGCCCAGCAAAAAGCCCTCTTTAAGTTTGAAAGTCATAAATCCACCTCCATAATTTAATATGATTACTGATTACGTCAAATGTGAGTAGTGTGCAATTTCTTTTAAATATATGCGACATTTTTTGAATAAATATATACCAACTAAAAACAAAATATATTACCATAATTATACTGGTAAGTTATACGAAAAACAACTATAATTTATATTTTATTTATATATTTTGTATTTTGTAGGAATTGAGAATAATTAATTATCAAGTGTGAAATCATAGTTATATAGACTTTATTATAGGAGTAAAAATGAATAAGATTAAAATACAAAAACTTAATACCTATGAAAAATGCATACGCGATTTGATATTAATTCCTGCAGTTTGCAATATGGTTAAAATTCCTGCGCATAGAGGAACGAATTGCCTCGATCACAGCATTTTTGTATCATATATAAGCTATAAAATTTGTAAACGGTTGAATTTAGATTATGTTGCGGCTGCAAGAGGTGGGCTATTACATGATATATTTTTATATAATTGGCGTGATAAGAGCCATATTGGATTGCATGTTCTAACGCCCCCTTTTGT
>DBGA01000012.1:31716-36539 GCA_002295325.1 Ruminococcaceae bacterium UBA866 | reverse complement strand
TGCTACCCAGTATTCCAGAGCGCCCTTACCGGAACCCATACGGGTTTCTGCTGGCTTTGCTGTTACAGGTTTATCCGGGAAAATCTTGATCCAGACTTTACCACCACGCTTAATGTAACGGGTCATGGCAACACGGGCTGCCTCGATCTTGTTGGATTTAATCCAGCATGGTTCCATGGAAACTAAACCAAACTCGCCGTTGCTGATAGTATTGCCTCTTAACGCTTTACCAGCCATGGATCCACGGAACTGTTTACGACGTTTAACTCTTTTAGGCATTAACATTATTTTCCGCTCCCTTCCTTGTTTCCTTTAGTTGGAAGTATTTCGCCATTGTAGATCCATACCTTAACACCGATCTTACCGAAGGTTGTATCTGCTTCAGCGAAACCATAATCAATGTCAGCACGAATTGTATGCAGTGGGATTGTTCCTTCGTGATAAACCTCTGAACGAGCGATTTCAGCGCCGCCAAGACGGCCTGCTACACGAATTTTAATACCTTTTGCACCCAAACGCATTGTACGTTGGATTGATTGTTTCATAGCTCTTCTGAAAGAAACACGTCTTTCAAGTTGAGCACATACGCTTTCTGCAACTAATTGTGCAGACATATCTGGTTGTTTCACCTCTACGATGTTAACGATAACAGGTTTTTTAACCATTTTTTCGATACTAGCACGTAGTTTTTCAATTTCAGTGCCACCTTTACCAATTACAAGACCTGGCTTTGCACAGTGAATATTAATTCTAACTCTTACTGCATCACGCTCGATTTCGATACGTGGAACGCCAGCAGCAAACAATGTCTTTTTAACATAATTGCGGACTTTGTAATCTTCAACTAAAGTGTCACCAAAAGTGTCTTTATTTGCAAACCAGCGGGAATCCCAATCTTTAATTACACCGACTCTTAAGCCGTGTGGATTTACTTTTTGTCCCATAGTTTACCTCCTCTTTCAGCTTATTCCTTTTCCTTTAGAACTAGGGTGATGTGTGATGTTCTTTTTAAAATGCGGAACGCACGCCCCTGTGCTCTAGGTCTAATTCTCTTAAGGGTTGGACCTGGACAAACAAAACACTCAGAAACATATAAACTCTCTTTGTTCATATTGTGATTGTTTTCTGCGTTAGCGATGGCCGATTTCAAAAGTTTCTCAAGGAGCTCACTAGCAGCCTTTGGTGTGTGCTTTATGATCGCCATAGCTTTATCAACTGGTTGGTTTCTTATTAGATTCAGTACGATTTCGACCTTACGGGGTGCTATGCGTACATATCTAAGATAAGCCCTTGCTTCCATTAAAAATCCTCCTTTCGGCCTATTTACCGTTATTTGACGTTTTTGATCCAGCGTGTCCTCTAAATGTTCTCGTTGGAGCAAACTCGCCGAGTTTGTGACCAACCATATCTTCAGTTACGTATACTGGAACGTGTTTACGTCCATCATGAACAGCGAATGTATGACCTACGAAATCAGGGAAGATTGTGGATGCGCGGCTCCAAGTCTTCACAACTTTTACTTCGCCAGCTTCATTCATTTGTTTTACTCTTTTTAATAGGACCGGTTGAACGTAAGGTCCTTTTTTAATACTTCTACCCATAATTCATCTGCCTCCTTTCAAAGCCTATTTAGCATTTCTGCGTTTAACAATAAATTTGTCGGAGCGATGATGTTTCTTACGAGTTTTATATCCAAGTGTTGGTTTTCCCCAAGGAGTAACTGGTCCAGGACGACCAATAGGGGCTTTACCTTCACCACCACCGTGAGGGTGATCGCAAGGGTTCATTACAGAACCACGAACAGATGGACGCCATCCCATGTGACGTTTTCTTCCGGCTTTACCGATAGATACGTTTTCATGGTCGATATTTCCGACTTGGCCAATTGTTGCCATACAGTTTACAGGAACTTTTCTTAGCTCTCCTGATGGTAAACGAACAAGTGCATAAGCACCCTCTTTTGCCATAAGTTGTGCCATGTTACCTGCTGAACGAACAAGCTGTGCGCCTTTTCCAGGATAAAGCTCTACGTTATGGATAACTGTACCAACAGGAATAGCTGACATTGGAAGTGCGTTACCTGGTTTGATATCTGCCTCAGTACCAGCGCTAACATTGTCGCCTACTTTTAGTCCGTTAGGAGCAATAATATAACGTTTTTCGCCATCTTCATATTGAAGTAAAGCGATATGAGCTGAACGGTTTGGATCATACTCAAGAGTAAGAACTGTAGCGTTCATGTCTAGCTTATTTCTCTTAAAGTCAATGATACGGTATTTTTTTCTGTTTCCGCCACCACGATGACGAACAGTAATCCTACCATAGCTGTTACGGCCTGAATGTTTATTCTTTGATTCAAGAAGACTTCTTTCAGGTGCAACTTTAGACAACTCGGAGTAATCCGTTACTGTCATTGAACGTCTACTAGGGGTCGTCGGTTTGTAGCTTTTAATAGCCATGCTATTCACTCTCCTTATTTCGGTTTAGCGAGTAGTTTCGAAGACTACTCATACATCACCTGGTATACCAACCTAATGTTGGACGAATGTAGTTACGTTATGAATAATAACGATAGTTACGTTCTTATACCATACCTTCAAAGAACTCAATACCTTTTGAATTCTCAGTTAAAGTAACCATTGCTTTTTTCCAATCGGAAGTATAGCCTTCGCTTCTGCCTTGACGTTTAAAGTGACCTTTAACAATCAAAGTGTTTACTTTTTTGACTTTAACGCCAAAAAGAGTTTCAACAGCTCTTGCTATTTCGATTTTGTTACAAGCTTTGTCTACTTTGAAGGTGTATTTTTTAAGAGCTATGTTTTCCATAGATCTCTCGGTGATAATAGGCTTAATGATAATGTCTTGAGCAGTTTTTACCATTATGCGTACACCTCCTCAATCTTTTTAACAGCATCAACAACAACGATTAATTTATCGTGATGAATGATGTCATAAACATTTAGTGTATTAACTAATGTAGCTTTTACACCAGGAATGTTGCTTGCGCTCTTGATAACTTTTGTATCAACTTCAGGCATAACAATTAATGCCTTTTTATTGTTAGCTTCTAGAGCGTTCAGCATATTTATAATTGTTTTTGTTTTGAAGCCCTCAAGCTCAATCTTATCTACAACGATAAAGTCTTTATCCAAAACCTTAGCGGATAGAGCGGATTTAAGTGCTAATCTCTTAACCTTTTTGTTTAAGGAGTAGCTGTAGTCACGAGGCTTTGGACCTAGAGCAACACCGCCGCCCTTCCATTGTGGAGATCTGATAGAACCTTGTCTTGCGTGGCCTGTACCTTTTTGTTTCCAAGGTTTGCGACCACCGCCTCTTACCTCTGTGCGAGTTAGAGTTGACTGAGTGCCTTGACGTTGGTTTGCAAGGTAGTTTACAATTGCAGCATGCATAACCGCTTTGTTTGGCTCGATACCAAAAATGTCGTTTGAAATGTTCATTTGTTTCACTTTTTCGCCTGACATATCTAATACTTGTACTCTTGACATAATGCTTCCTCCTTTCTAGGCTTTTTTCACACTATTGATAATAGTAACTGTTCCGCCCTTAGGGCCCGGTACAGCACCTCTTAGTGCAATAAGATTATTTTGAGCATCTACTTTTACAACCTCTAAATTTTGAACTGTAACAGTTTCAGCACCCATGTGGCCTGCCATTTTTTTGCCTTTGAAAATTCTTGATGGTGAAGAACACATTCCTAATGAACCAGTGTGTCTATGAACAGGTCCTGTACCATGTGTTTGTTTCAATGTACCAAATCCGTGACGTTTTACTGAGCCTTGGAAACCTTTACCTTTACTTGTTCCACGTACGTCAACTACATCGCCGATTTCAAAAGCATCTGCTTTAATGATGTCACCAACGTTTAAAGCGTCAATGTTATCGAATTTGAATTCTTTAAGAATTCTTTTAGCAGCAACGTCGCCTTTTGCAAAGTGACCTTTTTGTGGTTTGTTCACTTTGTGTGGTTTCATATCGCCAAAACCGATTTGTAATGAGTTATAGCCGTCGTTTTCAATTGTTTTCTTTTGAACAACAACGCAAGGGCCTGCTTCAATTACTGTTACAGGAATTACCTTACCAAG
Organism: Ruminococcaceae bacterium UBA866; assembly: GCA_002295325.1. GTDB lineage: Bacteria > Bacillota > Clostridia > Oscillospirales > Ruminococcaceae > Paludihabitans. Next base: position 32,436 of record DBGA01000012.1, on the reverse strand, counting down.
CTCATCGAAAATCTGAGTCATACCGATTTTCTTACCGATGATACCTTTTTTCATTGTGATTTTTCCTCCTAATTAGGTTATTGGTTGGCATTGTGCCAACATGACCTGTTGCACGCGTATAGAAATTAAAGTTTAATCTCGATATCTACGCCAGCAGGAAGTTCTAGACCTTGAAGTGCTTCAACTGTCTTTGCAGATGGTCTTAGTACATCAATTAGTCTTTTGTGAGTTCTCATTTCAAACTGCTCACGGCTGTCCTTATATTTATGAACTGCACGAAGAACTGTTATGATTTCTTTTTGAGTAGGTAGCGGGATTGGACCCGAAACTCTCGCACCAGTACGTTTTGCAGTTTCAACTATTTTAGCTGCCGCTGCGTCGATTAGTGTTGTGTCATAACTTTTTAGTCTGATTCTGATTTTCTCTTTGACTGCCACTGTCATCGCCTCCTTATAATAATTACAATTGGGGGTTAGACTGTAAATTCTCAACACGCACCCGTGTGTTTCCTGTTGAAAACATAAAAACGCCGAAAAAACCATAAAGTTTTTCCGGGAAGGGTGTTTTAAATCATAACCATAAACGCAATCACATCTACGCACAAAAAAGGCATAGGGATATTGCAGCTACGTTTTTGTTTTAAATTTAATAGTCGCCCGGTTTAAAATCGGACATACTCCACGGAAATAACCCACTAAAAAGTGGCAACCTCCCGCTTCG
>DBGA01000012.1:0-31694 GCA_002295325.1 Ruminococcaceae bacterium UBA866 | reverse complement strand
AGCGTTGATATAATTTGCCATCTTTGCCGATGAGGCAAAGGGCATATTGAAATATAGTAAAACTTGTTTTTAGTATATCATAAATGTGTAGGTAGTGTCCACATCTAAATTTGGAGGTATTTTCATGGAATTCTTTTCAAGCAGCACCGGTGTGCCCTTTGTTTTGTTTGGCCCACTTTATTTTGCATTATTGGCAGCAGTCGTTGTACTCTCCTTATATATGTATAAAATACGCGAAAAACTGAGAAGGTTTAAATACAATAAAATACTTTCATATCTATTTGCAGGAATACTCTTTGCAAACATGACTATCTACTATGTAAGTTTAATGGCAATTGGTGAATATAATGTAAAAAAACATCTGCCGTTAGAGTTTTGCTTTATCACAGGATATATCTTAATGTACATATTAATTACAAACAACAAAAATAACTTTTTTACAACCTTATTTTACTGCACCTTAATCGGGCCATTGCCCGCAATGATTTTCCCTAACCTGTCGGGTAGTTATGATAGATTTATATTCTATCAATTCATTATTAGTCACCACTTTATGTTGCTCGTAAGCTTTTACTGTATCATTGTTTTCGAATACAAAGTGGAAGCCAAGTCTGCAATGAAAGCATTTTTATATGGAAACATTCTTTTTATATCGGTATCTATCCTAAACACCTTATGGGGTAGCAACTATATCATGCAGCAAAAACTGCCTGATCACATCATAAAAATGTTTCCCTTTGTAACCTACTTTGACTATCCATTCTTTTGGTTGGAGGCTTGTGGTTTGCTAATGCTGATGCCCGGGGTTTGGCTTGCTAACAAACTTCAACAAGATAAGAATACAATACTCGACATTTCAGCGATACAATTAAATAAGGCATAGGTAAAAGTGCTGTTACAGTCATGACTGTAACANNGTCTCTACCAGCTTCCACCACCACCGCCGGAGAAGCCACCACCGGAAAAACCTCCACCGCTAAAACCTCCGCCACTCTTTCCTCCATTCATTTGCACTGGAGGAACGGACAAGTTTTGGTTCATATTCGTCATACAGCGATTGAATGAGTTTAAGAACATATAGGTGTTGAAGGTTCCCATATTGAACCCACCACCATAATACCAGCTTGGTGGCTCAACTGCTATGCTCTCAAATTTCTTAGACCATGTATCAGATACTCCCAAAACATATGCATATGGAAGTATGCTATAAAAATAGCTTGGGTCTTCATGCACAAGCATTTCTATTCTTTCCTTTTCAGCAAGCTCGATAAAATCACGCAAGCCTAAAAGCTCGCCAAACCAATCGTTGCACTGTTGTGTGCGTTTTGGCATAGCACAAGTTAAAAGCACCGCCAAAATCGATCCGAGAATTGCAGCAATAACAGGAATAATGGACGGTAACTGAAAGTAACCAATTGCAATTATTCCGAGATATATTAAACCAGTAACTATAGATAACCCTATTACTGAGCTTATTTTTGATTTGGTAGACATGACATACCATTTTGATGACATTGCGAAAATCCCAATATAGATAAGGAATGTAATAACCGTTAAAACAAGTGAAATAACAAAAAATCCCTCACCCATTATTTCTATATATCCGCCAATTAGTATTGCAGAAATAATTGGCACAATCGAAAGTAACCCAACAATTCCTTGGCAAACAAGTGATGCAGTTGTATGCAGTGATGTAGATTGGGACTTGGTAAATTTACTGCGAAGTCTTGTTTTTGTCAGTTCAAGTGTTGAGAAAAACTTTGACTTCAAGTCCTTTGTATTAACGATATTACCAGAGGCAAACAGTCCATCAAACATGGTTTTCTCATATCCATTTGCGCCGATTGGCAAATCGCCAAGCTTTGTTAGAATGAAACTGTCATCCTCTTCAATCTGCTCGATAGTAAGGTAGCCTTTATCTGCCCAGTAGATGATTAGCGACAATACATCCTTATTATCTACTGTAGAATCCATGATATAGCCAACCTCTGCTGGGGTAATTCCATTTGGTGGAGAAACCGTCATTACCTTTATAATAGGTTTGTCAATACCAAAAAGCAGATAAAAAATAACTGCAAGCAATGGCACTAAACCAATTAATATCCACATAAATATAATAAGCGGTTTGTTTGTGCGTTCATTTACAAAGTAGCCCTCTGGTACTTCCGAATATACAGTTGCACCCTCAAAGGCATTTAGTGGCTCAATCGATTGTGCAGTAAGCACCTTGCCTTCAATCGTCGCTTCAAACTTACTTTGTGTTGCTTCTCCAAATTCACCAGCGAAAATAGAGATGTTTTCCGGTGAGATTTCTTTTGGCAGTGTTAACGTAAAGCTTGCATTTTGAATTGCTGTTCTCCAACCTGTGGGAATGAGGTTAATGAAAACCCTATCAAACGCCGCAATTTTATCCTCCCCCGCATCAAAGTCAAAGGAGATNNAGATTACATATTCTTGTTCGCCCTTGACATATGTGTCGGCATCACCAATTTGCAACACTACATTTCCATTCTCATAATCTTTTTCAAACTTATATCCCTTAACTTTAACATTTTTAATGTTCGCACGATATTTGCTGTCTTTAATAACGCCGCCCTCTTGATACTGCATATTCCCCTTATAAGGAATATAGCGATAAATTCCATGACGCTCATTTAAAAAATTCACTTTAATTCGTTCTTCAATGTGATAAACATTGTTTTCCCCTAAAACCACATTTGTATCATAGCTTATCGTTTCATAGTTTCGATCAATTTCATTGTAGCCACCCTCAGCAGATGCAATAGGCATGATGGATAGCACGAGTACTAACATCAAAGCAAGTGATGCAAGCAGTTTTTTACCTAATTTCATGATGTCACCCCCATATATATTTGTAATACAAAAAAGGGCTCACAAAATGAACCCTTTAATAATCCTATTAGAATTGAACCTTAACGTTTTCTCTTTGTGTTGCGTCTGAAACCTCATATAAAGGCTTTCTCTTGAAGGAGAATAAAGAGGCAACAATAACACTTGGGAAAACTTCTGTCATAGTGTTATATTTGTTAACTACTGCATTGTAGAAACGTCTTGATTTTTCAATTTCGCTCTCAATTTGAGTAAGTTGCTCTTGTAACTTTAAAAAGTTAGTGTTAGCTTTCAAGTCTGGGTATGCCTCAGTTACTGCAAACAAACTTTTTAATGTTGACTGGAATACGTTTTCATTTGCAATTTGGTCTTCCATAGTTTTAGAGCCAGCGGCCATGTTTCTTGCAGCGATAACTTTTTCTAATGTTTCAGATTCATGTTTTGCATAACCCTTTACTGTTTCAACAAAGTTAGGTATCAAATCATACCTTTTCTTTAGGAAAACATCCATAGAAGAAAATGCTTCTTCTGTGCTATTTCTCATCTTAACGAAACCATTATAGCTTGATATAAACCAAATCACTATAATTGCTACAACTACGCCACCAATAATCCAACCTATCATTTAGTTCACTCCTTATTACATTGTTATTATTTCAAATATATACCATTTATTGCCTTTCGTCAAGTAAAATCTATCTATCTTACTACATAGAACAATATGGAGAAGTAGTGACAAATACTGCCTCCAAGCACAAAGAAATGCCATATACCATGGAAATATTTACGTTTCTTCATAACATAAAACACAATGCCACCTGTATAGAATATACCACCTAGTAGCATTAGTATTAATCCGTTAGTCGCTAAATTATCAACAATTGGCTTCATCGCAATAACTGCTGCCCAGCCCGAAATAAGATATAACGCCAGTGAAATCTTCTTGTATTTCTCGACTGAAATTGCATTTAATGTAATTCCAATCACTGCGCATCCCCAAACGATTGAAAAAACAACCCAACCCATTGTTCCCCTTATTGTTACAAGTGCATAGGGGGTATAGGTGCCTGCAATTAGCAAATATATTGTGGAATGATCAAGTGCACGAAACACCTTTTTCGCCCTGTCATTCGTTAGTGCATGGTATAGGGTTGACATTGTGTAAAGTAAAATCAGTGTAAATCCGTATATAGACGAACCTACAATGCCCCAAGCATCCGAGTAAATCACCGCCCAAACAATTAAAACGGCGCTTCCAGCGATAGCAAGTAGCGCACCCACGCCATGTGAAATTGAGTTTAGCAGCTCCTCACCAAATGTATACAACTTTTTTGGTTGATCCATAATTCAGCCTACTTTCTTATTTTATTGTATGATTAATTTTTCTCTTTGAGAATTTGGAACTACACAAAAATAACTTTTGCCCGCATTTACTTTAATTTCTGCTCCATCAGCCGAATACACTTTAATTGCATCATTGATAGTAGCCTTTTTAAATGTAACCTCAATCGACTTTCCGTTTGAAATATAGTAACCAGTTCCCTTAGTCATGTCAATCTCTTTATGATAATTGTCTGCAAGATATCCTACATTGGCATACATTAAAAATACGTTTTTAGTTTGTATTGCTGAATTTTTATTTGTATCCATATGAGGTTTTCCGTTTTGCCCTTTTGAATAAGTTTCTGTTTTTTCATCATATGTAAATGTCGCCTTTGTTCCACTTGAAATTGGTGTGGTGATTTCCTTTGCTACCTTTGCTGATGTATTGTCAGCCATCACGTCTTCGTCTGGCTTTGCAAAGTTAAACAGTGAGGCCAGAGGCTCCATTGTGGTATTAAAACCCTTTTTGTCAATTCCTGCTTGCAAAAGCTGTCCGTTAGAAAACCAGCAATGCTCTGAACTTCTTGTTTTCGCTAGTTCTTTGTCTTTATAAAAAGCAATATTTGAATAGGCAAGTCCATCAATTGCGTCGATTTTATTATTAGCAATGGCCTGCTTTCCTTCACTACTTCCACCAAAATGCAGATAGATTGCATTCATTGGTTTCACAAGCTCGATATAATCGTGACGTGCTGAACGAATCGAGCCAACATTCGGCATAGCTTTGTAGTCAGAAAAAACCGCCATAAGTCTAGTAACTGGGCCTTCAACTGGCATTTCATAGATAATATCAGCATCAGCAATTCCACTTTGAGGGAGAGCCGCCGCAATATTGTTTACCATTACAGCAACAGGACGAGTTTTTAGCAACTCCTCTGTATATCCACCCTCACCTGTGAAAGGGTTTACTGTGATAACCTCTTCGATTACCTCCGAGCTAGCCTGTGAAGATGGTGACTGTGGCTGTGACGGTGTTTTTCCCTTTTTATCTCCCGTACAGGCTGTAAGAATTGCACCACACATAGCAAGCACCACACAACAAGAAATAATTTGTTTCATTTTCATTAGAATAAATCCCCCTAAAATAATTAGAACAGCGATACCTGTTTTACACTGCTGTCCTTTCCAAAACCACTTACATTATATAAAAACAATGCTTGCTGGTAATCTGTAACTTTTGCATATTCCTCTAAAGGTTTATGAAGATATCTTAAATCGACAAGCAAAATTTCTTCATAATGAAGAGGCAAAAACTGCATTAACGAATGAGCGTAGCTATCTTTAAAGACAATTATCTTTTTACCATTAGTTATACTTGTTTTTATTTTTACAACTGGATTGTTTTCTCCTAGGAAAACTGTATATTTATCTTTTGCTAAAATGTTTTCCCTAAAAAAAATTGAGGGATAGGTTTGTGTGTTTTTGTCAGTGTATTTTATCACATCAGTGATAACGTCCCCCTGTGCATAATGGTACAGGTCAATGTTATCTGCCAAATCCTCACCATAGAGAACCTTTGAGTAAAGTGTTCCTAAAAAATTATGTGAAGCATGTTCTATATTAAACATATCGATAGTTGCAGGTTTAAACCCTAGCGACTTTGCAAGTGCAGAATATCCCACATAGGAGCCATAGCTGGTCCAATGATGGTCTGTGCGATAGAATATATAGTCGTCAGTGCTTGATGCCAACGGTGAATATGCATCCGTAGTAGTTACTGTTTCAAGATTATCATAAACCGACTTGATATATGCCGTTTGGTCAAAAAGCTTCGCCATCGGAGGCGCTTTCACCCTATAAAACTCAAGTGCAGTAGGCACAAGCATCATCTGCGTGTCAATTCTACCATTATATTTTTTTGCAAACTTATTAATTGCATCAATATTCAATTTTGTAACTGCCGCGCTTGGCTTATTTATATTCTCTAAAAGCATATTCTCGCTTATGAAAACTCCATTAATTTCACGTTTTCCAGTTAACATCTGAATTCTTGTTTGAGCAGAGGCAAACTCACCACGAAAAACAATATGATCCGCCATAAAGCTCTCTGCATTCTTCATAAAAGATTTGTCAATGAACGTGCCAATCGTCAGTTTTGGTGTTCCCACAAGGTTACGATTTTCAAGCTGTGAAAAACTCTTCTTAGGAAATAAGAAGGTAGCCAAAGACATAAGCACGATAATTGCAAAAAATAATCCAATGGTAGCTTTTTTAAAGTTCATTTGTTTTCATCATGCTCCTTTCTATTAAGCTATTTGCTAAAAATTGAAGTATAAGAACGGGTTGTATCCTGAAGTTACAAGGTAACAGATACAAACAGCAAATATCATAAACTCGCAGACTAGCTTTAAGGTCTTGTAGATAAATTGACTTTTATGCTCTAGGGGCTTGGTGTAATGTTTGAGTGCTGTGGTTGAGCCAATTGCACAGACAACAAACACCAATATATTAGATGAAATCAGATAGAATGATTGCTTTTCATAAGCCACTATGTTATTTAATCCAAACATTGCAGCAAAGAAACTACCTATTTCTCCTAATGTTCTCATTTCAAAAAGCACCCAACCAAACACAACTAGCAAAAATGAGTAAATCCACTGAATAAAGCTAGGAATCTTTTGCAAAAGCTTCCCTAAAAATAGCTTTTCAATGATTATTATCCCACCAAAGTATATTCCCCATAGTACAAAGTTCCAGCTTGCGCCATGCCACAAACCCGTCAAAAGCCATACTACAAATAAGTTACAAACAACCTTTAGCGTGCTCCCACGGTTACCACCCATTGGAATGTATACATAGGATTTAAACCATGAGCCTAACGTGATATGCCAACGGCGCCAAAACTCCGAAATGCTTTTTGACATATAAGGGTGGTCAAAGTTTTTTGGAAAGTGAAATCCAAGCATTTTTCCCAGTCCTATTGCCATATCCGAGTATCCAGAAAAATCATAATAAATCTGAAATGTGAAAGCGAGAATGCCAACCCATGCTGTAAGTGCAGGCATAGTAGCATAATCCATAGCTTTAATTGTAGTCCAAAGTGCACCGATTGAATTTGCAAGCAAAACCTTTTTACCAAGTCCACGAATAAAAATAGATATACCATCTGCAATCATTTTATTGCTGATTTCACGGGTATTAATCTCATTTTCTATATCACTGTATCGAACGATTGGACCTGCAATCAGTTGCGGGAAGAGTGTTACATATCCTGTGAAATTGATAAAACTCTTTTGCACCTTAATATTTCTTTTGTATAAATCGATTGTATAGGACATCGCCTGGAACGTATAAAATGAAATTCCGATTGGGAGCGGAAGTTTTGGGTCGAAAATCTGAGTTCCAAATAAAGCATTGATGTTTGCAACTATAAATGAGCCATATTTAAACAATACTAAAAATGAAAGGTTTAGCGCAACAGAGGAAAGCATTATCCATAGTCTTGCTTTTTGATTTTCATCATATCTGTCCATTAACCTGCCAGCGATATAATCAACCGCCACCGTGACCAGCATAATGATTACATAAAAAGGCTCGCCCCAAGCGTAAAATAATATACCTGAAACCATAATGATAAGGTTTTTTATTTTCATTGGTGACGCATAGTAAAACAAAAGGACAATTGGTAAAAAACCAAACAAGAATGTCAAACTAGAGAATAGCAAGTTAGTGTCCTGCTAAGAATTGTTTATTCGCACTGTAACTGTGGCATAATTGCTCTGTATTCCTCATAGGTCATAAGTGAATTAATGATATCGACCAAAGAATTGGTTGAAACATAGCAAGGTAACCCCAGATGCTTCAATAAGAGTAGCCTCTTTTTTGCAGAATCTTTTGAGCCGGTTAGTCCGTCCTCAAAAAAGTCCATCTTAGTAATTTTTTTTATAGAACTATCCTCTGATTTTATCACATCAGCTTTCATAAAAAGTTCTCGCAGCGTTTTATTATCGATACCCTCAACACCCAACAAGTTCTCTTTTGAGGGGACAGATTTCCTTTTTTCTTTGCCGACAATCTGTGGAATATATATATTTGTAACCTCTGCATCCTTTGCAATGGAGCGGATAAACCCTCTTAGCTTAAACCCTGCAACATCAGAATCGGTTACAATGATTACCCCTTGTTTTAAAGCTACCGCTTTGACAAGGGCGATTTTTTCTTTGTCTTTGTATATTCTAAACCCATTGGTTTGAATAATCAAGCCATCTATAATGGACGAAAGTTTAATTTTATCATATTTCCCTTCGACAATAACAGCTTTTGAAACCGAAAGTTTTTCCATGTTTTAACCTCAAATTGCCCGCTCGTTAATTGACATTAACAGCTTTTTCCCTAACATTTGTTCTAGTATAAGCTTGTTATCAAGCTTTGATGATTTTAGCTGGATATCAGCATCATATAATGCCTCGATACAAACTCGTATATGTTCAATAGAAAAGTTTCTAACATCTCTAAATGCATTTTTCACAGCAAATTGCCTATTCTTTGGATAGTTAAAATCCGCGGTTACTTCATCTACCGATTTAGAGGAAATCACCCCACATTTTGCACGGTATATATCTGCAAATGCAAGGGCAAGTGCTGACAAAATCGCAACTGCCTCCTGCCTTAGATAAAACAGCTCGTCTAATAGCACATATGCCCTATCAAAGTTATTGGTTAAAATGCTTTTTGCAAGGTCAAACGCAGAGGAGTCAATGGATTTTATTGAACATTCGTCAATGTGTGCTTTGGTAATTTCGCCCTCACCCACATAGCTTATGAGTTTATCAAGTTCATTTATCAGCACCATATAACTCGAGGAGCATCTGTCAATCAACAGTTCAGCAGTTTTCATATCAAGTTCAATGTATGCTTTGCTCGCACGCTGACAAAGCATACGTTTTAGGGTTTGTTTGTCTTTTAATGCAAAGTCACAAACCACACCGTTTTTTGCTACGAGTTCTGCAAGCTTTTTATATTTACTGGATTTTTTCATATCAACCAAAACCAAATCCTGATAAATGATAAGCACTGTGGTTTCGCTTATATTTTTGACTATATCAATAAACTTATCAAAATCTGGCTTTGAAAGTTTTTCTAAATCTAAGTCCTTTAAAATGATACATCTTTTTTCTGCCATCATAGGCAACGAGTCGGTCATATCTTCAAACTCGCTAAGGTCAATTTTTTCACCATTAACTCTGTTTAGGTTAAAACCCTCAAAGCTTTCATCTACAACCTTTTTTCGAATTTGTAAAACAGCTTGCGAAATAAAGTATTTTTCTTGGCCGTATAAAAAATACATATTTGCAATATTTTTCTGTTTTATATCTTTGAATAATTCTTCATCTTGCAAATATGGCATTAACTACACTCCTATCTTATATGTTCCGTTTTGTCTGGCTGTCAGACGAACGGTTTTTTCATATGCGTTGATGCTATTAATCTTCTCCGCCAAACGCTCAAGCTCAAAGCTACTTAAAAGTATAACACATTTTGCTTTGTTTTGTGTTAAAATTTCATTATATTTTCCGCAATAGTATAAAATATCACAATCTGCATTGCTTGCAATCTGTGGAGAGTTTGTAATTGCTATTTTAGTTTGTCCTATAATTAAGCTTGCGAGTATTCCGCTGTCAAATCTATCGACGGACATTGCAGTCCCCTTATAGCTTAGTATATCATAACCACCGTTTAACTTTAGTGTATATATTCCGTTTGTTGGCTTAAAGCTGTCCGTAGCATAGGATAGTAGCTCATCATTTTGAGACAGATATATATTATATGTATCAGTAGTTGCAGTTAAAAACTCAGTATCGCTAATGTCTTTCTTTTCACTCGAAGTAAAAATATAGTTTTCAACCTTGTGGATATTTTTACTGCGCAAAAAACTTTCCACATCCACATCTATGCGACTATCATCATCAAAAGCAATTACCGTAGCCCTATCGCTGTATGTGACTACAAGCCTTTGTGCTTCAAAGGAGTTAAGGGTTGTTACTTCAACATTGTCACGATTATATACCCCCTTAAATCCAAAGCATAGTAGCAATCCTGCAAATGAAAGGAATAGGACATTGAGCGTCACCTGTTTTTGCCTGATTAAAACCGCTGCAATAACTATGAGTAGTATTGTTATCGAAAGCCAAAGATATACAAATCTGTAGTTTAGCCCAATATATCCATATGAAAATGAAGAAACTGCCTCACAGGTTTTTAGTATCAATTTAAGTAATATCTCTATCAAACTGCCAAAAAAGCCTGCCAAAAAAGGAATTCCCGAAAAGCATAATAAAGTTAGGCAAGCAATCAAAATTATTGGCAACAGGGGTATCACCACAATATTTGCAAGCAACGCCACCACGCTTATCCCTTTAAAGGTTACAATTATAACAGGAAGCATTGCAAGGTTTGCTGCAAGGGTAACCCCCACAATATCAACGAAGTATTTTAATGTTTTGGACTTTATATTAAATGTGCGACAAAGGAAGTCGCCGATTGGTGGTGCAAATAAAATGATTCCCAAAGTTGCTGTAAATGTTAATAGAAAGCTTGCATCTAAGATAGAAATGGGATTGACAAGAACTATAATAATTCCTGATAAAAACAGCGAGGTGAGGGTGTCCGATTTTCTCTGAAAGAGGTTTGCTCCCATTAAAACGGTAAGCATAATTCCAGCACGAATTGCAGGAATTCCAAACCCAGTAATCGCGACAAAACCCCACGCTACAAAAATCGTGAAAACACTACGAAATTTTAAGGATAAACCTAGCAAATTCAAAATGAAAAATGCCATCATAGCAAGCATTGAGACATGCAGACCGGATACAACAAAAACATGGGAAACACCTGCTCTGGTTATACTGTTATAAGCAATGGCATCAATATCCTCATCATTTCCAAGTAACATTGCCTTCAAAAGTCCTGCATAAGGACGCTCAACATAACGGTCAATTGTATCACTACAAACTACATTTAGTCGCTTTGCATAGTACATGATACCATGCCTGCCCTTTTCTAAAACGGCTGCATCTTCATAGCTTGAAAATAGCATAGATATCCCTTTTGAACGATAATATTGCTCCGAATTAAATAATGGCGAGGATGTTATTTTCATTGCTTTTGCCTTAATTTCAATCTTGTCATAAAAGTCAATGAAAGTGTCAGATTTGGTATATAAAATTCCATTAAATTGTATCGGCTCGCCCGCTATTGTCGTGTCGGTTATTTTAAGTGTGTAAGCAATTTTGCTATTTTTAGCAGGTTTAATATCGGTGACCACTCCAGTGATAAACTCTGTTTTTTGCTCAAACTTGTCCGCATCATACTCGTTGCTTGTAAATATTGCATAGGACAAGGCGGCAACTACGCCACTTAATAGCACAATTGCAACGCTAGTCCTTTTCTTGCCACTAAATACAACGAGTGCAATCAACAATAAAATTACAAGGGCGACTATAATCGCAAAGCTTACTCTGGGCGAAAAAAATGACACAACCATAGCGGTTGTCAGAAAAGAAATTCCTGCTGTAACCAATGGTCGTGTCAACAGCATAACGCTGTACCTCCTTCGCACACTCGGGTGTGTTTAGAATTTATTTTAACTATGCTATTTATATATTATTTATACTTCATTTATCCCATTGTTCCAGAAAGCTGTTTGCCACCCAGAATATGAAAATGCAAATGTTTTACAGATTGTCTACCGTCTTCGCCAACGTTTGTGACAACTCGAAAGCCATTGTCTAGGTTTTGCTCTTTGGCGATTACAGGTATCACTCGCATAATCTGTTCAACAGCACCCACATTTTTTTCGTTAACATCTGTCATGCTTTCAATATGGATTTTTGGAATGACAAGTATATGGGTTGGCGCTTGTGGAGAGATATCTCTAAAAGCCAAAACCATATCGTCCTCATAAACTTTTGTGCTAGGAATTGAGCCAGCAACTATCTTACAAAATAAGCAATCTTGCATACTACATTCTCCCTACTTACATACTATTTCCGCAATAATATCCTTGAGTGCACCGAAAGCCTCGTCAATTTTATAGTTATCATTGACACCAGCCATAGCAACTTCAGGACGTCCTCCGCCCTTGCCACCGGTGATTGCTGCTGCTTTTGAAACAATCTTACCAGCGTGAGCTCCTTTTTTAACTGCCTCTTCGCCACAAACGCATAGCATTGTTGCTTTGCCCTCATATATGCCAACCAAAAGTGTAACTGCATCCGGTGCTTTGTCTTTTATTTTGTCGCCTAAAATACGAAGACTTTCAGTCTTTGTTCCACTCATCATTGCAGCGATAAGCTTAACACCGCAAACCTCTTGAACATTCTCAAATAAGCCCTCAATACGAGAATCTGCAATCTGTTGTGATAGCTTGTCAATCTCGTTTGATTTTTCTTTGATTTCAGCCATAACTTTGGTACAACGGTTTACAAGCTCGCTTGAATTTGTAATTTTAAGCTCACTTGATGCCTCAAGAATAGTACCTGTTGACTTTTCTAGCATATCAAGTACACCATAGCCGGTTACTGCCTCAATACGTCTAACCCCTGCAGCAACAGAACTTTCTGAAACTATTTTAAATAAACCAATCTTAGATGAATTGTCAACGTGAGTACCACCACAAAGTTCAAGTGAGAAGTCGCCTACCTCAGATACGCGCACAATGTTGCCGTATTTTTCGCCAAACAGAGCCATTGCACCTTTTGATTTTGCAGTTTCTATATCAGCCTCATATCGTTTTACTTCAATGCCTTCAAGTATTACCTTGTTTACTTGGTGTTCAACCTCTTTGATTTGCTCTGTAGTCATTGCCTCAAAGTGGCTAAAGTCAAAACGCATACGAGTATCATTAACAAGTTGTCCTGCTTGGTGAACATGCTCACCTAAAACATTTCTTAGCGCAGATTGCAATGAATGTGCAGCAGTGTGGTTTCTTGCAGTTCCGCCTCTAATTGAGCTGTCTACAATCAGTTTAACCCTGTCACCCTCGTTAAGCTGTCCTTTAACAAGTTCACAAGAATGTATTATCAAATCTCCCGAAGAAGAATTTTTAACATCATAAACATTTATAGTACAGTTGTCAGTTATAATTTGCCCTTTATCGCAAACCTGCCCACCACTTTCAGCATAGAAAGGTGTTTTGTCTGTTACAATGGTCACCCTTTGAGGTGAAATCGCAGTTTCTTGGCGCTCGCCCTCATGCACGATTGCAAGCACGGTAGCCTCACACTCAAGAGTTTCATAGCCAACAAATTCAGTTTTAACGTCACATAGATCAAAACTGTCTTCATTGCAACCAAAAGCATCGCCTGTTGCTCTTGCATTTCTTGCACGAACTCTTTGCTCATTCATCAAGCGAACAAACTCGTTCTCGTCAACTGTGATATTTTTTTCTGCTATAATTTCTTTTGTTAAATCAATAGGGAAACCATAGGTATCATAAAGTTTAAACGCATCTTGCCCTGAAAGGATATGAGCCTCACACGATAATATATTCGTTTGTATGTTATCGATAATTTGGTTTAGAAGTTCAAAACCCTTACCAACAGTTTTTGCAAAGCTGTCTTCTTCACTCTTAACCATTTTCTTGATATATTGTGCCTTTTCAACAAGCTCTGGGAAAACAGACTTGTTCTCTTGTATCACAGTGTCAACCACATCAGAAAGGAACACACCCGTAATACCGAGTAATCTACCATGACGAGCTGCACGTCTGAGCAAACGGCGTAATACATAGCCTCTTCCCTCGTTAGAAGGAATAACACCATCAGCAATCATAAAGGTTGTACTACGAATATGGTCTGTGATAACACGTAGGGAAACGTCTGCCTTAGCATCGTCCTTATATGTCACACCAGCAATATCGCTAATGTGTTTCATAATTTTTTGCATGGTGTCAACTTCAAACAAGTTGTCAACCTCTTGCATAATGCAAGCTAGACGCTCAAGCCCCATACCAGTATCAATATTTGGGTGAGCAAGCGGTGTATATACACCTGCTCCATTAGAGTCAAATTGACTGAAAACCAAGTTCCAGAATTCAACAAAACGGTCGCACTCGCAACCTACTTTACAATCGGGTGAGCCACAGCCTTTTTCTATGCCACGGTCAAAGTATAGCTCAGAACAAGGTCCACAAGGGCCTGTTCCATGCTCCCAAAAGTTATCCTCTTTGCCCATTCTTACGATATGGTCAGCAGAAACGCCAACCTCTTTTGTCCATATGTCAAAGGTTTCATCATCATCTAAATAAATAGATACCCATATTCTATCCACAGGAAGCTCCATAACCTCTGTGCAAAATTCCCATGCCCATCTAGTTGCTTCATGCTTAAAATAATCTCCAAACGAGAAGTTGCCCAGCATCTCAAAGTAGGTTCCGTGACGAGCAGTTTTACCTACGTTCTCAATATCAGGGGTTCTAATACATTTCTGGCAGGTAGTAACCCTTTTTGAGGGCGGAGTTTCTTGTCCCAAAAAGAATTTTTTCATTGGTGCCATTCCTGAGTTAATCAAAAATAGGCTGTTGTCGTTGATTGGAACAAGCGGAAAGCTTGGCAATCTTAAGTGTCCTTTTTCCTCAAAGAAAGCCAAATAACGCTCTCTTAGTTCATTAAGTCCTGTCCATTTCATAGTTGATACTCCATTCTGCCGATTTACGTCGGCACAAAATTTAAAATAAAAATACATCTAAAAGTAGTTCGCGAGAACTAAAATAAATTGTTTAGCAATATTGATTCGCGATATGAGTGGAGCAATATGCTCCAAATAAAAAAACTTCGTGCCTTGATAAAATCAAGGGACGAAGTAAAATTCCGTGGTACCACCCAAATTGCAATATGATACACTCACATTGCCACTTAAACACCCTTTAACGCAGGGATTACGCACAAGCTTTCGCAAGTAGGCTCAAAGATAGCATTTTAACATTTCCTTTGGGGCTTTCACCAACCGCCCTATCTCTTAAAAGGAAGCTTGTAAAAACATTCTTTTCACAGCTTTTAACATATAATTTCATTATAGGTTTGTTTTACACATTTGTCAAGTAATTGAAATAACAAAATTATAGCGGTATAAATTATCCTCAATTTACTTAGCAAAATATTGAATTGGCATATAACTTATGCTATAATTTGCTTTAATAAATAATTTATAGTTGACGGAGGATATAAAATTGAAAAAAATTGTGTATTTCATCCCAGCAATTATATTTACTCTCTTTTATGGATTTATAATAATTGGTGCAGGGCTTTCTGTTTCGCCTATTATATATGCTTGGATTGCCTTGTTTATAGCAAGCGGCGTTTTGTTGTCTAAGGGCAGGTTTTGGGGCGGGTTTTTAGGATTGTTACCCGGAATTCATTTGATATATATGAGTACCAAAGACACGGGGCAAATCTTCCCTATAGAATTGCCGCTTGGTATTATTGTTACGACTTTTTATATATTATGTTGTGGTTTTGTATTCTACAAGAGGAAATCAGCAAAATAATTTTTGGTTATCACATATAAGGCTAATAACCATAATGCAAAGCCAAGGGCATCATTAGTTTTTATAGATGATTTACATAATGTGAGGTGTAGAAGTGAGAGAAGATATTATCAGCTTTTTAAAAAAAGATGTCAAAGAAAAGTGTGAAAGCTCCAATAACTTTTTTGGCATAGGAATATATTATCACATCAAGGCAGTTGTAAAAAACGCGGTTCTCTTAGCTGAAAAATATGGTGGGGATACGGAAGTTGTTACTATTGCAGCATGGCTGCATGATTTTGCATCCATTACAAACTATGAATACTATGACGAACACCACGTTTGGGGCACGAAAATGGCGGGTGAGGTTTTGCAACGCATGGATTATCCTATCGAAAAAACAGAACTGGTGCAAAAATGCATTTTGAACCATCGAGGCAGTGTTATTCAAGATAAATGCACAGCGGAGGAAATATGCGTTGCCGACGCTGACGCAATTTCTCACTTTGACAGTATCCCGTCCTTGTTCTATCTTGCTTATGTAAAACGGGACTATTCCATTGAGGACGGAATTGATTTTGTTGCAAACAAGTTAAAACGAAGTTTTAATAAATTGTCAGACAAAAGCAAAGTCATATATCAGGAGAAGTATGCGTCAGCATTAAATAGCATCTACGGGAAATAAGCATAAACAAAACCAAGGACATCATTAGTTTTTATATATAATTTATATTCGATTTGGTTGAAAGCAGGGTAATGAGAATGTATAACAGCAAGGTTGAAACCCTATTTAGTGGTTGGGAAGAAGCGTTGATATGGTCGTGTTTACAAGGTCATATGGGAAATATGCTTTTAGACGACGAAAAAAATCCCACTTCTGCAATAATTGATGTTGGTGACTTTTGCTTTTTAGCTGGCCAGCCAAGCACTGCTCTGCTTAATGCTATTGAAGGTGAAAAGCTACTCATTCCAAAGGACACTGCTTGGGAAACGTTAATAGAGCGTATTTTCGATAAACGAGTGAACAAGACATTGCGATATGCAATCAAAAAAGAATCAGGTGTTTTTGACAAAGCAAAGCTAACTTCATTCGTAGAATCACTTGATAAGTGCTATGAACTCAAGCTGTTCGACCAAGAAGTATTTGAATTAGCAAAAAAAGAAACATGGTCTGTGGATTTGTGCTCTCAGTTTAAAGACTACAATGATTATCAAAATCGAGGAATAGGCGTAGCAATATTACACCAAGGAGAATTGGTGGCAGGGGCTTCACCTTATGCAGTTTATAATAGTGGCATCGAAATTGAGATAGATACAAAACCCGAATATAGACGCAAGGGGCTTGCAACAGTATGTGGCGCAAAATTGATACTTGAATGTTTGGAAAGAAATATTTATCCAAGTTGGGACGCTCATGATTTGCGTTCTGTTGCTTTAGCAGAGAAGCTTGGTTATCATCTTTCTCATCCGTATGTAACATATGAACTAATGGAAAAGTAAACTATTTATATAATATGAAACCAAGGGCATAATCATTTGAAACGATTATGCCCTTTAAACACCCTTTTGCATGGTACGCGTTAGAGCTATTTTTTAATTATATTCTAACCGTAATTGTTGTGCCTTTGTTTTCCTCACTGCTAAACTCAATCTTACCATTATGGTATTCTGTAATATGCTTTGCAATGGCAAGCCCTAAGCCTGTTCCACCGGTTAACTTAGAACGGGATTTATCCACTCGATAAAATCTTTCGAAAATGCGATGGTGGTGCTTTTGGGGTATTCCTATCCCTGTATCAGAGACGGTTAAAACACTGGTCTTACCCTCTAGCTTAACGTTAATACAAACCTCGCCATTTTCCTTATTATACTTTATTGCATTGTCTGTTAGGTTGTATATTAATTCCTCTAGCATACTCGAGTTGCCCGTAATAATTGCAGTTCCTCCCTCAAGCTTCAATGCAATATTTCTGCTATCAGCCTTTAACTTTAGCGAGCTGCAAACACTTTGTGCCACAGCAAACAAATTCACCTGTTCAGTCTTCGTTTCAATATGCTCCTCAATTTGAGACAGACGCATAATGTCATCAATTAGGAAAAGTAATCTGCTAGCCTCTTTATAAATTGTGGAAGCAAAGTGAGCCAAGTCCTCTTTACTCTGTACCATATCGTTTTGTATCATCTCTGCAAACCCAGATATTGTTGTCAGAGGGGTTTTTAGCTCGTGAGAAACATTTGCAGAAAACTCCTGTCTCATCTTCTCCACTTTTTGACTTTGTGTTACATCCAGCAAAAGCATAATTGCACCACTTATCATTTCTTTTTCATAAACTGGATTTGAAAAATAGTGGTAACTCTTGCCTGAAATTTTGATTACACCATCATTTGCGTTTCCACTAAGTGCATCATCTATCGAAGAAATGAGTGCTACCTCACGGGTAAGCACAATAAAGTTTTGTCCTACAAAATTCATTTTATGTGAGTTTAAGAAAGACAAAGCAGATTTGTTAACTGAAAGAATATGCCTATCTTTACCTAAAACAACAAGCCCCTCTTGCATATTATCCATAATCATTGTAATGGTATCTCGTTCATTTGTAAGCTTTTGAAGTTGATTTGTAATGGTTGCGTTTTGCTTTGCAATTTTTTCAACAAATGGGTTAAGTTCATCATAATTTGCGTCATCACTTAAATCATCAAGGTTATCTCCAAGCTTAACAAGTGGCTTTACAACCATGTTTGTGAGCATTCTTGCAATTATCAAGCACACAATCAAAATGATTACTACAAGCAACACAACTAAAGGAAGAACCGCCATAATTACAGACATAATGCTTTGTGTGTTATTAGACAGCCTTACAATATTATCGTCAGAAAGCTTTAACGCATAGTAATATGTATTCTGCCCTAGCGTTTTAGAGTAACGAACATCCTCGCCATATCCGTTTAAAATTGCCGATTGAATTTCAGGGCGGTCTAGATGTTTGCCCAAGGAATTTGCATCTGCATGGGTATCAAAACTGACAGTTCCGTCTGACTTAATAATGGATACACGTATGTCTTTCTTTAGCCCTCTAATTTCGTCTAAAAAAACAAAACTATCCTTAGCATTCTCATAGCCTTGCTTAATTAGGTTGGCTTCAATTCGCATATCCGATTTAAACTGACTTTCAAAAAAACCATAATATATCCTGAGTGAGGCAACCGCCATCAATAGCATTACGACAATTGAAGCTGATGCCATAGAAATATAAATTTTTCTTTTCAAATTGGGTGACGACCACCTTCCGTTATCTATTTAAACTATACATTCGATTTTATAACCCACGCCACGAACTGTTATGATGCAGTTTCCCGACTCTTGTAATTTTTGGCGTAAAAGTTTAATATGCATATCTACCGTGCGACTTTCACCCTCAAAATCAAAGCCCCACACAACCTGCATAATCTTATCTCTGGACAAGACAATGCCTTTGTTTTGCATCAGATAGTGGAGCAGTTCAAATTCCTTAAATGATAGGGTAACTTCCTCACCCTGCACAGTTACAATTCTACGTTTTATATCCAACTTAATTTGGTCAAGCTCTAACACATCTTCTGCAACAGTTGATGCGGTTCTTCTTATTAATGCCTTTACCCTAGAGATAAGCTCCATAACCCCAAAGGGTTTTGTAATATAATCATCTGCGCCTAAATCGAGTGCATTAACCTTATCATACTCACTGCCCTTAGCGGTCAACATAATAACAGGCAAGTCTGCTGTCTGTGCCTTCGACTTTAGCCTTTTTAAAATTTCAAGCCCATCATCATTTGGAAGCATAATGTCAAGCACAACCAAGGTAGGTTTTTCCTTTTCAAGTGCTGCAAAAAGGCTTGTGCCCTCTTCAAAACCTATTGCATTAAAGCCGACAGCTTTCAGCGCATAAATAATAAGTTCTCTGATGCCCATGTCATCTTCAACAAGATATATCAGCATAACGCTGCACCTACCTTTCTTTTTTATTTATCTTCATAGTTCAATTCTATTCGATGGTCTTATGCTCACCAGTGATAGAGAACACAACCCACTCCGCAATATTTACTGCATGATCGCCTATTCTCTCGAAATATTTTGCAATCATCAATAAATCTACAACCTGCTCACCACCCATTTGGGAATTTTTAATCAGCATAATGAGTTCATCACGCACATCATCAAACAATCGATCAACTTCATCATCATAGGCAATAACCTCATGTGCTTGAAGTAAATCTCTCGCAACAAAGGCATCAATTGCATTACGCACCATCCTAATTGTTGCAGCTGCCATTGCACTGATATGATTTAGCTTTTTCACGTCCACTTTGGCTGTAAGTCTTAGGGTTATTTCAGCAATATCACAGGCTTGGTCGCCGATACGCTCCATATCAGTTATCATTTTAAGGGCAGACGAGATTAATCGTAAGTCCTTTGCCACTGGTTGTTGTTGCAATAGCAATTTTAGACAACGAGTTTCAATGTCACGTTCTTTTTGGTTTACCTCTGAGTCAAACTCAATTGCGGCTTTCGCAAAACCATCATCCCTTTTAATTAGTGCATCAACTGCACGTCCAATGGCATTTTCAATTAATGCACCCATCTCAATGAGTTCCGTATTTAATAGAGCTAGCTCATAATCAAATTGATTTCTCATATTTTTCATACCTTTCTAATAGTTTATGGTGATATCTATGAATTTTTTGATAATAGGAGGCCTACCCAAATCTGCCCGTAATGTAATCCTCACATCGCTTATCCTTTGGCATAGAGAAAAGCTGCTCGGTTTTTTCAAATTCTATAATTTCCCCTAGCAAGAAAAAGGCTGTCTTATCCGAAATTCTCGCTGCTTGTTGCATATTATGAGTTACCATAACAATAGTATAATCTTTTTTAAGTTCACTGACAAGGTCTTCTATTTTTGAGGTAGAAATTGGATCAAGAGCACTCGTAGGTTCGTCCATTAAAAGAATTTCAGGCTCAACTGCAAGTGCACGCGCAATACATAGACGTTGCTGTTGTCCTCCTGAAAGACCGAGTGCAGATTTTTTCATTCTGTCTTTTAACTCATCAAAAATTGCAGCATCAGTCAAAGACTTTTCAACAATTTCATCAAGCTTTCGTTTAGAACGTATTCCATGCGTTCTAGGGCCATAAGCAATATTGTCATACACACTCATTGGAAATGGGTTTGGTTTTTGAAACACCATTCCTACCCTTTTTCTAAGCTGATTGATATCCATATCGCCATATATGTTTTGATTGTCAAGCAATATTTCTCCTGTAATTTTACACCCTTCAACCAAATCATTCATACGGTTGAGGCTTTTAAGTAGGGTTGATTTTCCACAACCCGACGGACCGATAAATGCAGTAATTTCATGTTCATCAATCCCAATATTAATGTTTTTTAATGCTTGAAAATCACCATAAAATAAATCTACATTGGAAATTTTAAGTTTCTCCATATTTAGGAGCATGATGCTCCACCCATGCCGCGTACAAACTCAACATGAAAGTGAAGTTTTTATGCTCGCGTCCCACCTTTCGTTATTTCTTTAATGCAAAGTTATTCCTTTGTCAGTTTTCTTGCCACAAATGCTGAACCAGCATTAATGAACAGTACCATGATTAGCAAAACTACAGCTGTCGCATAGGCTTGATTGGTATAAAGCCCCTCACTTGAAAGGGCATACATATGAATTGCCAAAGTTCGCCCTGAGCCTAGTGGGCTTGACGGAATTTCGGCAACCGTTCCTGCGGTATAGATTAACGCCGCAGTTTCTCCGACAATTCTGCCGACTGCAAGAATAATTCCTGCTAGTATTCCGGGGACTGCTGAGGGCAAAACTATTTTAAATACAGTACGAAGTCTGCCGGCACCCAAACCAAAACTTCCCTCACGAAAGCTGTCGGGTACAGCCTTCAATGCTTCCTCTGTGGTGCGCATAATGAGTGGTAAAATCATAATTGATAATGTAAACGCACCAGCTAGTAGCGAAAATCCCCAGCCAAGTGTCGTTACAAAAAACAAAAGTCCAAACAACCCATATACAATAGATGGAATTCCGGAAAGTGTTTCTGCCGTAACACGAACTACTGAAACCAGTTTATTTCCACGCTTTGCATACTCGACAAGGTAAATTGCTGTGAAAATTCCAAGGGGCGCTGCAATGATTAAAGAGCCTAGTGTCATCATCACGGTATTGATTATCGCCGGCATCATAGATACATTTTCGCTGTTATACTTCCATGCAAAAAGTGATGGTGTTAGATATGGCACACCTTTTACTAATATATATCCAATGAGGTATGTCAGTACAAAAAACGTGGTTGCCGCCGCCAAAACCACAAACAAAAACATGATGAGCGACAACGGACTTTTCAAGTAGCTCTTAAACTTCGACTTTAAAGATATCTTGTTGATTGCATTGATATTTGGTTTCAAATCTTTATTTTTCATTACTTCATCCTCCTTTTTAAGATGGAGAATGTAAAATTAATAAGCAATATGAAAACGAAAAGCACAACACCTGTGGCGATTAATGCTTCTCGGTGTAGGTCAGCAGCATAACCCATTTCAATTACAATGTTTGCGGTTAGCGTTCTTACTCCCTTTAAAATTCCACCTGGCATTCTGGCTTGGTTTCCAGCCACCATAATTACTGCCATTGTTTCGCCAATTGCACGTCCGATACCGAGTACTACTCCTGCAAGAATTCCAGACTTTGCAGCTGGTAAAACAGCAAAAAACATACTTCTTTCGTGGGTGGCGCCAAGTGCAAGCGAACCCTCATAGTAGCTACTAGGTACAGCCCGAATAGCCGCTTCACTAATGCCAACGATTGTTGGCAGTATCATAATTCCAAGTAGAATTGATGCGGTAAGTATACTTGAGCCGTTTCCGCCGAAAACCTCTCTTATAATTGGAACAATAACAACAATTCCAAAAAATCCATAGACTACGGACGGAATGCCTGCAAGTAGTTCTACCGCAGGCTTTAATATTTTATATGCAGGTTTAGGGCAATATTTCGCCATGAAAACTGCTGTTAACACACCAATAGGAACGCCCAATATGGTAGCGCCAGCTGTGATATAAATACTACCTAATATCATTGGGAATATTCCATATTCGGGTGGAACATCACTTGGCGACCAGTTTTTCCCTAATATGAAATCAAAAAAACCTATTTTTGCCATGGCCGGAATTCCATTTACAAATAGAAATAAACAGATTAACGCAACAGAAATAATAGAGGCTAGTGCCGCTACTAAAAATATTATTTCCATCAATTTTTCCTTTGCACTTTGCTTCATGTGATACACCTCATTGCTTTTTTCACAGCTATAAGCTAGCAAATATATGCTAGCTTATAGCTATTTATTTTTATTACATCATGGTAGCCATTGTAGGAAACACTATACCCCGTCCCATGTTGTAGACTTTCCTGTGAAAATCTTGTTTACCTGCTCAGCGGTGACATCACTTAAATTATTTTTAGGATTTACGATAACTGCAATTCCATCAATTGCGATGCTTATACCTGTTAGCTGTTCTTTTTCGCTATCCTTTAAATCCCTTGAAGCCATTCCAATATCGCAAGTCCCTTCAATAACCCCAGTCATACCGGCAGTTGAATCTGATTGTTGAATTTGAATTTCAGCGTTAGGGTTAATTGCAACGTATGCTTCCTTTAGCTTTTCCATAATTGGAGTTACTGATGATGAGCCTGCAATGACAAGTTTTCCAGCAGGTCTATCCCCTGAATATTCCTTTGCATCATCACTCACTGATATATAACTTTTTGCAACAACCACTTGTCCCTCTTTTGAAAGGATAAAGTCGATAAAATCTTTTTTAAGCCCTGTAACTTCGCCCTTTGTTGCAATCATAAATGGCCTTGCAACCTTGTATTCTCCGCTCTTTACCTTTTGGGTAGTTGCTTCGACTCCGTCAACATTCAGAGCTTTTACAGTATTATTTAGCGAGCCTAGCGAAACATACCCTATTGCGTAGTCATCACTCGAAACGTTTGTTAGCATAATATCGGTTTTATTTGCAATGACAGCTTCTTTTGTAGTTTTGTCTGATTTCGTGCCATCGTCGCCTTTTACTAGGATTTCAAAAAGTTCAATAAATGCACCGCGTGTTCCTGAACCGTCTTCTCTTGAAACTACTGTAATCTCCTTTGATAAGTCAAATCCACCTGTTGTAGCACTTGAAGTATTTGGAGTATTTGAATTATTTTTTTGTTTACATCCTGCAAGCATTGTCAAAGTCAATGCTACTAATAATACGCTGCTTATAATTTTCTTCATATCATTCTTCCACCTTTCATCTCTTTACAATCACTATTATAAATTGGCTTTGTAAAAACCAAAGTCTTGCTCTGTAAATTCTATGTAAATTTTATTATGCCCACTATTTCCCTAACTTTACCTTGAACAAGCCGCATAAAATCCAATCACCGCAAATATAATTGTAGTACGAATTAAGTATTAACAAAAAGGGAGTGTATACATTATGCTTAAGAAGATAGCATTAGCTGTGATGATATTCGCGGTCTGTGTTTCCATGGTCGCTTGTTCATCTGATGGGAAAAAACATATGGAGCTTAAAAATGCACAAAATACTATTTTAGACCTTGATAGTGGAAAAATTACTGTGACTTCACAATTTGAGGCAGAAAATAAATCTGATACAATAAAATCTGAGTTTGTATTTAAAACCAATCCAAGTGGCGTTATTTCCTACTGTCAAACCCAATATGACCTAAATAACAGACCTGTTTACTGTGAATATTCAGACGGTGAAAAATCCGAGCAATGGCTTGTAGGCAGAGGTTGGAGCGTTCTTGACAACACACAATATTCCAAAGATAACCCACACCGCTATACAAAACTCTTAGCAACAAGTTTTGACAAAAAGGCAATTGACAGTATTATTTGCGATGAAACTGAAACTGAAAAAACCTATACCATGGAGCTTGACCCAAAAGTTCTCAACAAAACCACATATAAAGATACAGAAATCGAAATCATTTCACAATCAGTAACTATGCTAGTTAATGCTAAAGACGGACTTGTACGTTACAATGACACCTCAAAGGTACTTGATAAATCAACTGATACCCAAAGTCTTTATATGCTTGAAATGGCGCTATCAGAGCAGAATGCAGTTAAAGAGGTGGCACGTCCCGAACTTCGCGAGTATTCAGCAGAGAAATAGTTTATTTTAATAGTGAAATATGCTATACTAAATACAACTTATTAGATAGGGGTTGTATTTAGATGAGAACAGCATTAGTCACCGGTGGGTCCCGTGGTATTGGAAAAGCAATTGCTATAAAACTTTCGCAGAGTGGCTACAACGTTATCATCAACTATAACAACTCCGAAGTTGAAGCAAAAGCACTTGCTGACAGCTTACAAAATGCCATTGCAATCAAAGCTGACATCTCAAAATTTGATGAAGTTGCTTTGATGGTTTCTCGTGCAAAAGAACAGTTTGGCAAAATTGATGTGCTGATTAACAATGCCGGTATTTCAGAGCAAAAACTTTTCTTTGACATTACCGAAAGCGATTTTGACAGAATGTATGAGGTCCACCTCAAAGGAATGTTTAACACCTGCAAGGCAATCCTTCCTCAAATGGTGCAAAATCGTTATGGTAAAATCATAAATATTTCATCAATTTGGGGAATATGCGGTGCGTCCTGCGAGGTGCATTACTCCACAATGAAAGCTGGTATGATTGGGTTCACAAAAGCACTAGCAAAAGAGGTCGGACCATCTAAAGTAAATGTAAACTGCGTTGCCCCTGGAGTTATTGTGACTGATATGACAAAAAATCTGTCCGACGAAACACTAGAGCAATTAAAAGAAGAAACGCCATTATTAGAGCTTGGAACACCTGAAGATATTGCAAATGTCGTTTTATTTTTAGCAAGTGATGATGCAAAGTTTATAACAGGGCAGGTAATCAGCCCTAATGGCGGAATGGTAATATAAGAATTTTACTAAAAAGGAAGTTTCATTATGTCTGTTAAGANNATAAGATTTATCGATAAAAAGGACAGCTTTGCTGTCCTTTCAATCTATTCCCCTTACATTTTGAACACAGCAATTACATTTGAATATGCTGTGCCAACCATCCAAGAATTTGAGGCTAGAGTTGAGAGTATTTCTTCCCAATTCCCATATCTTGTTTGTGAAATTGATGGGGAGATTGTAGGATATGCTTATGCCTCAAAATATCATGAGCGAATGGCTTACCAATGGAACTGCGAGCTTTCGGTCTATATCGCTCCACAGCACCATGGAAAACATATTGCAACTGCATTTTATAGTTGCTTGTTGGCGCTGCTCATAGCACAGGGTTACAAGAATGTATATGTTTTGGTGAACGTTGACAATCAGTCTAGCTATTATCTTCACAATTCCTTTGGGTTTGAGCAGGTTGGATTGCAAAAAAACACAGGCTACAAGTTTGGTAAATGGCATGATGTTGCAACTCTATCAAAGCAAATTGCTGAATATGATTTAAACCCTCTTGAGCCAAAATCGATACACGGAATCGAAGATACTCTAATCACTAAAATTTTCACTGAATGTGAAACTATAATTAAAGTATAGTAACAAATATATCCTTTATTTTAATCCTCTACTTTGGAGGCATAAAACAAAGGATATTCTTATGTTAAGTGTGAAAAATATTGTAAGTTTTTAAAATTAATGTTATGCTTAAAAAAAGATATGATAACGAAAGCGAAGTGGTTATTTTGGCGGAAGAGACGTTAAAAAATGTGGACGTTGTGCCTACTATGAGTTATAACGAGTTACTTGACATTTCGGTTACACTTGGATATATGTTACTTCAAAATGGCGCTGAAATTTATCGTGTTGAGGAAAGCATCGGGCGAATTTTGCTTGCATATGGAATAAAAGACAACGAGGTTTTTGCAATTCCCTCCTGCATAATCACTACAATTATTACAAGCGACGGTCAATCGCAAACACGAATGAAACGAATTATGACAAGACGTACTAATTTAGATAAAGTCACCACCCTCAATGACCTTTGCAGACGTATTTGCTCAAACACTCCTAGCTATTCTGAGATTAAGTCAGAGGTTGAAGCTATAAAGAACAGCAAGGTATATTCACCACTTGTTGTGATATTGGCAACTGCACTTCTCTCGTTTTCATTCTGCCTTTTCTTTGGTGGTGGGATATTAGATGCTTTTGTAGCTATCCTCTGCGGTATCATGATGAGAATTGCTCTAAATGCAATGGACAGGTTTAACACAAACCTGTTTTTCCAATATGTTGTCGGAAGCGCAATAATATCTTGCATTGCATTTTTATTTGTACAAATTGGCGTTGGAACCCTCATGGATAAAATCATTATTGGAACGCTTATGAACCTTGTTCCTGGTGTCGCCCTTACAAACAGTATGCGTGACATTATTGCAGGCGACTTGCTTGCTGGAATATCAAGGCTGACTCNNCTATGGTTTTAGGGACAGGTATTGCCTTATATAGCCTACGCTTAATCGCATAAATGAGAGGAGTTACTTACTATGTCTAATTTTTTTCTATCCTGCCTTTACTCCCTTTTGGGTGGACTTGGTTATACCCTTATCTGCAATTTAAGAGGGCGGCTCCTGATTCTTTCGTCGATTGGCGGCACCATTGGATTGACCGTGTTCTATCTTTTTAGCCTATCTGGAAATGATATTCTTCAAAGTTTTTTTGCAACCATTGCAATATCAATCTATTCTGAAGTCATGTCAAGAATATGCAAAACACCTGTCACAATATTTTTAATTGTTGGAGTATTGCCGCTCGTTCCCGGTGGTGGATTATATTACACTATGGAGTATTGCATAAATGGCAATATTCCAATGTTTATAGAAGAAGGACTACACACCTTTTTCATTGCAGGTGCCATTGCCGTTGGAATTATTCTTGTATCCTCAGTTGTAAGACTATACTACAGAATTAAAGCTTCTGTTAGCAAAAAGGTAAGATTATAAGGGGTTGTTTGTGGGAACATATAAATTATCTAATCCACAGGGAGAATAAAAATGAATATAATAACTGTTACAAAAGAAAATATAGAGCAAGAGCATATCTGTTGTGCAATTTCGAGCAATAACGATTGCCAAGTTTCTTCCAAAAAAGCTTGGCTTGCAGAACGTTTTTCGGACGGTCTTATTTTTAAAAAATGTGATGTTCGTGGCAAATGTTTTATAGAGTACATACCTGCTCAAAACGCATGGTGTCCTATCGAGGCAGAAGGTTATATGTATATTAATTGCCTATGGGTCTCGGGGCAATTTAAAGGGCAGGGATATTCTAATCTTCTTTTGGATGAATGTATTAAAGACAGCATAGGACAGGGCAAAAAAGGAATCGTTATACTATCTTCAAAAAAGAAAACTCCATTCTTATCAGATTCAAGATATCTGAAACACAAGGGTTTTGAATTAGCAGATACAGCAGAGCCATATTATGAACTCATGTATTTGACTTTTGATAAGTCAACACCAAAACCTTTCTTTAAGGCAACTGTTAAAACCCCCAAAATTAATGAACAGGGATTTGTTTTGTTTTATTCTCATCAATGTCCGTTTACCGCAAAATATGTTCCCATTATTCAAAAGATTGCAGCGGAAAAGGGAGTTCCTTTCAATGCAATTCGTTTTGAAACAACAGAGCAAGCGCAAAATGCGCCTGCACCATTTACCACATATAGCTTGTTTTATAATGGCGATTTTGTTACCAACGAAATTCTTTCTGATAAGAAGTTTTCGCAAATAATTGCCCAAGAGGTTTAATAAATTCATTCAAATTAGGGTAACACAAAAGGCGTTCACAGTTTTAAACTGTGAACGCCTTTAAACTATTTATTTTATAATGAACTCCTATTTGGAGAAAAAATGTTTTCAGTTTGATTTCCTAGATATAAATCAGTTATAATTCTTGCACCAATCACACTATAAAGAGCACCATTAATTGAACTAGGCATATTAAAGTAAGTGTTTTCATATTCATCAGTTTCCCCGATTATTGGCATTGAATCTTTTGTCGTTCCATAAACTCCATTATATTTATACTCTGTAATTAGGGGGCTTACTCCACAGAGCATACTTTCCAAATTAGATTTCAACTCGCTATATTTTCGTGAAGCGAGTCTGTCCATGCTAATAAGTTTGCCCAATCGTCCGTCTTTATCAATGGTTGAACAATCCAATCCATTGACAATAATACGGTTGTCCTTTGTTGAACGCAGATTTATATTGCTACTGATATTCTTAACAAGTGCTCTGCTTTCAAAGCCTGAAAAGCTATCAACCGGAGCTGTTGCAAGAAAAAATGAACGCCGCTTACCTGCTAGTCGGTTAAGATATTCATCTTGTCTGTAACCCATTGCAAAAACTATTTTATTTGCCTTAATTCGCTTATTATTGTTGGTGACAACGACAATACCTTCATCAGTTTCTATAATTTCACTGGCAGGTGTATTTTCATATATCCTTGTTGACAGTTTCTCTGCATCAGCAAGTAGTGAATGGCAGAACTTATAGCAATCAAGCTCTCCACCAGAATCTTTAGATAATATTCCAGCCTTAACCTCAAAGGAAAATAGCTCTCTTGCATCAGCTTTTTCTAAGAACTCAACGTCAAAACCGTTGTGCTTACGCATCAAATATTCTGTGTGCAAATCATTGATTTTATCGGCAGAGTCGGTATAGAGAAAGCTGTTTCTTCTTGCAAAATCAAAGTCATCAAGAGTTTGTGCTAAACTCTCGACATAGTCAAGTGCCTCACCGCATTGATTAAAGAACGAAAGTGCCTTGTCCCTGCCCACTGTAGCAGAAAGCGAGGTTAGCATAATCTCATTTTGATAGTTAAGGGTTGAACTATCAATGCTAGAGGAACAATACCCGATAGGTCTTTCCGATATAAGTACGGTATCAACTCCGTTTTTTGATAAAGTATGCGCCGCCATACATCCCGTAACACCGCCACCTATTATTAAAACCTCACATTCTTCATCGAACGCAAGCCAAGGATATTGTGCTGGAACATCATTTAAAGTATTAAAAAACGATGCATTATTGATTTCATTCATATTAAGCTCCATTCCGCCGCTTTACATCGGCATAAATATTTAATGTTAGTTTGGATAAATCCAAGTTTATTAAACATTAAATCCTTCCAAAATTCATATATTTATTTTACAATATTGTTTACAATAAACTAAAATTTATACAAAAAGAAAGCATTGCCGTCTTTACTAATGCTTTCTTTATCGTTCGCTTATTAAATTTTGTTCATCTTCATAAAAAATGAAATCGTCTAAATCTCCTGTGACTGCAAACCATTTTGACTGATATTCCATCAGCTCGTCTTTTTCCACTATAACCACCTCACCATTTAGTATATGTAATAAATAGCGATTTGTTCCAGNNTGCTACGCAAATATTTTTTATGTTATAATTAACGCATCATGAATAATTTAATTTTAGGAGGGAACAATGCAAGATTATATTTATTTAGTTTTATCTAGCTCAAGCTCATTTCCAGCTAAAGTTATAAAATTTTTTTCAAAAAATAATTTAAATCATAGTTCGATTTCGCTAGATAGCTCACTGACAGAAATGTATAGTTTTGGTAGGCTTATACTTTGGAATCCCTTTTATGGTGGTTTTGTGCGAGAAGATAAAGACAAAGGCTTCTATGTAAAATTTACTGATACATACATCAATATGTATCGCTTTCCTGTTTCAAAGGAAACTTTCGACCAAACAAAAGAGTATCTTTTGAATGCTTATGAAAACAAAAAGATATTTAAATATAATTTTATAGGTGTTGTTTTGGGTGCATTCAATATCCCTATCCGTAGGGAAAATCAGTATTTTTGTTCTGAATTTGTTGCAAAGGTGTTTAAAGATTGTTCCATNNATTTCAAGAGATGTGCATACCTACCGTCCTTACTATTTTGAAGAGCTTTTAGACAAAGAACTTATATATGATGGAATGTTGAGTGACTATGATTCTCAAATGGTTTCTGTAGAGGAAAAAGAAAAAATTGCAGTTTAAATAAATAGGTTATAAAAGAAGAACGCCCTGTCCGTATTATCGGACAGGGCGTTCTTTATGTTTTAATTTTCATTAGCCAATCTGCTTAACAGGATAGCAAACCTCAGTTACCCATTCCTCAGCGTTCTTAGTTTCATGTGGGCTTACATGATAGATATTAAACATTGCACCATCAAGCTCATAGTTGTTATCAGCAATCCAATTTGCAACAGCTTCGTTCACTTCGCCAATTTGTTCATAGCTTCCCTTATATGTTGCTGATGCTATTTGAGTTGGTGCCACCGTTTTAAACACTACATTTTCAGTGTCTTTGTAATCACCTTTTACACATTTTTGCACTTCTATGTCTACATCTTTTTCCTTGTATTCTTTATCATGAAAGATTGCAAGGGCATAGCAAGGATCTGCATCCTGCATATTGAGTGGAGTAGTTTCTCCCATAAGCTGTCCCCACAGCATTCCCTCCATATCATATGCTGGAATGATTTTTCTAACACTTGCCACTGTTCTTTGTGGCATCACTTTTAATGTTACATTGTGTTTCATTATATTATCATCCTTTCCAAGTCGATTAATTGTAGTTTCTAGCAAAATCAGCTGCCTATTTGTGTTTTGGGCTTGTTCACTTATCTCTTCATACTTAAGTTGAAGATATTTTTTAAGCAATTCTGTATCACTATACTCCTTTAGCATCTTAGTAATGACAGCAAGACTAAACCCCATGTTTTTCAATGCTTGAATTCTGTTTGCCATTGGTAATTGCTTTTCACTGTAATGTCTATAACCGCTGAATTCATCTACACTTTCAGGAATTAACAATCCAATATGATTATAGTGTCGAAGCATGCGGATACTAACTCTTGATAA
>DBGA01000077.1 GCA_002295325.1 Ruminococcaceae bacterium UBA866 | reverse complement strand
TATTTATTTTTTGAAGATGCCTAAACTTTATTACTACCTTAAAAGGGTTTCATATGGCATTGGATAGAACCCTTTTAAGGTGGTTTTTAAGCTTATAACCAGTTGATTTATTTTAGGCACTATCAAATAAATAATAGATCAGTTTTCTCGCCTATTTGCCACGAATACTGCGTCGTTAAAATCCTGTCATAGCGCCACTATGACAGGATTTTAACTCCTTGTCTCGTGACAAATATACTTCGAATCTTTGGTCTATTATTTATTTTCACGTGCCTTAATGCTATGGATCTAGATGCTTTGAATTAGCAAGTAGCACCGCCAACTAAGTGAAGTTTTGAATCTAAAATCTCTTGTTTACGTGCCCAAATATCATCTGAAAGTAATTCTTTTTCAATTACTTCAAAGCCGATACGCTCGATTGTTTGAGATAAACGTTCTCCAGTTTGTCCTTGTTCTCTGTAAAGTAAGATTAATTTTTCCACTACTCCTAATGCTTCTTCTTTTGTTGTAAATACCTTGCTTAGTGGAACTCCCTGAGCAATACTTTTACCCCATCTACCCCCAATGTAGATTTTGTATCCCGTAGTACCATCTTCAATACAGTCGAAGTGACATTTACCAACACAACGCCCGCAGTTGTTGCAAAGGTCTTTATCAATTTCTAAGATACCATCTTTAAGTTTAGCAACTTTTATTGGACATGCTTCTTCAACACTACATTTTTTACATCCATTACAACTATCTTCATCATAGTTAGGGATTCTTTGGCCAATAATACCGATGTCATTTAAGTCTGGTTTTACACAGTTATTTGGACATCCACCTACTGCGATTTTAAATTTGTGTGGTAATTTAACCTTTGCATATCCGTTGTAGAATCTTTCATGAATTTCTTCTGAGAGACCAAATGTATCGATTAAACCATATTGGCAAGTAGTACCTTTACAACTTACAACTGGACGAACTTTAGAACCAGTACCACCAGTTACTAAGCCTTCTTTTGCAATGTATTCTTGGAATTTTTCGATGTTATCATAGTGAATTCCTTGACATTCAACTGTAAGACGAGTTGTGAAAGTTACAACACCGTTTCCATATAAATCTGTTGCTTCTGATAAGCATATGTTTTGAGCAGCAGTTATTTTACCATTTACAGTTATAATTCTGGCAGAGAAGCAATCAGTCCCCCTGTTCCTTAAAAAGCCCATTCCTTTAACTCTTTTTTCATCTTCAGCAGTTATTTTAAGTTGAGTTATCATAGTTAATTCCTCCATTTATATAAAATTTGTATTATAATTCTACTTCAGAAAAAGTAGAACCACCTTCAAGTACAAGAGTATTTGTGTAACCATAATGTTTTAAACGATTTTGTAATAGATACGCACGTTTACCTTTGGCACAAACTAAGAGTAATTTGTCATCTAAGCCATAGCCTTCTACAGGGCCTGTCACTTTTGTAAGGTCAATATAAGGAGCTCCAGTAATAGAAGGAGTAATTGAAGCATCAATTACTTGATAACCTTCTGGCTTGTCAGTTTTATATTCAAATGGAGTAATTGTTGAAAATGCTCCACTGATTTTGTTAAGTAATACATTCACTGTATGAGAGAATGGATGGATTGCTGTAGAGAATGGTGGAGCATAAGCTAAGTCCATATTCTCAATATCTTCTAAGGAAGCATTGGTGGTAATAGCTGTTACTGCGATATCAACCATTTTGTCAACGGCACCTTTACCAAGTACTTGAAGACCTAATAATTTCTTAGTTTCTTTATCAGCAATCATTTTTACGATAAATGATGATGCGCCTGGATAGTAGTGTGCTTTATCGTCTACTACAGTTACAACAGAAGCAACATCAAAACCAGCATCTTTTGCTTGTTGTTCAGTTAAACCAGTACGGCCTACATTTAATTCTGGTAATTTACAAACGCCGGTACCTAATACACCATTATATTTTAAGTGGCCACCAACAATATTTTTCGCTGCAATACGGCCTTGGATATTTGCAGAAGATCCNNAGACCAAGCAGGAACTTTTGTAATGGAATTTGTTACGCAAGCACAGTCACCAACTGCATAGATGTCTTTATCATTTGTTTGTAAATATTCATTTACCTTAATTGTTTTATTAGGCATAAGCTCAATTGATGTGCCTTCTAAGAAAGCAGTATTAGCACGAATACCCATTGCAAGAATTACTGCATCACATTTCATTGCACGTTTTTGTGTTTTAACTTTTTCAACTTTCTCTTCTCCAAGAATACCTTCAAGGCGAGTGTTAGTAAAAGTCATAATACCCTGATCAGCAAGATGGTTTTCTACATACTCACAAAATTCAGGATCGAAACCTGGAAGTACGTGATCTGCCATATCAAGAACAGATACTTTAACGTCTTGTAATGCTAAATTTTCAGCAACTTCAAGTCCGATGAAGCCACCACCAACAACGATAGCTCGTTTGATTTCTCCTGCTTCTACAGAATCTCTTAATGAAATTGCATCTTCTGGAGTTCTCATAAAGTAAACACCTTTTAAATCCACACCATCAAGGCTTGGCTTGATTGGATTTGCACCGGAAGCAATTACTAATTTGTCATATGTAAATGTAGAGGCCTCATTCGTAGATAAATTTAAAGCATCCACAGATTTTTCTACTTGATTTACTTTAGTTACTTCCATTTGCGTTAAAACCTTAACGCCTGTAAGTGAAAAAAAACTTTCTGGTGTGTTCACAATGAGACCAGAACGTTCATTAATTAAATCTCCAACATAGTATGGTAAACCGCAGCCAGCGTATGAAATATCACTGCTTTTTGCTAAGATGGTAATCTCTAAATCACGATTTTCTCTTTTTAATTTAGCAGCTACTTTTGTACCAGCAGCGACACCACCAACAATAAGTATTTTCACAAAATCACTTCCTTTGTCATTTATTTAACATATCCTTACTCTAAATATAGCATTTGAGTTAATATTATGAAAGTGGTAATATCTTATTAGTATCATAGGAAAAGCTGATGAACTTTTGCTAATATATGTCAGAAATGCAAGCCGGATATGGTATATATCAGAAGAAGGGTGAGATTACATGACTATTAAACATTTACGTGTATTTATTGAGGTAGCAGAAAGCGGAAAAATGAGCATTGCAGCAGCAAAGTTTTATTTATCACAACCAACAGTAAGCCAAATAATAAAGGAATTAGAAGAACATTATGGGTTTTTATTATTTGAACGTTTATCTAAGAAACTGTTTATTACTGAAGAAGGAAAAAAATTACTCTATTATTCAAAGCAGGTTGTACAGCAATTTGATGAATTAGAAAGTAAAATGTTAGAGTTATCAAAGGTACAAGCATTCCGCATTGGTTCAACAATTACAGTAGGAAGCTGCTTAATCAACGATATTATTAAAGAATTTGAGCGCATTGATGATACTGTTGAAATCTATTCTTATGTGAATAATACACAAGCAATTGAAGAAGAACTGTTAAAAGCTAACATAGATATCGCCCTAGTAGAAGGTGTTGTTAAAAGTCAGGATTTAGTAAGCATTCCAGTGGTTGATGATTATCTAGTATTGGTGTGTAATAAGAATCATCCATTAGCTAAAAATCGCCACTTTACAGTGGAAACACTGAATGATCAACGATTTGCAATGAGAGAAAAAGGAAGTGGAACAAGAGAACAGTTTGAGAATTACATAAATAAACAAGGGATTACAATTAAAGAAAGTGTAGTGGCAAATTGCCCAACAGCTATGATCAATGCTGTTATTGAACAAGGCTGCTTAGCGGTTTTATCGGTGAGATTAGTCCAAGAACAGATTAAGGATGGAAGTATCGTAGTTTTAAAAAATGAAGATTGTACATGGAATCGTTCCTTTTCTATTGTATATCATAAAAATAAATTTCTATCACATAGCATTGTAAACTTTATTGAAGTTGCAGCAAGCTTTAAACATCCACAAATTATGGATTTGATTGATATTTTGTCAAGTAAATAATCATAGTTATTTCCAATGATATACTTAGGTAAAACTTAATTTAATTCAATATATAATTATGGTATGTTAAAAAGTTAATATATTCAGGGATTACCTCAAAGGAGTGTAATAGGAAAATAACTGAAAAATCCTATATACACTCCTTTAAAAATTAATTAAATTGGCATTGTAAAGGTATCTTTTCTACGGTCTAATAAATTCTTTAGCTTAATTCTCAAATCAATCATCCAATCAGGTTCGTTGTCCCATTTTTCTTCCATGGAGCGAAGTATACGGACATATCCATATAAATTAGCATATCTTCTGAAAATAGGCAATAATTTAAGCATTTCATCAGAAATATCATACTCTAAGCGGTAACCCTTAATAAACTCATTTATCGAAGGTTCTGCTTGTTCTTCTGGCATATTTCTTCTTATACTATCTAATGATTGCTCGATATCCAATGCATACCAATGATACATCACATCATCAAAATCTATGGGATTATAGGTTTTTGTGATTTCATTATAAAATACGTTATCAGGCTCAAAGTCATNNGTTGGTATTTTTGAAAAATAAGCTTTAAGTATAGATAGCTCATTTTTAGTAGCAATTTCATCTGGAAAAGTTAATAATACATTTTCCATCCAATCCATCGTCTCTTTCCAATCACTTCGTTTGTCTCTTATTGGGTTAAAATCACTGCTTAGTTTATGCAATTTTCCTAAAGCTTTACCTAAGCCGGAGATTAAATCCTTTGTCAAAGGCATTTCTGATATTTGTTTACCAGATGCTTTTTTAAATGCAACAGCACAGAATGTTCCCCAAGGTGTGTCTACTACTTCAAGTTCATTGCCGGACTTAGATAGTATAGTTTCTACTGCAGGATAGCCATTACTTCTCAGATAACTCAGGAATTCAAGTTCAGCAAGTATCTTTTCCTTGGCTTTTTCCTCGGTAGGTGTAAATCTAAGAAAAAAAGTATTACCTTGATTCTTACATAAATAAACTGCATTTGCAGATATCCTATAATATTCTAATAGGTTAGGATCATTATAATCGTACTCCCAATTCTTGAGTATCATATGAGCTAAGTCTTTATTATCAAACAAATACTTTAATTTTAACATTCAATTTAACCTCTTTTCATATTTCTTTTATTAAATTTATTTGTCCTGTTATTATAATATGATTCTTTGCTGCCCTTTAGAGCTTTAAGTTCTTTCAATTGGCTTTTGTAGCTGTTAAATCTTTCAATGCTTAATGTTCCATCTTCAATAGCTTTTTTAACTGCACAACCAACTTCTTTCTCATGTTTACAATCTCTATATTTACATTGATCTACCAAGGTGTAGATATCTTGAAAGCTTTCTGAAAGTATATCTTCATCAGCCCATAATTGCAGCTCCCTAACACCTGGAGTATCAATAACTGAGCAGCCTGAACTATGCTGTAAAAGCTGGCTACTTGTGGTAGTGTGTATGCCTTTACCATTGGAACTGCTTATAGTATTTGTTTTTTGTATTTCATCACCAAAAATGTAATTAACAATTGTTGATTTGCCTACACCAGAAGAACCAAGAAATACTACGGTCTTACCACAGCGTAAATATTTATCAAAGATATTCATATTGATATTATTTAAAACACTTATGGAATGTACAGCTATCCCTTTTGCAATAGTATTTATTTTTTCTATATAATCAGGTATGTTATCGCAAAGATCACATTTATTTAACAGTATAACAGGTGTAGCTCCACTACTAAGAACTAAGGTAATATATCTTTCAATTCGACCTATATTAAAATTATCATCAAGGCCACTTACAATAAATGCAATATCTATATTTGAGCCTATAATTTGTTCTTCTATATTTCCTCCAATCAGTATACCGTTTTTCATTTTTCTTCCGCCTGATATAGCAAGTTTACGAGCAAAGTAGCTTTTTCTTGGTAATATCGCATATATAATAGCTTCAGTATCATTAATGGTCTTAATTGCAACCCAATCTCCAACTGCAGGATAATCTTTTTTAACATCTGCATTATACATAAATTTTCCGCTTAGTCTACTATTAAAGTCACCTTTTTCTGAACGAACAATATAGTTGCCTTTATGCTGCGCTATGACTCTTGCAGCAAAGAACCCATTACTTAAATAGAGCTCAAAATTATTTTGAAAATATGTGTCCCATCCTAACTTTTCTAAACTCATAAAATCTCCTTTTCTGTAGTAAGCTAAATTTTAGCTTACTTAAATTTTAAAGCTTAATTTGAGTTTGAGATAAGGCATCTTCAAAAAATAAGTAAGTCAGAATGCTCGTCTATTTTGTGTTATNNTTTATTTTCAGATGCCTAAAGTTATATGAAGTTCTGAATGAATTCGCATTATCTTAAATTCATTTGTTAAAGCTATTCAAAAAAGTATATAAAAATACCACAGCAAAATTAACCTACTGTGGTATACCTAATATTTGGGCATAAAAAATACACGCTAACCTGTACCGTGAATTCTAATACTAACTATTAAGGCTGAAAGGTTAAATCAAAGTTGTTCAAAAGGCACAACAAATAAAGAGTATACTAAGTACTCGTAAAAAATCCTTTTGAACCTATATGCAATTATTTTAAAATCACCTCATATAACTTTTGCATAAAAAACTTTCACTCCTTCCGGCTAAAATTTACTATTAAGCTTTAACCATAATATACCATACAGTTACCAAAAATGCAATACTATGAATATTCTCTCAATATAGCAGAAGCAAAGCCTTTAGCTTGGACATCAACCATCCAATCTCCAATACGTGCTTTTATTTTGTTTTCTCCTTCAGAGTATCTAAGACCGGGATCTGAAAGTGAAACAGGACATATTGCACATAACACATATTCATATACATCTTCTGATTCATCTATCCTTGCATTATCAGTGGTTTTAGTAATAACATCATAAGCGTCATAGAAAACAAGTATTAAAATATTACTAGCATAATCATAATTATTTATAATCAATTTATAAAAATCATCAAGGAGATCATCATCTTTTAATTGACTGTTTTTAAGCTGCATAAGAGAAACTTGTCTTTCATTTATAAAATCTTCATTAGTTGGAAAGTT